>DHTF01000115.1:0-1202 GCA_002411515.1 Proteiniphilum sp. UBA5267 | reverse complement strand
CTTGTACAGATGGAAACCGACAAGGTTGTGGCCGATATCCCGTCACCCCGACAGGGTGTAGTTCTCTTCCTGCATGGCAGTGTGGGCGACGTCATCAAAGTGGGTTCGCCGCTTGTGGAGATTGAAACGGAGGATGGTGCTGCGCTGCAGGAAGATCAGCAGCCGGAAACAAAAAAGGAGAAAGTGACCACCGAGCCTGTTTCTGAAACCGATGACGATGCTGGCGCGGTGGTGGGAACCATGGAGGTGGCCGAAAAAGATGCCATTCTGCCGGAGAGCAGTGAGGCGGCACAAGGTGATACTTCATCCGAGACAACGAAACGCAAAGCTCTTGCCACACCGGTAGCACGGGCCATGGCCAAAGAGATGGCCATCGACATCAACCAGGTACCGGGTAGCGGTCCCTCGGGTAGGGTGAGAAGTGAAGATATCCTGAACTATAAAAAAGGATTGTCTGCCTCTGTCCCTGTTCCACAATACGGCACAACCCAGTCAGAGGATGTGACCTACCTGCCGTTGACCCAGATCAGGAAGACCATCGCCAGGAACATGCTGCATGCCAAACACAATGCCGCACACATGTCGGTTTTCGAAGAGGTGGAAATCTCGGGTCTGATGGCCGTGAGAGACAGGTATAAACAAAAGTTCGCAGATAGGGGAGTGAAACTGACCTATCTGGCCTTTATTGTGAAGGCCGTGGCCATGGCGCTGAAGAAGCACCCGCAGCTCAATTCACAGATCGATACGGAAAATAGCCGGATGATCGTACGCAACCGCTGCCACATCGGCATTGCTGTGGATGCTCCCGACGGATTGATGGTACCAGTGATACGGGATGCCGACAGACTGTCGATCTTTCGAATCGCACAACGGATTGAAGAGTTGGCCGACAAAGCCCGGAAACGAAAACTGACGCTCGATGAAATGAAAGAGGGCTCATTCTCTGTTACCAGCTTCGGTTCCATTGGCGGTATTTTTGCCACGCCGGTAATTAATTACCCACAGGCAGGTATACTGGGAATAGGAAGAATCATGCAAACGCCTATTGTGCAGGACAACCAGATTGCGATTGGTCACATCATGCCACTCTCGCTAACCGTGGATCACCGCATCGTAGATGGCGGTGAAACAACTCGTTTTATTTATCATGTAATGGAATACCTGACCGATCCAATCTCTTTTTTAATGGAGGAATAGTTTTT
>DHTF01000090.1:59406-59560 GCA_002411515.1 Proteiniphilum sp. UBA5267 | reverse complement strand
CTCTGCCTCACCCTCTTCAGCAGCGAGGCACAAAACCCGCTACAGCAGGAAGGGAGCCGCTTTCCACAAAAAGAGCGAACTGTCCGAATTATGAGTTACAATATCCATCACGGTCAGGGGATGGATGACAAAATGGACATCGAACGGATTGGGA
>DHTF01000090.1:58920-59152 GCA_002411515.1 Proteiniphilum sp. UBA5267 | reverse complement strand
TGCAACTGCTTTCGGCGCAAACAGGCATGTATGCCACCTTCGGCTACTCTATCCTGCACGACGGGGGAAAGTATGGCAATGGTATGCTTACCCGGGAGAAACCGCTCTCAGTTAATAAGATTGCCCTGCCCGGAGCAAGTGAAGCCCGCACGGCACTCATTGTGGAGCTAAACAAATATGTGGTGATCAATACCCACCTCTCCCTCGATGAAGCGGAGCGGATAGAATCTGC
>DHTF01000090.1:52974-58649 GCA_002411515.1 Proteiniphilum sp. UBA5267 | reverse complement strand
CTGAAAAAAGAATGGCAGATACTTTCCAATCCCAAACAGCCGACCCATCCTTCCCTCAACCCAGCGAAAACCATCGATTATGTGCTGGGATATGTGACAAATGGACAAACCTACGCAAAGCACAATGCGCAGGTGATCGATGAGCAGCTGGCATCCGACCACCGGCCTTTATTTGTGGACATACGCTTGAAAACTCCTGCAACGGAGGTGATGCGAACCATCCCTTACCTGCAAAACCCGGGTAAAGATGAAATGACTGTGATGTGGCTTACCCATGTTCCTGCACGAAGCTGGGTGGAATATGGTACCGATCCGAAGAATATGAAAAGAGCCCGTGCCATGCTCGAAGGAGTGATGGTAGCAAACAACAAAATTCATCGTGTGCAGTTGAAGGATCTTCAGCCCGACACGAAATATTATTACCGGGTAGTCTCTCAGGAAATAACCCGATACGCAAGTTATTACAAAGAGTTTGGCGATACCGTCCGCTCTGATATCAAATCATTCACCACCTGGAGCGATCAGAAACGTGATTTCCGGGTGATTGTCTACAATGACCTCCACAGTAATATGCGGATGTTCGAGAAGCTACACGACTACGTGGACGACAAACCCTACGACCTGGTAATCTTTAACGGTGACTGCTTTGATGATGTCGAAGTGGAAAACGATATCCTGAACAGACTTCTCGTCTACACACCACGCATAAAAAGTGATGAGGTACCCTCTATCTTTATCCGGGGAAACCATGAAACAAGGGGGGAATACTCGCTGCACCTGTGGGATTACCTTGGAAGGATGGGGGGCCATTCTTATAGTGCCTTTTCGCTGGGAGACACCCGCTTTGTACTGCTCGACTGTGGGGAGGATAAACCGGACGATCACACGGTCTATTACGACATGAATGATTTCACCCAGCACCGGCTCAATCAGGCCGCGTTCCTAAAGGAAGAGCTGAAGTCGAAAGCTTTTACCCATGCCAACAAACGCATCCTCATTCACCATATCCCCATATTCGGGGTGAACCCCGAGAGTTTCTCACCCTGTTCCGATCTCTGGATACCCGTACTGGAAAAAGCACCGTTTACTGTCTCCCTCAACGGACATACCCATCGTTTTCGGGTAATAGAAAAAGAAGAGTCCGACAACCCCTTCCCCGTCATCATAGGGGGAAACAACAGAGAACCAGATGGCACGGTGATGGTGCTCGAAAAGAAGGGGGATAAACTCACCCTTCAGGTGATAAATGCAGCCGGGGAGACATTACTGGATAGAAAACTTTAAATCGTTCAATTATGAAAAAGTTTATCCTTCTTTCACTTTCCATATTTGTGTTACTGCAGGCAAAGGCACAAGAAAAAACCAATGAATTGGACACAATACTGCCGATTAGGGGACTGGCCATTGCTGCTCCCGATGTTGCACACCTCGATCTGTTCCTGAAGTTTATCGAAGAGGAGCTGGCTCCGGCACATTTTAATTTGCTTATCTTGCGCGTCGACTGGAATTATGCCTATGAAAGTCATCCTGAACTGAGTGATTCCAATCCGCTAACCAGGGCAGAGGTGAAAAAGATTGTAGCGGTGTGCAAACAAAATGGCATCCAGATAGCCCCACAAGTGAATCTGCTGGGACACCAGTCGTGGGCAAAAACTACCCATGCCCTGCTGCGTTCATATCCCGAATTCGATGAGACACCTCATGTGAAAACCGAAGACTATACGGATTGGCCCAATCCCGATGGCTTATACTGCAAGAGCTATTGCCCTTTGCATCCCGGCGTTCACAAGGTGGTCTTCGAAGTGATAGATGAACTGTTGGATGCTTTCGAGACCCCCATTTTGCATGCAGGAATGGACGAGGTCTTTTATATTGGAGATGATAAATGTCCGCGTTGTGGCGGACTCGACAAAGCCGAATTGTTTGCAGGCGAAGTCACTAAAATAAGAAATCACCTGGCTCAAAATGGGCGCAGGCTGATGATCTGGGGCGATCGCCTGATCGACGGAAAAACTACTGGCATCGGGGAGTGGGAGGCGAGCATGAACAACACACACCGCGCCATCGATATGATTCCGAAAGATGTATTTATCTGCGACTGGCATTATGAGCGTGCAGAACCAACTGCCGCCCTTTTTGCCATGAAAGGATTCGATGTGGCCTCCTGCCCCTGGAAAAACACCAAAGTAGCGCAGCAACAACTTGCCGATATGATTGGCTGGCGCGAGAATGCCAACCCCGGATTTGCCCATCGCTTTCAGGGAATCATCGCCACTGTTTGGTCAGGAGCCGATAACTTCCTGCAAAGCTATTACAATCCGGAAACTTATCGGGAAGAGACATCAGAGGCTGTCACAATCAAGACCTTGATGGAGGAATACAAGCGATTGGATTAGGGCCACGTTGTATAGGGTTTCTTCTTCAGCATGGAGTTGTAGTACCGCACGTCGCCGGTCACCTCCGCGCCGATCCATTCCGGTTTGTCAAAATGGTCGTTCTCGTTCAACAGCTCAACCTCAGCCACGACCAAGCCTTGGTTTTCACCATAAAACTCATCCACTTCAAAGGTAAATCTCCCCACGTTCACTTCGTACCGTGTTTTGTGGATAACCCCTGGTTCGCATATCTGGAGCAGCTCCTCGGCCTCCTCGACTGGAATCTCTTTTTCCCATTCGTAACGCGACGTTCCACTCTCATTGCACTCCCCTTTGATGGTGATATACCCCTTATCGCCTTTTATCCGGACTCTGACAGTACGCTCCGGAACAGAAGAGAGGTACCCCTGGGTTATGCGTGTCCGTTTCACTGACTCCTCTTTGTAAGCGTCAGAGGTGACCAAAAATTTTCTTTCTATCTCCTGTGCCATAATTTGTTTGCAATCCTGAATTTGTTTGCAATCCTATCAGCAGGTTACGATCTACCAATTATTGGTGATGCTCCATGAGAGCTTTACGCAACATGAATTATTTATGCAACGTTCGGTCCATAAAGATAAAAAAACATTCGCAATGCCAATCAAGGGAATGGATGAACAAGAGCTGAATTACAGATTATTTTGTTACTTTTGATTTATATGTGAATAATCGATGACGCCTATGCAAAAAACATGTTTAATGGTGCTGATTCTCTGTTGTAATTGGCATATCATGCAGCCTCAGGAAAAGGAAATTCAGCTCAACTCCGGCTGGCAGGCCAGGCAGGCCTCAGAATTGACGGAAGATGGATGCCTGATTTCTTCTCCCGATTATCCTTGTGTGGGCTGGTTGGATGCCGTAGTTCCAGGAACGGTACAAACAACCTTGTTGCACAATGAGCTGATCCCCGACATGTTTTACGGGATGAACAACGAGAAAATTCCCGACATCCACGATGTGGGCGCTGCATTTTACACATACTGGTTTCGAAACCAGTTCAAATTGCCACCCTTGAAAGAGGAACAAGAAGCCTGGCTGAAGTTGCGCGGCATAAACTACACTTCCGATGTTTACCTGAATGGGAAACGGATCAACAACGACGCCCACTCGGGCATGTTCCTGCGACAAAAATACCGAATCACTCCTTTCCTGAATGACACCACTGGCAACCACCTGGCAGTGATCGTTTATCCCCCCGATCCTGTGGGAGAGGACAACGGCGGACAGGGAGGCGATGGCATGATTGCCCGATCGGTCACACAACAGTTTACGGCCGGGTGGGACTGGATATGCGCCATCCGTGACCGCAACACGGGCATCTGGGATGAGGTATCCATCGAGATAACCGGCCCAGTAGATATCCGTGATCCGTTTGTAAAAACAACAGTCCCCGGGGTTCGCTTTCCAAATCAAAACCAACCGCCTGCCTATGTCTCTATTTCTACCGATTTAGTCAACGCAACAAATGAAGATCAGTCGGGCAGGCTCACTGCCACCATCGGCGGCAAAGAAAGCAGCATCCTCCTCAAGGTGAAAGCTGGAGAAACGTTGAACGTGGAGCTGCCTGAAATCGAGATGAAAAACCCACAACTGTGGTGGCCCAATGGTGTGGGAGAACCTCACCTGTACCCGTTAAAACTAATTTTCACACAAGATCAGGAGATATCCGACAGTGAGACGGTAAACGTGGGCATCAGAGAAACCGGATCTTACTTTGATGAGGAGAGCGGAGGACGGATATTTCTCGTGAACGGGCAAAAGATCTTCATCAAGGGAGGCAACTGGATCGCCTCCGACGCCCTGCTCCGCTTGTCGTCCGATCGCTACAATGCCGAAATGCGCATGCATGCAGAGATGAACATGAACATGATTCGCGTCTGGGGAGGCTCCATGACCGAGCGCCCGGAGTTCTACGACGCCTGTGACAAATATGGGTTGCTGGTATGGCAGGACCTGTGGATTTCGGGCGACGGGAACGGTCGCTGGGAGGACCCGAAGAAAAAAGAGTCCCGCGAACGCCGACGCGCATACCCCGACCATCACACCCTCTTTCTGACATCTGCCATCGATCAGATCAAGATGCTCCGCAATCATCCCAGCCTCTACCTCTGGTGCGGCGGGAATGAGTTTACACCACCCGAGGATATCAACAAAAAGCTCAAGGAACAGATTATTCCAGAATATGACGGCACTCGTTACTATCTCGAAGAGTCCGTCTCCGACAGTCTCCTCCGCAACACCATCGGAGGACTCGGTGATGGCCCCTACGGCATCCAGGACCCCTTGCGTTTTTTTGTGACACCCTCTTATCCTTTCAATCCTGAAATTGGTTCAATCGGCATGCCCAACGTGGAGACCATGCGCAGGATCATGAATGAAGACGATCTTACACCCCCGGTCAAGGACCGTCCCAATGCTGTATGGACATACCACAAATATATTGGTTATGGCAATACCATTGACCGCTTGGGAGCCATCGAAGGAATCGACGACTTCTGTAAAAAAGCTCAACTGGTGAACTATGAGCAATACCGTGCACTGCAGGAGGGTTTCAACGCGGGAATGTGGAGTCATTATACCGGCATGCTGGTATGGAAAAATCAAAATCCATGGACAACCTTGCGCGGCCAACTCTACGATACCTTTCTCGATCAAACGGGCGGCTTTTACGGCTTCCGTCATGGCGCAAAACCACTCCATCTACAGCTGAATCTGAACGACTCATGCATGATGGTGATCAACCAAACAACGGCAAATATTCCAGACCTCATCGCAGAAGCAACGTTGTTTAATCTGCATGGCCACGACATGGGGCAGGTGCGTTACACCGTACAGGTCGCAGCCAATAGCAAGGTAAATGCAGGCCGACTTTTCTCAGGTGCCAAACCAGAAGGATTTTATTTTGTGCGCCTCAGCCTGAAAGATCAGCAAAACAGGGTATTGGATGAAAACCTATACTGGCTAACAAATAATGATGCAGATTGGCAGCAGTTGCAACAGCTGAGACCGGTCAAACCGATCCTGAAAACCAGAAAAGAAGATACAGGAAGGATCACGGCAACAGTCAGCAACCCTACCGATGAGACTGCTTTTTTTATCCGATTGAAAGTGAACGACAAAAAGCAGAATGTGCTGGCTCTTCCGGTTTTTTTTGAGGACAACTATTTTACGCTTTTCCCGGGAGAAAAAAAGGAAGTGTGGATCGATATCTCTCAAATTCCCGAAAACACAGATCCCAATGATCTGCTTTTTGAAGCAGAA
>DHTF01000090.1:29267-52727 GCA_002411515.1 Proteiniphilum sp. UBA5267 | reverse complement strand
GATGGCATACGGAATGCATGCACAGAAGCTCACTTTCAACAAGGAAGGTACATGTAAAATAGTACAGTTTACCGACATCCACTACCAGAATGGGAATCCCAAATCGGACACCGCCCTGTTGCTAATAAACAGAGTATTGGACAAGGAGAAACCCGACATGGTGGTTTTTACAGGTGACATTGTGACCGGCAAACCGGCAAAAGAGAGTTGGGATGCCCTCACAAAACTGGTCATCGACCGCAAAATACCCTTCGCGGTGACACTGGGAAACCACGACCATGAACAGGATGTGACAAGGGAAGAGATTGCCCGCTTTGTCACTGCTTATCCCTTTAACCTGAACACACCTGCTGTTCCCGGCGTCCCGGGAGTAATGAACGACGTAATTCCCATTTACAGCAGCCAAAATCGGTTAAAAGTAGCCGCCCTTATTTACTGCTTCGACTCAGGCGCCTACTCCACCATCGATGGGGTGAAGGGCTACGGTTGGATTACATCCGGTCAGATAAACTGGTACAAGGCACAAAGCCTGCAACAGACCATACAAAACAATTTCAATCCCCTGCCGGCACTGGCTTACTTTCATATACCTCTACCTGAGTATCGCATGGCATTGAATGATGAGAAAAACAGCCGAGTTGGTGTCAGGCTTGAAGATGAATGTGCACCGGAGCTCAACTCAGGCATGTTCCTGGCCATGCGGGAGATGCGTGATGTGATGGCTACATTTGTCGGCCACGATCATGTGAACGATTATCTCGTGAGTTATCATGATATTGCGCTGGCCTACGGCTGCTTCAGTGGCTGGAAAACAACCTATACACCACAAATGAACGGAGCACGTGTGGTGGTTCTCAATGAAGGCAAACGCCAATTCGACACCTGGCTGCACCTGCTCGACGGAACCATCCGTTACAAGGTCACCTTCCCCATGTCAGAATAATAAAAGATGGGAATTTAACTCTCAGTAAAGAAACAGGATATGAAGCTGACCAGCATGGCTGCCGGATTTACCCTTGCAGCATTCACACCGCTCTTTGCACAACAAAGGCCCAATGTGGTATTGATCGTGGCCGATGATTTGGGCTATGGAGACCTGAGTTGTTATGGCCAGGAGAAATTCCAGACACACCCCCGTCCGCGGCAACAAAGAGATGGAGCCGGAAGGTCAGTATCCGCTCCCCGCTAAAACCTTCACGTTGTTCCAGCTATTCAAAAATGCAGGGTATGTCACCGGCGCCTTTGGAAAATGGGGACTCGGACAACCCGGCTCGACGGGGGACCCGAACAACCAGGACGTAGACGACTTTTTCGGCTACAACTGTCAGCGTATGGCTCACAATTATTACCCCGACCACCTGTGGCACAACCAGACAAAGATAGAGCTCCCCGAAAATAGAAACGGCCAGTTCGGCACTTATGTACAGGATCTGATTCAGTCAAGAGCACTCGAATTTATTGATAACCATAGCAACAGTCCCTTCTTCCTTTATGTGCCGATGGTATTACCCCATGCTGAATTGGTGGTACCCGAAGACTCCATCATCCGGCAACTCAGAGGGCGTTTTGAAGAAATACCGTACAAGGGTGTCGATTCCGGTCCTCATTTCAGAAAAGGAGGGTATATGTCGCAAGAATATCCACACGCCACACATGCCTCCATGGTCAAACGAATCGATCTCTATGTGGGTCAGATCATCGATAAACTCAAAGAAACAGGCGTGTACGAAAATACGCTGATCATCTTCACCAGCGATAACGGCCCGCACTTTGAAGGGGGTGGTGACCCTGATTTCTTTAATAGCAACGGCATCTGTCGCGGTTATAAGCGTGACCTGTACGAAGGAGGAATCCGCGTGCCGACCATCATCTCATGGCAGAAAAAAGTGCCGGCCGGGAGAGAAAACAGCTTTCCTTTCGCATTCTGGGATTACTTACCCACATTTGCCCAGTTACTGAAGCAGAAAGCACCCACAGGTACAGATGGCATCAGCGTTCTCCCTACAATAATGGGGGAAAAAGGTCAAAAGAAACACGATTATTTTTACTTTGAATTTCAGGAACAGGGAGGCCGCCAGGCTATCATCCAGGGTGACTGGAAATTGCTCCACCTCGATGTCCGCAAGGGAGGAAGGTTCGAACTGTATAATCTTGCTTCCGACCCTTCGGAGAATCACAACCTGATCGCCCTTTTCCCATTGAAAGCAACCGAACTGAAAGAAATGATGAAAGCGGCCAGAACCGATCATCCCGACTGGCCTTTATTCTGAAAAGAAATATTCCAAACAAGAGATGTAATTTAACCACATGAAGGCCCATTTTATCACCACCGCAACTTTATTGGGTGTAAGTTCAAGCGCCCTGTTTGCATCCTGCCAGAATCAGGAGAAAAAAGAGCAACGCCCCAATATTATCTACATCATGAGCGATGACCACGCCTACCAAGCGATCAGCGCTTACGGACACGGATTAAACCAAACACCCCACATCGACCGGCTGGCGGAGGAGGGGGCCCTGTTCACCCGTTCCACCGTCACTAACTCCATCAGCGCACCCAGCAGGGCAGTACTTCTTACTGGAAAACATAGTTTTGTGAACGGAAAAGTGGACAACCGACAACCCTTCGACTGGAATCAGCCCAACTTTCCAAAACTGTTGCAGGCAAATGGATACCAGACGGCGATGATAGGGAAGATCCATCTCGATGGCATTTCCACAGATCGCTATAAGCTGATTCACTTCTATTACGATGTAGATGAGTGGGAGCTGTATGATCTGAAGACTGACCCGATGGAGATGCGGAACGTGTATGAACATCCGGAATATGCAGCGGTACAGGAAATGATGCATACCAAGCTGGAGGAAGTCCGAAACTATTATGGCGATAGCGATGTACTAAACGAGAAGTACTTACAGAAATACCTGGATCAGCAGAGTGCCAAATAAATCAAAATAAACAGGGTTACCGGTGAAGCCGGTAACCCTTTACATGCTATAAACAATACCCACCCCAGAATCCTGGGGGCAATCGAAGAGTTTAATTCAGCAACTTTTTGGCAGCGTTGAGCCTTTCCTGCCAGTCGGGAGCGGGCTCCAGCGTATCAAAGAAGGCAATTGCCTCTTCCAGCTCCTGTAGCTTTGCCAGTGATTCGGGGCTGTTCATTTCCCTGTAGTGATTGCGCAATATGCGAATCTTTTCGGCATCCTGGATTCCTTCAATAAGCCGCTCAAAGCGGATGGAGCTCCGTGCATCGGGATAGACCATGTAGGTATCACCAGCGGGCCATGTTCTGAAACGAGAATCGGTCAGCGGGTTCTCCACCCACGAGTTATAGGCCCAGCGGAGCATGCCATCGAGGTCGGCCGCAACCGTGTGCCAAGCTGCATAGACCGCCTCAGCAGGGGCAGAAAAGGTAAACATGTTGGCAAAGGGGTCACCACAACACACATACCAGGTGGTCACCAACCCTCTGGATCTGCGGGCCGCAATATCTTCCCGGTCAACCGCACTGCGCGCTCCCACACTGATATCTTTGATCTCGGGATATGCTTTATAGCTTTTATGGTTGTCGGCAAGTGATATCCCCAGCTCCGGAGCTGCACGCTCTAATACCCTCATAGCAGCCTGCATATCTTCCGGAGCACGTTCATCCATCGCGATATTGGTTATTTCCAGCCATCCTTTCTGCTTCAGATGTCGTGTAAAATCCTCCAGGAATATACCCCAAAGCGCAGCATATTCATCCGACTGTGCTTTCAGCTCCAGGGTAACCAGCTCCCCTTTTTCCATGTCGTTATAATGGAGCTTGTTGTTCCAGGTGAGCAATGAGTAACAGTTGATCATTTTATCGATGCCCATATCCACCATAAACTCCACCCAGCGGTCGAAAATGGTATAATCGAAACTCCAGCTCTGATCCTTGTTTTTGGTCCATATGATCATATCGGCATATGCATCAAAAGATTGATTATTCCATGGATCGATGTTCAAGGTAGCCGTAATCACTTTTTGACCGGCATTGGCCAGCATTTTCATCAGCGGTTTCATCTTCTCAAAATGTGCATCACTCCACATTTCCAGATTATGTACCCTCGCTACGGCAGAAGGATGTTGCCACAGGTCAAGATGATAAGCCCATTCCGACGGTTTAGGCAGCACCCTGTCCACCACCTCAATTTCAATCTCAAAATCTTCTGCGAAAACTCTTTCGGCATAGAGATTCAGTTTTCCTTTGTATGTCCCTGCAGCCGCATCAGAAGGAATTTTAAAAGTGAGCCAGACTGGCCTTGCAGTTTTGGCCTCCATATTAAAGTGATCCAGGTTATCGAGCATATCGGCTGAAAGTGATGCTGCAAAATCTTCCGGCTTCCGGTGTCCACAACCCGAAGCAAACTCATCCGTCATCACGTAACGTACGAATCGAGCCTGTGCAACCGATGCAGGCAGCAGTGCTGCATCCGATCTGAATTCATCAAATTCCATTTCTACCTGATTTACCTCTTTCGCAGACCATAAGAGCAACTGAGCCGACAGGCTCTCTCCTTTCCAGCCGGTCACTTTTATGCTCTTTCCGATGGCTACTTCAGGTGCCACTGATTTGGGTATTCTCTCATCAATGGTGATGAACGAAGCCTGTAAACCCGAAGGTACATTGGACCAATCCGACAGTGTGTCACCCGTCGGGTCCTGCATTTCTTCGAATGTGATGAACTCTTTTTTTGGCCTCTTGTCCACACAGGAAGTAAAACTCATGATGGCCATACCCAGTACAAGAAATGCAGTCAACTGCATAATAAAAGGTTTGTAATTTATCATAGAAACAGATTTTAACATGATTACAAATATAGCACATCCGAAACAAATTAACCCCCAGATAGAACACTTTTATTTTGTTTGTAACCAATGAGGAAGGTTCGCATGCATTTATCAATAATGATGATGATGGGTTGGCATCTTTCTCTTGGCATCCAGATAATCAAAAGAATAATCACAAAAAAAAGTTTTAAAAAACCCGTTATTAAAAGGGATATGGATGCGACGAGCCGAATCTTCGTGTATGCTGTTTTATTCGAAAATATAAATTTTACCTCGTGATAATTTCATTTTATCAATTATTCCGCTATCTTTGCATCAAATTTACATCACATATGTTCGAAATGCAGAAATTGTATTCAACATACTTCACCACTACTATGACCATGACCCCTTGGGGGGTTATGTAAATTTTCACATCCGCACGGCAGCGTTGCTTGCCTTTTGCAAACCGACCGGTTTGCGACCTACAATTCACATTTCTTATTACACACCGTCCACAGGATGGTAAAAAATATTCATACACGATGAAAGTGATGAAATTCGGAGGTACCTCCGTGGGAAGTCCCGAAAGTCTACAGTTGGTGAAGAGCATAGTTGAAAATGAACAGGATCCCGTGATCGTAGTTGTTTCAGCACTGAACGGTGTCACAGATCGTCTTCTGCTGGCAGCCGATTTTGCGCGCAACAACAACTCAGGGTATAAACCGCTGCTGGACGAAATCATTGCCCGCCACGAGGAGATCATTGAGAAGATGATCTCCTCTCCTGCTGACAAACAGGAGGTGGTGCAAAAAACACAACAGTTGTTCGATGACCTGCGCAATATTCTGCGCGGCGTATTTCTCATAGGCGATCTCTCCCAAAAGACATCCGATAAGATTGTGAGTTACGGCGAACGGCTCTCCTCGTTCATCATCAGCAAGGTGATCACAGGCGCCCAGTTGTATGACGCCACCCAATTCATCAAGACAAACAAACAATTCAGAAGCCACATCCCCGATCTGGCACGTTCCAATGAACAGATAAAGGAAACTTTTTCCGAGATGCCACCACCCCAGGTAGCTGTCGTGCCGGGCTTCATCTCATCGAGTTGTGAGAACAACGACATTACCAACCTGGGTCGCGGCGGATCAGACTACACCGCTGCCATCATTGCCGCAGCACTCGATGCCAAGGTACTGGAGATATGGACCGATGTGAACGGGTTCATGACGGCCGACCCGAAAATCATCAATTCTGCGTATGTAATTGACGAGTTGTCTTTCACCGAGGCCATTGAACTTTCCAACTTCGGGGCGAAAGTGATCTATCCACCCACCATCTTCCCCGTTTATCACAAGAATATCCCCATATATGTCAGAAATACCTTTCACCCGGAGGAGAGGGGAACACTGATACGCGATATCAAGCCCACCCGCAACGGAAAGATCATCAAGGGTATCTCCTCCATCAACGACACGGCACTGATTACCATTCAAGGACTGGGTATGGTGGGTGTCATCGGAGTGAACAAACGCATTTTCTCGGTATTGGCCGACAACGGCATCAGCGTTTTCATTGTCTCCCAGGCTTCCTCCGAAAACAGTACCTCTATCGGTGTCCGCTCACAGGACGCAGCGTTGTCGCAGAAAGTACTCAACAAAGAGTTCGCGCACGAGATCGCCATGGGCAGCATCAACGAGATCATGGTCGAGTATGACCTGGCCACCATCGCCATCGTAGGACAGAACATGAAGCACGTGCCCGGTATTGCCGGCAAGTTTTTCGGTGCACTGGGAAGGAACGGCATCAGCGTGATTGCACTCGCACAGGGAGCAGGCGAAACCAATATCTCCTGTGTGATTGCCCGCACCGATCTGAAGAAATCGCTCAACGTCATCCACGACTCCTTCTTCCTGTCGCCTTACCAGGAACTGAACCTTTTTGTCATTGGCATTGGAACAGTGGGAGGAAAGCTGCTGGAACAAATCAGGCAACAACAAAGCACACTCAAGGAACAAAATAAACTCAGGATCAACATTGTGGGAATTGCCAACGGACGAAAAGCCCTCTTCACACGCGAGGGGGTGCCGCTCGAAGGATATTTTGAGAATCTGATGACAAACGGCATGAAGAGCTCACCTGAGCTTATTCGCGACGAGATCCTGAAGATGAACATTTTCAATTCCGTGGTGGTCGATTGTACCGCTAGCCCCCACATTGCGGCACTCTATGATGAGCTGATGGCCCGGAATATCTCCGTGGTCACGGCCAACAAGATTGCTGCCTCCTCCGACTATGAGAACTATCGTCACCTGAAAGAAACAGCCCGGAAGGCAGGCGTGAAGTTCCTTTTCGAAACAAATGTAGGAGCAGGGCTCCCGATCATCAACACCATGAATTCGTTGATCAACTCGGGCGACAGGATCGTCAAGCTCGAAGCTGTCCTCTCGGGAACGCTGAACTTCATCTTCAATACACTGAGTGAGGAAATACCTTTCAGCAAGGCAGTCAGGATGGCTGTGGAAGCGCAGTTTGCCGAACCCGATCCGCGCATCGATTTAAGTGGCCTCGATGTAACCCGCAAGCTGGTGATTCTCTCCCGGGAAGCCGGAGCCCGCGTGAACCAGTCCGACGTACTTAAAAAGCTATTTGTACCCCAGAAATATTTTGACGGATCACTCGAAGAATTCTGGCAGACCATCTCTGAGCTCGACGCTTCTTTCGAAGCACGCAGGAAGGAACTGGAGAAAGATGGCAAGAAACTGCGTTTTGTGGCTTCTTACGATAAGGGTGCATGCGAAGTGGGACTGCGGGAAGTGGAGCAGGGACATCCTTTCTACGACCTTGAAGGAAGCAACAACATCATCATGATCACCACCGAACGCTACAACGAATACCCGATGGTCATCAAGGGCTATGGTGCAGGTGCAACAGTCACCGCGGCAGGAGTCTTTTCAGACATTATCTCCATCGCTAACATCCGATAACATGACACCAAAGAACATCATCATACTGGGCGACGGCATGGCAGATGAGCCCATCGCCTCACTGGGGGACAAAACTCCGTTGCAGGCAGCCCATACCCCCTACATGGATTTGCTCGCAAAAAAAGGAAGAAGCGGACTCCTGAACACCGTTCCCGATGGTTTTGCACCGGGAAGTGAAATTGCCAACCTCTCGGTACTGGGCTACCATATTCCCACGGTGTATGAAGGACGCGGCGTACTCGAAGCCGCCAGCATGGGCGTGGAAATCCTTCCCGACGAGATGGCCATGCGCTGCAACCTGGTATGTCTCGAAGGAGACCTGCTGAAAAACCATTCTGCAGGACATATCTCTACGGCCGAAGCGACTGAACTGATCCAATTTCTGGAAAAGGAAATAGGAAACGATCTCTTCAGCTTTCACCCGGGAGTCTCCTACCGGCATCTGTTGAAAATGAAAGGGGGCGACAAGCGATTGCACTGCACACCCCCCCACGATATTCCGGAACAACCGTTTCTACCCCATCTCATTCAGCCGGACCATGGAGAAGCGGCAGCTACTGCCAATGCATTGAACAAGCTGATTCTCGCCTCGCAGGAGCTGTTATGCGATCATCCCATCAACCGGAAAAGGATTGCAGCAGGAAAAGATCCAGCGAACAGCATCTGGCCCTGGTCGCCCGGATATCGTCCCCAAATGAAACCACTCACGGCGCTCTACCCTATCAGCAGCGGAGCCGTCATCTCGGCTGTGGACCTGATCCGGGGCATCGGCGTGTATGCCGGACTTGAAGTGATCATGGTCGAAGGAGCTACCGGCCTCTACGACACCAATTACGAAGGAAAGGCTCAGGCTGCCCTCGATGCACTCAAAGAGAAAGACTTCGTCTATCTCCACGTTGAGGCGAGCGACGAAGCGGGACATGAAGGCGATGTGCCGCTGAAGGTAAAAACAATTGAGTACCTCGACGCCCGCATCGTGAAAACCATTTATGAGGAGACCCTCACCTGGGAGGTGCCGGTCACCATCACCATTCTGCCCGATCACCCCACACCCTGCGCCATCCGCACCCACACCCGCGATGCCATCCCCTTCCTGATATGGCACAAGGGAATAGAACCCGACAGCGTGCAGACCTATGATGAATTTGCCGCACGCGAGGGTAGCTATGGCTTGCTACAGGACAACCAGCTTATGAAAACAATATTCAGATAAACATTGCCCCAACAAAGCTGACAGCTGATTGCTGGCAACTGAAACCAAAAAACATGCACTATTACAGCACAAATAAAACAGCACCTTCCGTATCTCTGCAGGAAGCAGTGGTAAAAGGACTTGCACCAGATAAGGGCCTTTATATGCCCGCAACAATTCAACAACTTCCTGCCGACTTTTACAGGGAGATGCCCGATCTCAGTTTGGCAGATATCGCCAAAACAGTCGCTGAAGCCTTCTTTGGTGGAGACATTCCAAAGGAGCGGCTCGATGAGATCGTCACCGATACACTCAGTTTCGACATCCCCCTGAAAAAGATTGAGGAGGGTATCTATGCGCTGGAGTTGTTTCACGGACCCACCTTCGCTTTCAAGGATGTGGGCGCCCGGTTTATGGCACGCATGCTCTCCCATTTCGTGAAGGAAGAGGGCCAGCAGGATGTGAAGGTACTGGTAGCCACTTCTGGCGATACCGGCAGCGCTGTAGCAAATGGCTTCCTGGGTGTGGAAGGAATTCAGGTCTTCGTACTCTACCCGTCGGGAAAGGTGAGCGACATACAGGAAGCTCAGTTTACCACCCTTGGACAAAACATCGTGGCGCTCGAAATAGAGGGCACCTTCGATGATTGCCAGTCGCTGGTGAAAGCAGCATTCATGGATCAAAGCCTGAACAGCCGGTTAAACCTCACCTCAGCCAACTCCATCAACGTGGCGCGGTTCCTGCCCCAATCGTTTTATTACTTCCATGCCTTCGCACAGCTGGCCCGACAGGGTCGTTCCGGAGAAGTTGTCTTTTCCGTGCCAAGCGGCAACTTGGGCAACCTCACCGC
This sequence comes from Proteiniphilum sp. UBA5267, assembly GCA_002411515.1. Lineage (GTDB taxonomy): Bacteria > Bacteroidota > Bacteroidia > Bacteroidales > Dysgonomonadaceae > Proteiniphilum. The sequence goes on along the minus strand of DHTF01000090.1, from coordinate 42,900 downwards.
CGGTCTTTTTGCCAAAAGAATGGGTCTGCCCGTGAAACGGTTTATTGCTGCCAACAACCGAAATGATGTTTTCAGGGAATATCTGCAAACTGGAAGTTACACTCCCAGAGCATCGGTGCAAACCGTGGCCAATGCCATGGATGTGGGCGCCCCGAGCAATTTCGACCGCATCCTCGATCTCTACGATCATTCCCACGCTTCCATCTCAAGGGATATCGCAGCCTACCGATACAACGATGAGGAGATAAAACACACCATCCGGGAGGTGAATCAGAAAGCCGGATACCTGCTCGACCCGCATGGTGCCTGTGGTTACATGGCACTGAAAGAGGGCTTGCAGCCAGGCGAAACAGGTATTTTCCTTGCCACTGCCCATCCGGCAAAATTCAAAGAGACCGTGGAGGAATGCATTGGCTCAGTCGTGCAAATACCTGAGGGGCTGAAAGCCTTTATGCAAAACGAAAAAAAGTCATATCCGCTCGCAAACGACTATAATCTGTTTAAAAAAACCTTAATCAATCTGACTTAAGTTTCTTTTTATTAATTTTGCGGTGAAATCATTCATTATTGCGTAGTTTTGTGTGTAAAAACCATACGCAGGCTGCAATTTCCGCATGAGGCAACTTTACCGTTTCATAATTCTGCTTTCCGTTCTGATCATCTCATTGCAATGTGCTTCTGTCCGAAGGGCTCACGAAGCGGCAAACAAAATGAGTCAGCCTTCCGCATCGACTGATTTACCTGGCGACACGGTAACAGCAAAGGTGATACAACCCGATACAACGGCTACTCCTTTGCCGATAACCGACACGCTTGTTGTAGCCAAGGTCGACTCGCTGCAGCGTGCCATCCTGGCTGATTCACTTGTCCGCAACCCGGACTCGCTATCCATCGCCAGGAAAGACAGCCTGTCTGCCAGCCAGAAGGATAGTCTGGCGATGGAAGATCAGACCCTGAAAGCTGCTGTCCACTATACGGCTAAAGACTCCATGATCTTTACCAGCGACAACATGGGTTACCTGTATGGGGAGGCCGACATCAAATATGGAGAACTGGCTATTACTGGTCAATACATCACCATGGACATGGACAGCAGCCTCATCTCCTCTACTTTCGGAGTCGATTCACTCGGCAAGGAATATGGCCTTCCTGTCTTTTCTGAGGGCGGCACAGAGTATGAGATGAAAAAGGTGCGTTACAACTTCGAAACACGCAAAGCATTTATCAACAATGTTGTCACCCAGCAGGGAGAGGGCAACATCGTGGCAAATGAGGCCAAGATGAACGCCGACAACTCTTTCTACATGCGGAATGCAAAATATACCACCTGTGACCAGCACGATCATCCCCACTTTTACCTGAACCTGTCGAAGGCCAAAGTACGCCCCGAAAAAGATGTGGTAACCGGTCCGGCGTGGCTGGTGGTGGCCGATGTACCCCTGTTCCCCGTGGTACTCCCTTTCGCCTTTTTCCCTTTTACGAAGTCCTACTCTTCCGGAATCATCATGCCCAGCTATGGCGATGAAATGACACGTGGGTTCTATCTGCAGAATGGCGGTTATTATTTTGCACTGAGTGATTATATCGACCTTTCCGTGACGGGAGAGCTTTACACAAAAGGGTCCTGGGGTGCCGGCGCTCGCTCTAACTATCGCAAACGGTACAAGTATTCGGGGAATCTCAACTTCTACTATCTGAGCACGGTAACGGGAGAGAAAGAACTGAAAGATGTAGCACCGGAAGCCTATTCGGTGGCAAAGGACCTGCGCATCAACTGGACCCACTCCCAGGATCCCAAAGCCAACATGTACCGCACTCTCTCCGCGAGTGTGAACTTCTCTACCAGCCGCAACAACCATCGCGACCTGAGCCGCCTCTACTCTCGTGAGGCATCCAACAATACCAAAAGCTCGAGTGTGAACATCACACAGCGTTTTCCTGACTCGCCCTGGAGCCTTTCGGCATCCATGAACATCAACCAGGTATCTCGTGACTCCACCATTGCAGCCACATTGCCCAACATCTCCCTCACCATGAGCCGCATCTATCCGTTTAAGCGGAAAAATGCAGTGGGTGACGAACGATGGTATGAGAAGGTCTCCATGAGCTACTCCGGCGAGTTCCGCAACTCCATCACCACCAAAGAAGATAAGATTCTAAAATCGAGCCTTGTACGAGATTGGAGCAACGGTATGCGCCACAGCATCCCGGTGAGTGCCACCTTCAGCCTGTTCGATTTTATTCAGCTCTCACCCTCGTTCAATTACAACGAGCGTTGGTACACGGGCGCCCACAAGGAAGCCTGGGATCCCATTGCCAAAAGAAACGTCCGGGTGGATACCGTATATGGTTTTAATCGGGTATACGACTACAGCGCCTCAATCAGTGCCCAGACAAAATTATACGGTATGTTCACCCCCTGGAAAATCTTCGGCGACAAAGTACAGGCCATCCGTCACGTCTTCTCCCCAAGTATCAGCCTGAGTTACCGACCCGATTTCGGCGATCCCAAATACAATTTCTACGAAACCTATAGCTACAAGAACGAATATGGCGAAGATGTAGAATATACTTACTCCCCCTACTCCTCCATGATGTTTGGAACGGCCTCCAAAGGCGAAAGCGGTAGCATTGGCTTTGACTTCAAGAACAACCTCGAGATGAAGGTGCGCAGCGACAAGGACTCTACCGGCGTACGAAAGATCAGCTTGATCGACGACCTGGGTATCAACTTTAATTACAACATGATGGCCGACTCCATGAAGTGGAGTACCATCAACTCCAATATCCGTCTGAAGCTCTCCAAATCATACACCCTCAGCTTGAATGCCACCTGGGACCCCTACCTCTACCAGCTCGATCAAAACGGGAATCCCCGCCCGGTAGATAAGCTCAGGGTCCTCAACGGCAAAGGATTAGGTAAACTAATGAATACCGGTACCTCCTTCTCCTATTCTTTGAATCAGGATAATTTTAAAAAACTGTTTTCACGCGGTGAAAAGAAGGATGAAGAGAAAGATGATACCGATAATACCACAAACCAACTGCCCGACGACGGCACCATGGGTGCAAATCCTTACGAAAACGCACAAGGGGATGGCCCGGAACAAAGTGAGGAAGACACAGGGGGGGAATTTGACAGCGACGGCTATCTCAAGAATGCCGTGAACTGGAATCTCTCTTTCAATTATTCGTTGCGATACGGTTATGGCAAGTTCGACAAGGAACAGATGGAATACAAAGGCAGACTGACACACAACTTCGGGTTAAGCGGTTCGCTCCAGCCAACCAAAAACTGGAACTTCACCTTCAACACCGATTACAATTTCGATCTGAAAAAATTTACCAATATCAACTGTACGCTCACCCGAAACCTGCACTGCTGGAGCATGTCGGCCAGCTTCATCCCCATCGGACCCTATAAATCGTACAACTTTAGCATCCGTGCCAATTCTTCGTTGCTCCAAGACCTGAAGTATGAGCAACGCAACTCACCTTACGACCAAGGCATGGATTGGTATTAATGGCCCCAGAGCTTTTTCATCAGCTCATGCATCTTTGCTTCGGCCGGATTGGATTGGACTTCCCAAAAACGACTGTTTTTCAATTCCTTGGGTAGATAATCCTGTTTCACAAAGTTATTTTCGTAATCGTGGGCATATTTGTACTCCTTCCCGTAATCGAGTTCTTTCATCAATGAGGTAGGTGCATTGCGCAGATGCAGCGGTACCGGCAAATTACCGGTCTGTTCCACCTTCGCAATGGCCGCGTCGATGGCCAGATAGGCAGAGTTACTTTTGGGTGACGCAGCCAGATAAATGGTCGTTTCTGCCAGCACAATGCGTCCTTCCGGCCAGCCGATCTTCTGCAGCGTCTCGAAGCAGGCATTGGCGAGTAACAAGGCATTGGGGTTAGCCAGGCCGATATCCTCGGCAGCAGAAATGACAAGCCTGCGGGCAATAAACTTGGGATCTTCTCCCCCGGCCACCATCCTGGCCAGCCAGTAAATGGCGGCATCAGGATCGCTGCCCCGGATCGATTTGATGAAGGCAGAGATAATGTCGTAATGCATCTCTCCCCCTTTGTCATATGCAGCCGGATTCTCCTGTAGCCGTTCGGTCACCATCTGGTCGGTGATCACCACCTTCCCCTCTCCATCGGCCTGCACCATGAGATCCAGGATGTTCAGCAGCTTGCGGGCATCCCCCCCCGAGAAACGGAACAGCGCATCGGTTTCCTGCAGATCGATTTCTCTCTCTTTCAGAATCAGGTCTTCTGTGAGGGCACGCTGCAGCAACTCTTCCAGATCTTTCTTTTCGAGCGATTTGAGCACATACACCTGACAACGCGAGAGCAGGGGTCGGATGACTTCAAAAGAGGGATTTTCGGTGGTGGCCCCGATGAGGGTTACTGTGCCAGTCTCTACGGCATTCAGCAGCGAGTCCTGCTGCGACTTGCTGAATCGGTGTATTTCATCAATAAAAAGAATGGGGGCCGCATTGTTGAAAAAACGGTTGCTCTTTGCTTTCTCTATTACCTCTCTCACATCTTTTACGCCGGAATTGATAGCGCTAAGCTTGTAAAAAGGGGCGTTCACTGTTTGGGAGATGATGTGGGCAAGCGTGGTCTTCCCCACACCGGGCGGCCCCCAAAAAATGATAGAGGGTATTCTCCCGGCATCAATCATCCTGCGGAGTACCGCTCCCTTCCCGACGAGGTGCTTCTGGCCGATAAACTCATCGAGATTCTGTGGTCTGAGGCGTTCTGCTAAGGGGGCACTCATAAGTTTACATATTGTTGATAGAAAAACTGACTCTTAAACTACCTACAAATATACGTAATTTTACTAACTTTGCCGATTCAAAATCAATCAGTCAGATGGAATTTAACCCCTTACTATCTCTTTTCGGGAACATGGATCAACTCGATCAGGTGAAATTGAACTTCGACCAGGAAAGTGTGAACATGATGAACCTAGCCATCGCTTTTATCATGTTTGGCGTGGCACTAAGCATCAGGCCCGAACACTTCCGAATCCTCTTCACCCATCCCAAGCCTGTGGTGTTAGGGGTTGTTTCACAGTATATTGTTCTGCCTGCACTTACTTACCTACTTGTGCTGATTATCCAGCCCAGCACTCCTGTGGCGATGGGAATGATCCTCGTGTCGGCCTGTCCCGGGGGCAATGTATCCAATCTTATCTCCTCCCTATCAAAATCGAATATCACCCTCTCAGTGAGCCTCACCACCCTTACCACGGTATTGAGTCTTGTGATGACGCCGCTGAATTTTGCCTTCTGGGGAAGCCTCTATGCGAACCATTCACCCCTGCTGGTTCCCATCTCCATCGATCCGGTGGAAATGTTCCGTACGGTATTTCTGATTTTGGGGATTCCTGTCGTGCTGGGTATGTTTGTCGGTATGAAGTATCCCCGGTTCTCAAAGAAAATAGATAAAACCATCCAGATGGCCTCAGTGATCTTTTTTATCGGATTCATTGTGGCTGCACTGGCAGGTAATTTTCACATATTTCTGGATTATATTCATCTTATTTTTCTGCTGGTGCTGCTTCACAATGGTTTGGCTTTTCTGGGAGGATACACCTTACCCAAAATTTTCAAAGTAAATGAAAGAGAATGCAGGACCATCTCCATTGAAACAGGAATACAAAACTCAGGACTGGGGCTCGCTTTGATCTTCAACCCGAGAATCTTTCCTCCAGAGCTACAGTTGGGCGGCATGGCGATGGTCGCCGCCTGGTGGGGCATCTGGCATATTGTGACTGGACTGATACTGGCATTTTACTGGAGAAGACGTCCGGCAGTGGTGCCCACCAATGGTTAAAGAAATACATTCAAAAAGCTTTCATACATGCTTTACCGATACGACTTTCGATATGCCCTGGCGAAGATTCCAGTCAAAACAACCCTGAGGCTCAACTTCAGAAAACTGGTCTTTAGTGGGAGAAAAGAAAATGTCTCGAAAAAACAACCTGTCATCTTCGCACCCAGTCACAGAAATGCACTGCTCGATGCACTGATGCTGGTCTATGCCGGCTACCCCCTGAAACAGGTCGTTTTTCTTGCCCGTGCCGACATCTTCCGGCAAAAGTTTATTGCCTGGATACTCCGTGGAATGCGCATCATCCCGGTATTCAGAATACGCGACGGGAAAGATAACCTGGAAAAAAACAAGGATATTTTTGCGTCTGCTGCCCGCATCCTGAAAAAAGGCAATCCCATTGCATTGTTTCCGGAGGGAAGACACAACCCCAAACAGTCGCTGCTCCCCATTCAGAAGGCGGTTCCCCGCATCGTACTCCCCACGGAGGCATCCCTGGATTTTGAACTCAACAGCCAGATCGTGCCGGTATCGATTTATTACCGCGACATCTTTGGCTTCCTTTCTGATGCCTATGTCACTTTTGGCACCCCCATTGAGGTATCGAAATACAAGACAATCTATGAAGAGAACCCCGGTTTGGCAGCAAACCAACTTCGCCAAGAGCTGGAAAGAAGCCTCAAATCGATGGTCGTCGATATCTGGAATGATGAATTTTACGATGAATACCGTCATGCCATCGACTGGAATGGAGACAAAATAGCAAAAGAGAAATTTTCCGACAGGAAAGATGCTTTCTATCTGTCATCCCGACATATTGTGAGGAGCTTAGACGATCTTTATGAAAATAACCGGCCGGCTTTCGACACCCTGATAGCCAACTTTCGGGAAGCTGACCGCATTTTACAGGCGCATGGCCTCAACACAAAAGACCGGCTGTGGAACACATCCGGTAATTTGAACCTTTTTACCCGTTTTAAAGCACTTGTTCTTACCTCTCCGGTGATGCTTTTTGGATTTCTGAACGGAATTTTTCCACTGTTGATCAACAAGAAACTACTCAGTCTCTTCAAGGATAAGCAGTTTGTACCCTCGGTGAGATATATTTCCGGTCTGGTATTTGTACCTATTTTCGATTTGATTCAGTCGTTACTCCTGGGTGCTCTGACCCATAACTGGCTCCTTGCGTTGGCTTATTTTCTACTGATGCCGGCCACCTTCTATTTTGCCTTATACTGGCGCAAGTGGTGGAAATCGGCCCGGAGAGATCAAAAGGTTGCCCGCTTCAGGAAACAGTATCCCCAATTGTGGGAACAACTCATCCAGCTGATCACTCTCCCTAATAAACAGTGATTTCCCTGGCTTCGACCAACTCATCATGGTCTCTTTTAGAGACCATGATCTATCTTATGCTTGCGGCGCCTGTTCTTTCAATTTTTGTACAATTGCTTCCACGGCTGCAGGCAGTCCATTGGCATTTTTCCCGCCCGCTGTCGCAAAATGAGGCTGTCCGCCACCGCCACCCTGAATGAGTTTGGCCGCTTCGCGTACCATGTTGCCGGCATGAAGTCCTGCCGCAACCAGGTCGTCGCTTAGCATGACCGTAAGGCTGGGTTTGTCGTTTGCAGCTGCACCAGCTACGAAGAACATCTTTTCAGGAAACTCCCCTTTCAGTTGAAAGGCAATGTCTTTGACCATATCGGGCGTACCTATTGGCAACATCACACGGAAGAGATGGATGCCATTCACCTGTTCTTTCTGTTCGATGATCCGCTGTTTCAGCTGCACGGTTTTCTCTTTCACATAGCTTTGCAGCTCCTTCTTCATCTCATCGTTGTCCGCAATGAGCCTGTGTACTCCCTGCATGATGTCGGGCACGTTGTTGAGCAGATTCCGTATCTCCAGCAATGCATCTTCTTTCGCATAGAGGTACTCCTCACACACCTTGGCCGTAAGTGCTTCAATGCGGCGCACCCCCGCTGATATGGCACTTTCGCTCACAATGCGGAAGGTGCCGATGCGGCCTGTGGAAGAAATATGGGTCCCACCACAGAGTTCTATGGACGATCCGAAACGTACGGTACGTACATCATCGCCATACTTTTCCCCGAAAAGCGCCATCGCTCCCTGGGCTTTGGCTTCTTCAACCGGCACGTGGCGATGTTCCTCAATGGAGAAGTTGTTCCTTATTTTGGCATTGACCGCTCTCTCTACGGCACGAATCTCTTCGGGGGTCATCTTCTGGAAATGGGAGAAGTCGAAACGCAACACCTCGGAAGAAACGTACGATCCTTTCTGTTCGACGTGTGTTCCCAATACCTCACGCAACGCTTCGTGCATCAGGTGGGTGGCAGAGTGGTTGCACTCTGTGGCCGTTCTCTTTTCGGTGTCAATTTTTGCGGTAAATCTCCCCTCCGGATTTTCCGGCAACTTGTTGATCAGGTGCACGGCCAGGTTGTTCTCCCGTTTGGTATCGAACACCTCAATTTGGTGCCCTTCTTCGGTGATCAGCCAGCCCGTATCGCCGACCTGTCCACCCATCTCCGCATAGAAGGGAGAACGGGAAAGGACGATCTGATAAAATTTCTTGTTTTTCTGTTTTACTTCCCGGAAGCGGAGAATGCGGGCCACACTTTCTGTCTCATCGTAGCCCGTGAATTCCGGTTCTCCGTCGTATACCTTCGTCCAGTCGCCTGTCTCCACAGCAGCTGCATTGCGGGCTCGTTCCTTCTGTTGTAGCATTTCCGCACTGAAGGAAGCCACATCCACACTCATGCCATGTTCCCGGAGAATCAGCTCGGTGAGATCAAGCGGAAAGCCGAATGTATCATAGAGCTGAAAGGCCACCTCGCCGCTCAGTACGCCCCCTTCTTTTGTGGGCATATTTTTCTCCAGCAATTTGATGCCTGTCTCCAGGGTACGCAGGAACGATTCCTCCTCCTCCTTCATCACTTTCCCTATCAGCGACTGCTGAGAAATGAGCTCGGGATAGGCGTCGCCCATCACCTCAATCAGCGTGGGAATAAGGCGATGCATAAATGCTTCATGCATTCCCAGGAAGGTGTAGCCATAGCGTACGGCCCGGCGGAGAATGCGACGGATCACGTAGCCTGCCTTGGCATTCGATGGCAGCTGACCGTCGGTAATAGAAAAAGCGATGGTGCGCAGGTGGTCGGCAATAACCCGCATGGCGATGTCTTTTTTGGCAACGTTGCCGTACCGGGCGTTGCTGATCTCTCCAATCTTTTGGATGATCGGCTGAAACAGGTCTGTGTCATAGTTCGACAATTTACCCTGCACGGCCATGCAGAGACGCTCGAACCCCATGCCAGTATCGATAACCTTTGCGGGAAGCGGCTCCAGCGAGCCGTCGGCCTTGCGGTTATATTGCATGAAGACCAGGTTCCATATCTCGATGACCTGCGGGTGACTTTGGTTCACCAGGGTAAGTCCATCCACTGCTGCCCGTTCGCTGTCGGGCCGTATGTCGACGTGTATCTCTGAACAGGGGCCACAAGGACCGGTATCGCCCATCTCCCAGAAGTTATCTTTCTTGTTTCCGTTGATGATCCGTCCCTTGGGAAGATAGACCTCCCAGTAGGAAGCAGCCTCATCGTCGCGCTCCAGCTTTTCATCGGCAGCACCTTCGAAGACGGTGACATAAAGACGTTCCTTGTCCAGCTTGAGCACCTCCGTCAGATATTCCCACGCCCAGGCAATGGCCTCCTTTTTGAAGTAGTTGCCAAACGACCAGTTGCCCAGCATCTCAAACATGGTGTGGTGGTAGGTATCGTGTCCCACCTCTTCCAGGTCGTTGTGTTTGCCGCTCACGCGCAGGCACTTCTGTGAATCGGCTACCCGTGGGTATTTCACCGGGGCATTTCCCAAAATAACATCTTTGAACTGGTTCATGCCGGCATTGGTGAACATCAGCGTGGGGTCACCCTTAATCACCATCGGTGCCGAAGGTACAATGTGGTGTTCTTTCGACTGAAAGAAATCTTTAAACGACTGGCGAATCTCTTTGGAAGTCATCATACATATTTATGTTACCCGTAAAAGACGGTTGGTCTTTTACACTCAATTTTTATTCGAAATAAAGTGCAAAAATACAGGAAAAACTTCGTATCCCCAAGAACGCGAGTGAAAACCGCTCGCTAAAAACAAGCCTTCTTATTTTTAGAATTTTCACTTCTAATTTTTTTGCGCTACATTTGTTCCCTTCCTGAACATCACGGAGAAATATTTGATTTTCCCTTTATGCCAACCATAACCCTTACAAGCTGCCCTGTTTGCGGCAGTAGCAAACTGGAGAAAGTTTTTGACGCAGTAGATCATTTTGCCACCAAAGAGATCTTTCCCGTTTGCGAATGTCGTGAATGTAGTTTCCGATTTACCAACAGTTTTCCTTCTGAGGAGATGATCGGGAGATACTACGACTCAGCCGACTACATCTCCCATTCCGACTCCGACAAAGGGGTTGTAAACCGGCTCTATCACTATTTCAGAAAAGGCATGCTGCAGAAGAAAGTCGACTTGGTTGCGGCTCACGCCCAGGGTGATTCCCTCAGACTGTTGGACATAGGTTGTGGCACGGGTTATTTTCTACAGGCCGCAAAAGAGCGGGGATGGCATGTGAGGGGTATCGAAAAAAACAGCGCAGCACGTGAAAGTGCCATCGCACGCACCGGTGCGGTCATCGAAGATGAGAACGGGTTGTGGAACCTGGAAGTGGGTACATTCGAAGTGGTGACCCTCTGGCATGTGCTGGAACATATCGAGAAACTGAACGAAACGCTTGAAAAGCTGCAGGATATCCTGAAACCCGACGGTGTCGCCGTGATCGCACTGCCCAATCACCGGGCTTATGATGCACAATGCTATCGATCTTTCTGGGCAGCTTACGACGTGCCGCGCCATCTCTGGCACTTCTCGCCCGGTACAGTAGAGAAGTTACTTAAAAAACACGGGTTGAAAATCATTGAAACACGACCCATGCCGCTCGATGCCTTTTACATTTCCATGCTGAGCGAGCAATACAAGAAAAGCAATTTCCTGCTAAAATATGGAAGAGCCTTCCTGGTAGGTCTTATCGGCTATCTCCGCTCTTTGCGCCACGTGGCACAATCAAGTTCTCTCATCTACATCGTCAAGAAAGATTAAAACAGGGCTCTCTGGTGAAAGCAGAAAAAATTTGTCGTTTCATTGATGTGACTCAAAAACAGTTTGGTACTGAACTTAATCATGAAAAAAAATAAACTTTTCAAAATAAATCATAAATCTCTCTAATTGAAACTACTAAATTTTCGTAAATTGAAAGAAGGTAGTACATTTGCGGAAATTCACCTACAGAACACAGTTGTGGAGAGACATGTAGCCTTATATCCGTTGTTTTTTCTATTCTTTCTCTGTTCATGCAACAAGAACAATAAAGAAGAGATTTCAACGTATCCCATCATAAAGTCCAATTTTGAAAACTCTCTGGTAATAGACGGCGTGGCTGAACCTGTGAGCTATACGACAATCGCGTGCCCGAACAACGTTGACGCCATTATTACGTATCTTATTGATGACGGAACATACGTGAATGAAGGAGATGTTGTGTGCATACTCGAAGACAATGACCACAAAACCATTCACGACAATTTAGCGATTGAGCTGGAAACTGCTGAGGCCGAATTAAGTAAAGTGAAGGCCGATTTACTGATGCAATATGCCCTGCTTGAAGCGCAGGTAAAAAACAATAAAGCCGATACCGAAATTGCACAATTAGACTCCCTTCAATTACAATTTGCCACTCCTACACAGAAACGAATCAAGGAATTAGAGCTTGAAAGGGCGCTTATCGAAAAGAAAAAATTTGAAAAAAAACTCGAAGCCCTCGAGATCATCAATCAATCAGAGGTAAGAAAGCTGGAGCTTCATATTCAACAATTAACCAACCGGTTAGCCACTGTAAAAACTATTCTCGACGGCTTAACCGTACGTTCACCCCGTAAAGGATTGGCTATAGTATCCAACTCCCGGAGGACGGGAGAGAAGCTGAAAGTGGGCGACAATGTATGGAACAACATGCCGTTGATCATCATACCTGAAGTTTCAGAAATGAAGGTAAAAATGATGGCGGGGGAAGTAGACTTTCGCCAGATAACCGAACACGACTCCGTAAGTTTCAGTTTCGATGCGATGCCTGATCATGTGGCTTATGGAAAAATCACGAAAAAAATACCTGTAGGCCAACCCTATAAAAGGGATTCGAAAGTAAAATTTTTTGAGGTGGAAGCATCAGTCGACAGTGCAAGACAACTGCCAGAGACCGGTTTCACCGCAAATTGCAGGGTATTCATTAAACAGGTCCGCGATACGATCGTCGTGCCACAAATTGCCATTTATGAGGAAGACTCCCTGAAAGTCGTATATGTGAAGAAGAAGAATAAATACGAGATGCGCCAGATAACCACCGGACCATCTTCCTCAAAAGAGTCCATCGTGTCCGACGGATTAAGGCCCGGAGAAGTGATTGCGTTAATAAAGCCCCCGCCATCTATGGTGAGAGGAAAAACAAAATAATTTCAAGCCATTGCAACAAAATGAAGAATTTTTCAGAAATATGGATTCTCATCTTTTTTTGTTCGCTAACTTTTGTGGCGTGCAAAAAAAAGGAAACCCAACAAATACCAGTTGGAAAAGTAACCCAGGGCACTTTATTTATCGACTTATACGAAGAAGGAGAGATAGAGGCCATAAAATCCATAAATATTTTAGCACCCTTGATTTCGTGGCGATATGGGAACCTGAAAATCACCGAACTGGTCAAGGACGGTCAGGAAGTGAAAGCTGGCGACACGCTGATCGTGTTTGACCCGTCGGAAGTACTGAAAGGCATTGTGGAAGCAGAATCGAGTTTGGAGATAGCACGAGCCGAATTCGATAAAATGAAAGCGCAACAACAGTCGGAACTCGAAGAACTAAAGGCGACTTACGAAGTCACACGCATTTCACACGAAATCTCGAAAATCCGTTTCGAGTCTGCCGGTTATGAATCAGAAATTAAGAAAAAGGAAATTCAGCTGAACCTCGATAAAGCAAAAATTGCGTTGGAAAGAGCCAAAGAGCAAATCGAAAACCGCATAAAAATTCAGAATGAAGAAGTCAAGCAGAAAAACCTCTCCATCATGCAATACCAATCGAGACTCGATGAAGCGCATGAAACACTTAAAAAGTTATCCGTCGTAACCCCCTCTTCTGGAATAGCCATTTTGTCGAGAAACTGGAGTAGCAACAATAAGTTTCAGATCGGAGACCAATGCTGGGGAGGGTTTCCCATTATTCAACTGCCCGATCTGTCATCGTTGAAAGCCACGGTAAAAATAAATGAAGTGGACGTTGCCAAAATCAGCAAAGGGTTAAAGGTAGAAATTAAACCCGATGCCTTTTCCGACAGTGCTTTTTCGGGAACCGTAAATTCAATTGCCAATCTGGCCGTGAACAAAGATATGTCATCGAAAATAAAAGTGTTCCCCGTGGAAATATTGATCAACGAGTCCGATAAGAACCTGCTGCCCGGGCTTACCGTCAGCTGCCGCATAATAATGGACAAAGTGGAGAATGTACTTTTTATTCCGCTTGACGCCCTGTTTACAGAAGGAGTTAAAAATTTTGTTTACAAAAAGAAAGGCACGGGCTACGAAAAGACAGAAATAGAAACCGGCATAAGCAACACCGATTTTATCGTGGTTGGCAGCGGATTGAAAGAAGGTGAGGAGATCGCACTCGTAAATCCTTTTGCAAA
>DHTF01000090.1:0-29079 GCA_002411515.1 Proteiniphilum sp. UBA5267 | reverse complement strand
GAAAACCGAAAACGCAGAGATATAATGAAAAGATCCCGATTGAACAGTCTGTTTCTTGCGTTCCTTGCCATAACTCTTCTTTTTTCATGCAAAAAAAGTTCGGAACCGGAGGGTGGAAGAAAAACTTCCGACGGCAGCGTAATTGTGGAAACCGGGGAACTGGCTGCAGTAAATTCCCGCTCGGTGGTGATCAACCGCTACGGGAGACAATGGTACCAGATGAAAATTATAGGGCTGTTGGACCACGGTGAAATTGTAAAAAAAGGCGACTCCATCGCACAACTCGATCCTGCCGATATCAACAAATATATTTTGGAAAGCGAAAGTAACCTGGAGACGCAATTGGCTGCACTGGAGAAATTGTATGTAGAGCAAGATAATAAAAAACAAGAGAGGGAATCGAGGATAAAAAACGAAACCGCCACATTCGATTTGAAGAAAATTGAATTGGAAGCCTCCCGGTTCGAATCGGAACGACTGCGGCAAATTAAACAACTCGAATATGAACAGGCAGTCATCAATCTCGAAAAAGAGAAAAGAATCTACGAACTGAACAAAACCATCAACTCCAGCGAGTTGATCATACAGGAAATCAGAGTAGAACAAATAAAAAAAGAGATTGAAAATGCAAAAAAACTGATTCCCTTGCTTACCCTACGCGCACCTGTATCGGGGGTATTTCAGATTGCGACAAACTCTCAAAATTCCAACAGAAACATTTACAAGATCGGCGACAACATATATGCCGGTAATAGCCTGGCCATCGTCCCCGAACTGGAATTTATGAAAGTGAATACGCAGGTAAATGAAACCGACTTTCTTAAAATTTCACTCAATCAGAAAGTTGCGGTGAGGTTGGATGCCATGCCTAAAATTGTTTTTAATGGAGAAGTAATCTATATAGGGAAACTTTGCAGGTTGAAAGACCAGAAGTCCCGGCAGAAAGTGTTCGATGTGGAAGTAAAGATCTTAAAGTCCGACGAACGATTGAAGCCCGGGATGACAGTTAGTTGTGAATTTTTATAGAATAAATTATGCAGTACGGAGAAAATGTTCGCTTGGCGCTTCAAGGACTGACAGACCATAAGTTTCGTTCTTTCCTTACTATGCTGGGAATCATCTTCGGCGTGGCATCCGTGATCACGATGTTATCGATCGGAGAAGGTGCGAAGCGCGAAGCCATCGCCAAATACCAGGATCTGGGTGTAAACAACATCATCGTCCGCGAAAAAACACTCTCCGATGAAGAGTTGGAGGAAGTGAGGGCCAAGTTCTCACAGGGACTTTCCATTCAGGATGCCCAGGTGATCAGTGAAATTGTACCCGGAGTGGAAAGAATTGCCTCACAGGCTGAAAAAAATACGGATGTGAGATACAATGACAAATCGGTAAAATCCACCATTGTCGGCATCTCCCCCGCCTTTCAGTCAATGATGAACTATAAAGTACAAAAAGGTTACTTCATCAACGACAAACATTACAACGAACGCCTGAAGGTCTGTGTACTCGGTGCCGGTGTGGCGGCCAGTTTTTTTAAAGGGGAAGATCCAATAGGAAAATTGGTAAAAATAGACGATCAATGGTTAGAGGTGATCGGCGTGCTGGAATCGAAAAGCCTTTTTACGGAGACCGTGGGCGAATTGGCAGCCAGGGATCTGAATACGGATGTCTTCGTGCCTCTCTCGTTATTTCTGAACCGGTTCACACGTGAAAATCAACTTTCCAGCGAAATTCAGCAAATAACCGTACAACTAAAAAACTCTGATAAACTGGTTGAAGCATCCAAAATCATTCATGAAATCCTGCGCCGCCATCATTTCAATAACGACGACTACAGCATTGTGATTCCTTTCGAATTACTGAAACAGGAAGAGAAAGAACGACAAATCTACAATTTTCTGTTGGGTGCCATTGCAGCCATATCACTGCTGGTGGGCGGTATCGGAATTATGAATATCATGTTGGCAACCGTCATGGAACGTACACGCGAAATCGGTATCCGACGGTCGGTCGGGGCACGGAAAATAGATATAATGAGCCAGTTTGTCACCGAATCGGTGGTAATAAGCATTACGGGCGGTATCATCGGTGTCCTGACTGGTATTGTGCTGTCACTCATTGTTACGCTGTTTACCGATATAAACACTTTCATAAAGCCTTACTCCGTCTTTTTGGCTTTCTCTTTTTCGGTAATTGTGGGAGTAAGTTTCGGCTATTTACCAGCGAAGAACGCTGCCAATTTAAAACCGGTCGATTCCATTCGGTACGAATAAAAACAAGTCAGAAAGATGTTGATTGAAATAAAAGAATTAAAAAAGAATTACCTGCTAGGTGATGTCGAAATACCTGTTATTCACGGCATAAATCTCAACATTGAAAAGAACGAATATGTGGCCATTATGGGACCGTCGGGTTCCGGTAAATCCACGTTAATGAATATCCTGGGTTGTCTCGACACTGTTTCGAGCGGCCATTATTATTTTAACGAAATGGATGTGAGCACGTTGGACGATGATGCCTTGTCAATCATGCGAAACAAGGAGATTGGTTTTATATTTCAGAATTTCAACCTATTACCCCGATTGAACGCCATTCAAAACGTAGAACTCCCCCTGGTTTACGCCGGAACACCCAGTACAGAACGCAAAGAAAAAGCACTGCGAGCGCTGAACAGGGTTGGGCTGTCGGATCGTGTGAATCATAAACCTGCTGAACTCAGCGGTGGGCAAAGACAACGTGTGGCCATTGCACGGGCATTGGTAACGAACCCAGGCATTTTGCTGGCCGATGAGCCTACTGGCGCACTCGATTCAAAAACAGGGGTAGAAATTATGCGGTTATTCGAGGAACTGCACACCGAGGGAAATACAATTATTCTAATCACTCACGAGCAGGAAATAGCCAATTATGCGCATCGGAACATTTACCTGAAAGATGGAATGATTCATTCAGACAAAATAAATTCCGACAAAACAATTATTTTTTAATTCTCCACCCCAAAACAACAATATTCTCCTTCATATAGCAACAATAACACACTATTGATATGAGAAAACTACTTTTCACCATCGTACTCTTATTCCCATACTTTGTTTTATTGCATAGCCAATCGACGCACTCTCTCACACTGGAAGAAAGTATTGAAATTGCCAAAAGCAAAAGCTTTACCATGTTGAACTTGGCTGAAAATCTCAAAATAGCCGAATTCAATATGAAATCGGCAACCAGCAGGTTGAAGACACACATAGATATGACAATCTCCTCACCTCAATTTACAGAAACGATAGAAAGCTGGAAAGACACAACCGGCATCACATTTTATTATCCCATAAAAGAACTGGGCTATGCCAGTACACTCACCATCAATCAGCCGTTACCAACCGACGGAAATATTTTTATTCAAAACTCATTGTCAAGTGGTGAAAATCTTGAGAATAATTTCCGTTCTTCCCGTTTAAGATCACGCATTGGTTTTAATCAGCCACTTAGCTCTTTTTATGCATATAACAGCATAAGATCCTCACTGAAAAGGGCAGAACTGGACTATGAACGTTCCAGCAAACAGTTTAAAAGAGAAGAACTGAACCTTGTGTACCAGGTAAGCAGCTCCTATTACAACCTGCTATCGTTGCAAAAAAGCTCTGAGATTGCATTGCTCGACCTGGAAAGGCAGATGGAAGCATCTGAAATTTCACAGAACAAATATGCCGCAGGACTCATACGCGAAGTGGATGCCTTACAGATGGAAGTGGATCTGGCTGAGGCACAAAACAACCACGACATTGCACTGTTAAATGAAACCTCAGCAAAAAATTCATTTAAGGAACTTTTGGGGCTGAACCTGAATGACAGCATTGCATTAAACAGCGAGTTCAAATATGAAATTGTGCTAATAGACCCGGAGAAAGCAGTTGAGTTAGCGTTGAAAAACAGGCTGGAAGTAAGGGAGCAGGAGATACAGATTGAACTGCAAAAACTGAGTATAAAACAGCAAAAGGCAGACGGAATGATACAGGGAAGAATCGATGCTTATTTTGAAAAAGCAGGGATAAATCAACAGTCTGGTGTGGGACTTCTCAATTCATTAAAAAACTCCTACAATAATCTGATCGACAGAAACGCCAATTATGGTGTGGGATTGACCGTTACTATTCCCATACTCGACTGGGGTGAGAACAGAGCACTGGTCAGGGCTTCCGAGTCGAGATTAAAGCAATATAGTTACAGAAAGGAAGAGGTAAAACGTGAAATAGAAACCGAAGTAAAAAACCTTATTGCAAGCATTAACAGTAACTTGAAACGATTACAGGTATTGGAAAAAAATGTTTTGGTCGCTGAAAAAAGCTTCGAAATCACACTAAAACGTTTTTCAGATGGCGACATTGACAGTCAGAGTTTAGCGCTGGAGAGAAACCGCCTGAACAATGCCTATACATCTCACCTGAGGGCCTATATAAATTATCAGTTGTCTCTGGCCGATCTGACCAGAAAAACATTTTATGATTTTCGTACAAATCAGGAAATACAATAGGTCACACACGCAAAAAAATTCAGTTCGGAAAAGTTGAATTTCACAAACCATTCTGTTCAATTCAAAGTTGCTGTTTGACTCTGTCGACAGAAAAAATTTGTCGTTTCATTTGGAAAACAGTATTTTTGAAAGATTTCTCTCGCTGATTGCTAACTGCTGAAAAAATAGAATTATGGGTAAACGAAAAAAACCGATCCGATTTGATGAGAAGCGACTCTACTACTCTATTCAGGAGGTGGCCGATCATTTCGCGGTCAACGTCTCCCTTTTGCGTTTCTGGGAGAAAGAGTTTGAGAATATCCACCCCAAAAAGACGGCAGGTGGCACCCGCCAGTATACGCGGGACGATATCCGGGAGGTGGAGATTGTATACCATCTCGTAAAAGAGAAGGGGATGACGCTCGAAGGCGCCCGCCAGACCCTGAAATCGAGCAAGGATGACGAGTCAAAACGGGCAGAGGCCGTGACAAGGCTCACAGAGATTAAAAAGGAACTGCTGCTGCTCGAGGAGGAGTTCGATCAGCTGCATACACAGCAGAAATACGCAAAACACACCACCGAGGAATAGCGTATGAAAAAATTTTATTTCCTGCTGTTTATTCTTCTTGCGGCGATGACCGGCGCACAGGGCGAAACATCGGTTCGAACAGGTGCCGAAGTGACCGGTGCCTATTTCCCCCTGCTGAAAGGAAAGAGAGTGGCAGTGATGACCAACCAAACAGGCATGGCAGGCGACGTGCACCTGGTGGATATGCTAATCGGCAATCACTTCAATGTAGTGGGTATTTTCTCACCCGAACACGGGTTCCGCGGTACCGCCGATGCCGGGGAACATGTGGCCAGCTCGGTCGATGAGAAGACCGGCATCCCCATCTGGTCGCTCTACGGCAGTGGAAGCGGGAAACCGGCCCCCGACAAGATGAACGCGTTCGACATCCTGTTGTTCGATCTGCAGGATGTGGGACTCCGCTTTTATACCTATTACGCCAGCATGGCCCGGCTGATGGATGCCTGCGCCGAGCACGACAAAAAAATGATCGTGCTGGACCGGCCCAACCCCAACGGGATGGTTGTGGACGGGCCCATCCTCGACATGAAATACAAGTCGGGTGTGGGCTGGTTGCCCATCCCGGTGGTGCACGGCATGACACTGGGCGAGCTGGCGCTGATGATCAACGGAGAAGGATGGCTCCCCGATGGCCGGGTATGCGACGTAACGGTCGTGCCCTGCGAGAATTATACCCACCAGACCCGCTACGTGCTGCCCATCGCCCCCTCTCCCAACCTGCCCAACAACCACGCCATCTACCTTTACCCCTCCACCTGCCTCTTTGAGGGCACCGCAATGAGTCTGGGCAGAGGTACCTCCTTCCCGTTTGAGGTGTACGGACATCCCGATTACAAAGATTCCGCCTTCACCTTCACCCCCCGCAGTGTGCCGGGAGCCAAAAACCCGCCGTTGCTCAACCAACCATGCTACGGCGTTGACCTGCGCACGCTGCCCGACGAACAGATTATTCAAAACGGTTTCGACCTCTCCTATGTGATTGATGCATACCATAACCTGAACATGGGCGACAAATTCTTCACCTCATTTTTTGAGAAGCTGGTCGGTGTGGATTATATCCGCAAAGAGATCATAGCCGGAAAAACGGCAGAGCAGATCAAAGCCAAATGGTTTTGCGACGTGGTAAAGTTCAAGCAGCAACGCAAACCCTATCTGCTCTATCAGGAATAATTCATTCATCCTGCTACTTCATTTCCAATTGCTTGCCCTGTTTTACATTGAAATAGGGTATAAACCTCTTTTCAGTGCATAATAGTCGGGACCTTCCTTGGTACTCCTTCGGTACTCCTTCGGTACTTCCTCGGTACTCCTTCGTATATTCCTTATCATCTCCTTATAAAAACACAAGGGAAATATAAGGGAAATATAACCCAATACCCTACAAGGTTGTGTGCTCCAGGTATGAATATCTCATTTCATACCGATTCCAAAAAGCTATTTTGTGTTTTGAACGGCATTTTTTGTATTTTTGCACTTCATTTACAGAACAAAGAAGCAACAAGCTGATAAATGGATACCCGTTGTCACTTGAATTAAATTATCGTATGGAAATTGCAAGCAAATACAACCCGACAGAGGTAGAAAACAAATGGTACCAGTACTGGATGGAGCAGAAGCTGTTCCACTCCGAACCCGATGAACGTGAACCGTATACCATTGTCATCCCGCCTCCCAATGTCACGGGTGTGCTGCATATGGGACACATGCTCAACAACACCATCCAGGATGTGCTGGTGCGGCGTGCCCGCATGCAGGGTAAAAATGCCTGCTGGGTGCCGGGTACCGACCATGCCTCCATCGCCACCGAAGCCAAGGTGGTGAACAAGCTGGCTTCACAGGGTATTAAGAAAAGCGATCTCACACGCGAAGAGTTCCTGAAACATGCATGGGACTGGACACACGAGCACGGCGGCATCATTCTGCAGCAGCTGAAGAAGCTGGGTGCAGCATGCGACTGGGACAGAACGGCCTTCACCATGGACGAGGTCCGTTCGGAGAGTGTGTTGAAAGTATTTTGCGATCTGTATGAAAAAGGACTGATCTACCGGGGTGTGCGGATGGTCAACTGGGACCCGAAGGCACTTACGGCACTGTCGGATGAGGAGGTGATCCACAAGGAGGTACATGGAAAGCTTTACTATCTCCGTTATAAGATTGAGGGTGATCCGGCAGGTGCCTATGCTGTGGTGGCTACCACGCGACCCGAAACCATCATGGGCGACACGGCGATGTGCATCAACCCGAACGATCCGAAGAATGCCCATTTGAAAGGGAAAAAAGTAATCGTGCCCCTGGTCAACAGAGTGATCCCGGTAATCGAAGATGAGTATGTGGACATAGAATTCGGTACCGGCTGCCTGAAGGTGACCCCGGCACACGACGTGAACGACTATATGCTGGGAGAGAAATATAACCTCCCCTCCATCGATATCTTTAATCCCGACGGCACGCTGAATGAACATGGGGCGATGTATGCCGGCATGGATCGTTTTGCCGTACGCACCCAGATTGAAAAGGATCTGGAGGCTGCCGGACTGATGGATAAAACGGAGCCCTACACCAACAAGGTAGGATTCTCGGAGCGGACCAACGAAGCCATTGAGCCGAAGCTCTCCATGCAATGGTTCCTGAAGATGGAAGAGCTGGCCACACCAGCTGCCGAAGCGGTGGAAAATGATACCATTCGCTTCTATCCGGAGAAATACAAAAACACCTACCGCCACTGGATGGAGAACATCAAGGACTGGTGCATCAGCCGCCAGCTCTGGTGGGGACATCAAATCCCGGCCTACTTCCTGCCGCAGGGAGGTTACGTAGTGGCGATGAGCAAGGAGGAAGCATTTGAAAAGGCAAAGAAACAGGTGGATTATCCCCTCACGATCGACGACCTGAAGCAGGATGAGGATGTACTGGATACCTGGTTCTCCTCCTGGTTGTGGCCGATTTCGGTCTTCGATGGCATCAATCGACCCGATAACAACGACATCCGTTACTACTACCCCACCAGCGACCTGGTGACCGGTCCCGATATCATCTTCTTCTGGGTGGCCCGCATGATCATGTCGGGCTACGAGTACCGCAAAGAACCCTGTTTCCAGAATGTCTATTTTACAGGCATCGTCCGGGATAACCTGGGCAGGAAAATGTCGAAGCAGCTGGGTAACTCACCCGACCCCATCGACCTGATGGATCAGTATGGTGCCGACGGCGTGCGCATGGGCATGCTGCTCTCTTCCGCAGCGGGGAACGACCTGCTTTTCGATGAAACGCTCTGCGAGCAGGGGCGCAATTTCAACAACAAGATATGGAACGCTTTCCGCCTGATCAAGGGCTGGGAGACCGATGAGCACATTCCCCAGCCGGAATCGGCCAAAATAGCCGTAGCGTGGTTCCAAAGCAAGCTCTCCGAAACCATCACCGAGTTAAACGACCTCTTCTCCAAATACCGTCTCTCCGAGGCGCTGATGACGGTCTACAAGCTTTTCTGGGACGAATTTTCGTCGTGGTACCTGGAGATCATCAAGCCGGCCTATCAACAACCCATCGACAGCAAAACCTACCAGGTCACACTGGGCTTTTTCGATGCATTGCTTCGTTTGCTTCACCCCTTTATGCCCTTCATTACCGAAGAGCTCTGGCAGGCAATGGAAGAACGGGAAACAGGCGACAGCATCATGACCACTCAACAGCCACAGGCCGAAGAGGCAGATACTGTGCTGCTGACCGATATGGAACGGGTAAAACAGGTCATTGCCGGGGTGCGCACCATCCGGTTGGAAAAGAACATTCCACAGAAAGAATCGCTTGAGCTACAGATTGTGGGTGGCGATGCAGACAAATACGACAGTGTGATCTCGAAAATGTGCAACCTCTCCTCCTTCACTCTTGTGTCGGAAAAACAGGCCGGAGCCGCAGGATTTATGGTGGGCACCACTGAGTATATGGTTCCTTTGACCGGCATGATGGATGTGGAGGCGGAACTGCAGAAACTGCAAGCCGAACTGACCTACACCGAGGGCTTCCTGCAGTCGGTACTGAAAAAACTATCCAACGAGCGGTTTGTGCAGAACGCGAAACCGGAGATTGTGGAAACGGAACGCAGGAAACAGGCCGATGCAGAAAGCAAAATAGCCTTGCTGAAGGAGAATATCGCCGCATTGTCGGGTAAGTAACAGAGACAGACACCCTTTTAAGCAGATCCTAAAATTCGAGATAGGGCGCTAAACGATCTATATCTTCAGAGGTAAATTCATCGAGCATCGCCAGTTGGGAGAGGGAGATGATCTCCCCATTCCGTCTGCGCAAATTGACTATGACCTGCACTTGTTTGTAGTTCAGGTAGGGGTGACGCAGCAACTCTTTAAACTCCAGCTTATTGACATTCGTTTTCTTTACGGTAGAATCGTTTGTGAGGAAAGGAGCAATGCGGTTGTAACGCTCATTGTCCATGCCGTACACCTCCAGCAGCTGCTCCGGCCTGACGTAACCTCCCAGCAGCTCCCTGTACTTCACAATCCGGGATGCATAGCTGCTGCCAATGCCGGGGACCTTCTTCCACTGTGTGGTATCGGTCTCATTGAGTCGGATGGTCTCTCCGGCTGATAACTTTTCCGTACGGGGGAAAGGAACAAATCCCGATGCAGCAGCTTCTTTTTCAGAATCTTCCTTCTCTACGCGCCTTTCATTTTGGGGGATGCTTCCGGTTTTTTCTGTTTCATGAATCATTTTCCGGGAAGGAGGAACACGCTCAGTCAGTGTTTGCCGGAATGAATCGAACTCCTTGATCAACGCCTCGTTTTGCACAATCACCATCTCCGATTTCTTGCCATAACGAAGCACCCCGTTCAGAATCATGGTGAGCAGGATAAGAATCAACAACAAAATCACCGCAAGCCTCGATCCCCGCTGATAATGTAAAAAATCCTTCCATTTCATGGGGTCAACAGTCATTTTAAATTTCGCTAAAGTTACACATTTTCCCAAAAAGAACCCGATCAAACGTACCCATTTAAAGATATATCCCCTACACCCGCATGTTGGATCGGTGACTGTAAAGCACATATAATTTTTACTTTTGTTTCACTCGTCCAAGTAAATTCATTTACTTTGCTTACGTTTCAACAACGTTCCATAGCCTATTCCGTAGTTATTCACGTTCTAAAAAAGAATTCGCATGAAAAAGAAACAACACATTCCACCCTATACAACGTTATACAGGCTCTCTTCCTGGATGTTTTTTAGCCTGATTATATTCACTTTTATGGGTGCATCTCCTTACCCGGACAGAATTGTGCTTACCTGGGCCGGAGACCCTGCCCATTCACAGGCAGTCACGTGGCGAACCGACCGCTCTGTGACGCAAGCCATGGCACAGATAGGCATTGCGCAAGATAACGGGGATGAGATCAAGGCCGAAGAAAAGGTGGCCATCACAACGCCCCTGCACAGTGATTCGGATGGAGCAGTAAATTATCACAGCGTCAACTTTGAAGACCTCGCTCCCGCAACCACCTATGCATACCGTGTTGGCGACGGCAAACAATGGACCGAATGGTTTCATTTTAAAACTGCAGCCCTGGAGGCTGTTCCATTTTCTTTTCTTTACTTCGGCGATGCACAGCGCGACATCAAAAAAAACTGGTCGCGTGTTTTTCGGCAGGCTTTTCGTCACGCTAGCGATGCAGCTTTCACACTTCACGCGGGGGATCTGATTAACAGAGCCGAGAACGACGAACAATGGGGGGAATGGTTCAACGCCCCAGGATGGGTGAATGCTGTGATCCCGGTCATAGCCACACCCGGGAACCATGAATATGTCAGCGAGCAGGATACACGGCGATTAAGCAGCTTCTGGCAACCCCAGTTCACTTTTCCCCAGAACGGTCCGGAAGGGGTGAAAGAAAGTTGTTATTATATTGATTTCCAGGGAGCGCGCATCATCTCGCTCAACTCGAATGAAAAGCAGGAGGAGCAAAAACAATGGTTGGAGGAAGTGCTTTCGCACAATCCGCAACGATGGACCATCGTTACTTTTCACCACCCGATCTTTTCACCGGCTGTACACCGCGACAATAAGGAACTGCGTAACTTGTGGAAACCCATTTTCGAAAAGTACCACGTGGACCTCGTACTGACGGGACACGACCATACCTATGCCCGCACGCATGCTGAGGAAACAGCCTATGTGGTATCCGTCAGCGGATCGAAATTTTATAAACTCAACAAGCAGCCATGGATGAACCGCTCTGGTGTGGAAACACAGCTATACCAGGTTGTCCGGATCGATGCCGACGTGTTGACATTTGAGACTTATACCGCTACAGGCATATTATTTGACAAGTTTGAACTGAAAAAGCAGGAGGATGGAAAGTAGAAGAAAATTCATTCAGAAGATCTCGGCTGGCATGGCAGCCATGGCTGTCGGCAGCAAGGGTGTTGATTTGAGCGCTCGTAGTTTTTCCGCTGTTCCGGGCGCAAACGATAAAATACGGGTGGGAATAGTCGGGTTCTCCGACCGGTTCCGCAGTTCGCTTTTCCCCTGTTTCATGCACCATGCCCGGGAGATGAATTTTGAGCTGGTTGCGCTCTCGGATATTTGGAATCGCCGTCGCGACGAGGGAAAGGCGTACATCAAAGAGAAAACAGGATGGGATGTAGCCTTGTGTCGCAACAACGAAGAGTTGTATGCACGCACCGACATTGATGCGGTGATCATCAGCACGGCAGACTTTCAGCATGCGTTGCACCTGGCTGAAGCCGCCCGGGCGGGCAAGGATGCCTATTGCGAGAAACCATTTGCAGAAACCATGGACGATGCCAATGCAGCATTGAAAGCGTGCAAGGAGGCCGGCATCGTGGTACAGATAGGATCACAACGGCGCAGCGGTCGCAATTATCAGGCTGCGCACGATTATATCCGTTCGGGAAAATTTGGGGACATCGTGATGGCCGAGATGCGCTGGAACGTGAATCAACCTGGCCGCTGGCGCCGCCCTCAATTATGTGCCCAGATCAGGGAGAGCGATGTGGACTGGGGTCGCTTTCTGATGAACCGCCCCAAGGTGGCATGGGATCCCCGAAAGTACCTTGAGTATCGTCTTTTTTGGCCCTATTCGTCTGGAATACCAGGGCAATGGATGTGTCACCAGATTGACACGGTACATTGGTTTACCGGATTTCCTTACCCCCGCAGTGTGGTATCGAACGGGGGCATTTACCAATGGAAAGATGGCCGCACCAACGCCGATACGCTGACTTCCGTTTTTGAATACGGACCACTCGATGACGATAGCAAGGGGTTTCAGGTGACCTACTCGTCCCGTTTCAGCAATTCGGCCGGCGGAATCAAGGAGCTTTATTATGCGAATGGCGGGATGTTAAACCTCGATACCAACGAAATTACACCGGAGGGAGGGCTGCGGGAACAGGAGGCTAAAGCCATGGGGCTGCAGGCCAATCAACTGGAAAGCTTTACCTTACCCAAGATCTCTGTAGATGCAGGAGCCAATACGGGAGGCGATCCGCTCACCTCAGCCCATATGCGGAACTGGATGGAGTGTGTGCGGACAAGAAATATCGCAACCAATTGTCCGGTGGAGGCGGGTCACAGCCACACCATTGCCTGTGCCATGGCAAATGCCGCTTATCGAACGGGAATGCAGGCCACATATGATCCGGCCACGCAACAGATCATGACCGGAGGGAGGATATTCAAATATGAATAAACCAAAGTGATAAAGGTGTTTTACCCAAAAAAGCAATGAGATGTTTTGCAAAAAAAGCAGCATGACAATCCTACTGTGCTTGCCCTTGCTACTGGCAAGCCGGTTATCGGCAGGAGAGCCTACTCCTCAACCTGTTATCGTTCATTCTGAAATAATCAGGCAGCCCGCTTCTGTACCCTCTGCACATGCATCCACCCTTGTGGAGACAGACAACGGTTTGCTGGCAGCATGGTTTGGTGGTCCCTATGAAAGGCATCCCGACGTGAGTATTTATACTTCCAGATACGTAGACGGGCAATGGAGCAATCCGGTGATGGTGGCCGATGGGGTACAAAACGAATCACAACGTTTCCCCTGCTGGAACCCGGTTCTCTTCAAAAGAGATAACGGGGATCTGATCCTCTACTACAAGGTGGGGCCCAGTCCCAGTACCTGGTGGGGAGAGTATAAGATATCGACCGATGAGGGCGAGACATGGTCGCCTATGAAAACGATCCCACGTGGTTGTCTCGGGCCAATTAAAAACAAACCGG
Organism: Proteiniphilum sp. UBA5267; assembly: GCA_002411515.1. Lineage (GTDB taxonomy): Bacteria > Bacteroidota > Bacteroidia > Bacteroidales > Dysgonomonadaceae > Proteiniphilum. The sequence continues at coordinate 15,723 of DHTF01000090.1, read as the reverse complement.
TCATCATTCCCGGGGGAAAAATACTCTATCCCACCAGCATCGAAGTGGTGGGAAAATGGAACGTCTACATGGAAATGTCGGACCAGGATCTGACAAACTGGGAAAAGATTGAGATCGACAACAACGGTTTCGACGCCATACAGCCTTCGGTATTGTTTCACAACGATGGTGCACTGCAGATTCTTTGTCGCTCGAAAAACAACACCGTGGTGGAGTCCTGGTCGCACGACAACGGCAAAACATGGTCTCCGCTGATGGCCACAGAGTTACCCAATAACAATTCGGGCATCGATGCCGTGACACTCAGCAGTGGTTTGCAGCTGATCATCTATAACCCTATTACCTCCGGAAGGAATAAGCTGGCCATTGCCGGGTCTTATGACGGGAAAGCATGGGAGAAGCTGATTGACCTGGAGGATGAGCCCGAGGGTGAGTTCAGCTATCCTGCCATGATACAGGATAAGCATGGCAACGTGCACATCACGTACACTTATCAGCGCGAGCAGATCAAGTATGTACAACTGAAATTCTAAGAAGATTTTGCTCTTCTTTCTATTTAATTGTACCTTTGATTGATCTGTTTCCAGATGATCCATTTGTTCATCCATGATTTCGGCATTGTATGATATTGAATTATATTTGGGTTGCATTTTTTCTGATTGCTTTCATTGTTGCATTGGTAAAGCTTCTTTTCTTTGGTGATTTGCAAGTATTTACCGATATCATGAACTCTACCTACGATACGGCCAGAACCGGGTTTGAAATATCACTCGGCCTGACGGGTGTGCTCTCCTTGTGGCTGGGGGTAATGAAAATAGGCGAACGGGGCGGCATGGTGGAAGTGTTTTCCCGGGCTGTGGCACCCCTCTTTTCAAAGCTTTTTCCCCAAATACCTTCAAACCACCCTGCCGCGGGATCGATGCTGATGAACATTTCGGCCAACATGCTGGGACTCGACAATGCAGCCACACCCTTTGGGTTGAAGGCGATGCAGGAACTGCAGGAGATCAATTCCAAAAAGGAAGAAGCCTCGAATTCCATGATCATGTTTCTGGTGCTGAACGCTTCCGGATTGACGCTTATTCCGGTCACCGTCATGGTCTATCGCGCACAATTGGGTGCTGCCAATCCTGCCGATGTCTTTATTCCCATCATGATCGCCACCTTTGTGGCTACGCTGGTGGGGATGATTGCCGTCTGCCTGAAGCAGGGCATCAATATTTTCCAACGGGCAATCATGGGCTTTATCCTTGCCATGGCAGGCATCATTGCCGGCACCATCCTTGTTTTTCAGTCGATGCCGCAGGAGAAGATCAACGTCATATCGAGCCTCGCTGCCAATGTGATCCTGTTTTCTATTATCTCCCTTTTTATTGCGAAGGCACTTCACCGGAAAGTCAACATCTTCGAAGCCTTTATTGACGGGGCCAAGGATGGCTTTAAAACGGCTGTTTCCATCATCCCTTACCTGATTGCCATCCTCGTAGGGATTGGTGTTTTCCGGGCCTCTGGTGCCCTGGATTTCATGATGGAGGGGCTGCGCAGCCTGGTCGCACTCTCGGGTATGGATACCCGCTGGGTGGATGGCATGCCCACCGCGTTGATGAAGCCCTTGAGTGGCAGTGGTGCCCGGGGAATGATGATCGACACGATGAAGACCTTCGGGGCCGATTCATTTGCGGGCCGGTTATCGAGTGTGCTGCAGGGCGCCACCGACACCACCTTCTACATCGTGGCTGTGTATTACGGTGCTGTGAACATCAAGAATTCGCGCTATACCGTTCCCTATGCACTTTTAGCCGATTTAGCGGGTGTGTTGGCGGCTATTTTCATTGCCTATCTTTTCTTTGGATAGAAATAATCCATTCTGTACGTTATTAATGTAAACAATATGGCTATCAGCTTTCAATCGGAAAATGTGGATTTTCCGGCAATCAAAAAAAGAGACACTGCAAACTGGATCAAGGCAGTGGCAAAAAAATATGACAGGCAGGTGGGAGAGATCTCCTATCTTTTCTGTGACGATAAAAAAATTCTGGAGATCAACCGGCAATATCTGCAGCATGATTTTTACACCGACATCATCACATTCGACTACACGGAAAACAAGACGATCTCGGGTGATATTACCATCAGCCTCGATACGGTGCGCTCCAATTCACAGCAGTATCAAACAGAATATGCCGAAGAGCTGAATCGTGTGATCATTCATGGTATACTGCACCTTTGCGGATTAGATGATCATACCGAGGCAGAGAAAAAAGCAATGAGAGAAGCGGAAAACTCCGCACTCCTTCTCTTAAAAAACGGAGCAGCATAAGTCTCGATACATGATACCACATCCTTTTTCCTTTGTGTTTTATAATACAGAGAATTTTTACGATACCATAGATGACCCTCAGACCATGGATGAGGATTATACGCCAAATGGCTTCAGGAAATGGACACCCGGGAGGTTCAACACGAAGGTGAAGAAACTGACTGAAGTAATGGCCGATATTGTACAACCTGCATACCCGGATGTGATTGGTTTGGCTGAGATTGAAAATAAATGGGTCCTGGAAAGTATTTTGGATGAAATGAACCGCCATGGCATGAGCAGGTACAGTTTTGTCCATTACGACAGCCCCGACGAAAGAGGATCGGATGTGGCGCTGATATACAACACACAATCTTTCATCATTCTGGAGTCAAACCCCATTCTTGTCCAGCTGCCCGGTATTGAAGACCGCACACGCGATATCCTTCATGTAAAAGGCAAAACAGTGAACGGAGAAATCCTGCATCTATATGTGGTGCATTTCCCTTCACGCAATGCAGGAACAGAAGTATCGGAACGAAGACGTTATTTTGTGGCCAGTGAATTGCGAAATGCGGTTCAGAAAACTCTGCTTGAGAAACCGGATGCAAACCTCCTTATCATGGGTGATTTCAACGATACACCCGATGACAACAGCATCGATGAAATTCTGGAAGTAGAGAAAAATTTCACCGATATCGTGCCGATAAAGTTATACAATCTGCTTTATCCGAAACACAAAAAAGGGCTGGGGACAACTTTCCACAAGGGATGGTTGCTTTTTGACCAGTTTATTGTGTCGGGAAATATGTTGATGTCCAACAAAATAGACTGTAAACCGGAATATGCCGACATATTTAATCCCCGTTATCTGCTGCAAGTCGACAGAAAAAAACACGTCCTTCCATACCGTACCTATAGCGGTAGTTATACAGGTGGTTACAGCGATCACCTGCCCATATACCTGCGTATTTACCTGAATTAAAGACCGTTTTCTGCTATTTAATCCTTTTAATTAGTTAATTAATTGGTGACCGAAGTAGGTAAATAAGCTTTTAAATTTAAAATGTGTTATACAACATATAAAATAATTTTTGATTAATCGATTAACCTATTTTCTTTGCATTAAAATCTGTTAGGATCATTAGATTTTAGTGTATATGCAAAAAAGAGTATCCCTGAAAACAATCGCACACGAAGTGGGTGTCTCCTCTGCCACTGTCTCTCTGGTTTTGAACGCCAAGGACAAGAACGGCAGGGTGAGCAAGGAGATGGCCAAAAAAATATTAGACAAAGCAGCAGAACTGAACTATGTGCCCAATACACTTGCAAAGGGATTGAAAGTCGGTCGGTCTCGTACAATCGGATTGATCATAGCAGATATTTCGAACCTTTTTTTCGGAGCCTTGGCTTTGCATATACAGAATTATGCCGAAGAAAAGGGATACACCGTGATTATTGGAAACACGAATGAGCAGTTGAGCGAAATGGAGAAATTGATAAATTTTTTGTATGCCCGGCAAGTAGAGGGTCTGATTATTACGCCGACTGAAAAAAGCCAGAATCAGTTGAAAAGATTGATTAATAACAAGACACCTTTTGTGCTCGTTGACAGAACTTTTCCCGAGCTACCTGTCAATTCGGTCATGATAGACAATTATGAGATATCCTATCAATCCACATTACAACTTATCAAAAAAGGCTGTAAGCGTATTGGACTGGTTACCTATAAACAGGATCATTACCACATCAGTGAACGCAGACGCGGTTGTGAGGATGCATTAAAACATGCGGGTCTATACAATCCGGATATCATGGAAGAGGTTAGATACGATTTTTTTAAAGATGACATGAAAAGAGCAATTTGTAATTTGATGTCGACAAAAGAAAAAATCGACGGCCTTTTTTTTACCACCAATTCAATTTCGATCAACGGAGTGAAAGAACTGATAAAAAACAATATCAACATTCAAACAGATATCCAAATTATGTGCTTTGATGAAAATGACGCTTTTTATATCCTTCCCTATACGGTACCTTTCATCAGACAACCCATCAAAGAGATGGCACAAAAAGCAGTGGAACTGTTAATCGATCAAATAGAAATGAAAAATGAAGGAATCCGTAACCTTGTTATCGGGGCTGAGTTGGTATCAGGTGAGAATGTAATTTATTTCTAAATGGTTTTTTTTCTATTGACAAGTTAAACGTTTAATTAAATATACAACCTATTTAAAATATTATATATGAAGCAATTGTATCCTAAAATTGGCATTCGTCCTATTATCGACGGGCGTCGTGGAGGTATCAGAGAGTCGTTGGAAGAGACGACAATGAATCTGGCAATAAGTGCAGCGAGACTGTACAGTGAAAATCTCAGGTATCCCGATGGAACGCCGGTTGAATGTATTATAGCTGACACCTGTATAGGTGGTGTGAAGGAAGCGGCATTGTGCGCAGAAAAATTCGAGAGAGAAAACGTAGGTGTTTCACTGTCGGTTTCACCCTGCTGGTGTTACGGTTCCGAAACCATTGACATGGATCCGTTAAGGCCCAAAGCCATTTGGGGTTTCAACGGTACCGAACGCCCCGGGGCAGTTTATTTATCGGCAGCTCTAGCCGTTCACAATCAAAAAGGTTTGCCTGCTTTTGGAATCTACGGAAAAGATGTTCAGGATGTTGGTGATGACACCATACCTGATGATGTAAAGGAGAAACTGCTCCGTTTTGCCCGCGCCGGGCTAGCAGTTGCCATGATGCGTGGAAAATCATACCTGGCCATTGGTTCGGTATCGATGGGAATTGGTGGATCGATGGTAAATCCCGATTTTTTGCAGGAGTATCTGGGCATGCGTACCGAACAAGTGGATGCCAGTGAAATTCTTCGTCGCATTCAACTTGGAATTTACGATCAGGAGGAATTTGAGAAAGCAATGGCTTGGACCAAAGAAAACTGCATGTCGCATGAGGGCGAAGATTTCAATCCGGAACACCTTAAACACAGCAGGGAAAAGAAAGACCAGGATTGGGAATTTGTTGTGAAGATGACATTGATCATGCGTGATTTAATGACTGGAAATTCAAAACTCGACGAAATGGGATTCGGGGAAGAAGCGCTCGGACACAATGCCATTGCAGGGGGTTTCCAGGGACAACGGCAATGGACTGATTTCTTGCCTGACGGCGATTTCTCGGAAGCTATGCTAAACTCTTCTTTCGACTGGAACGGAAAACGCGAAGCGTTCACATTTGCTACCGAAGACGACCATTTGAACGGAATCAGCATGCTCTTCAATCATTTGTTGACCAACACTTCGCAAATGTTTGCCGATGTGCGCACCTATTGGAGTCCCGAAGCCATCGAACGGGTCAGCGGTTGGAAACCCGATGGATTGTTGCAGAACGGGGCGATTCACCTGATTAATTCGGGATCCTGTACGCTGGATGGAACCGGTCAGCAATCGGATCAGGATGGGAATCCCATCATGAAGCCTTTTTGGGAAATTACCGATGAGGAAGTCTCAAAAATGCTTGGCGCCACCACCTGGCATCCCGCATCGTTGGAATATATGCGTGGAGGCGGATTTTCCTCTCAATTTCTGACCAAACCGGGGATGCCGGTTACCATGTGCCGGCTGAATCTGGTGAAGGGACTGGGGCCTGTATTGCAGATTGCAGAAGGTTGGACGGCTACTTTTCCCGGTCACGTATTCGACATTATCAATGAAAGAACGGACAAAACCTGGCCCTCTACCTTTTTTGTCCCTAGAACTACCGGAAAAGGGCGATTCACGGACGTTTATTCGGTCATGAATTATTGGGGAGCGAATCACGGCGCCATCAGTTACGGACATATCGGGGCCGACTTGATTACGTTGGCTTCGGCACTTTCTATTCCCGTGAACATGCACAATGTGGATGATGAAAAGATTTTCCGGCCCGACGCATGGTCGGCATTCGGATCTGAGAATGAAGGGGCGGATTACCGTGCATGCGCTGTTTACGGGCCATTGTACAGGTAGGTTATCGGCTATTCTCAATTGTAAACAAGTAGTCTGATTCTTTTAAACTAAATAGATGGATGAAATGAAAAAAAACTATTGTAAAATTCTGAGATTGCGCGTTTTTATTCTGACAATGGTCCTTTCACTCCCCCTCTTTTCTCAGACAGAGTCTATAGGGGAAATGTTTGAACTGACAAAATTGAAATCGGGGATGAAGAACAGGAGGATATCGAGTACCGATCCTACAGGGGGAAATCGAGACCATCTGGAACCTTTCGCCCCCGGTGAAAAAAGGACAATTGCGGAGATTAAAGGTGCCGGTGTGATCAATCACATCTGGGTAACCATTGCCCCGCCACCGGGTGAATTAAGCAGGAATGATATCATTATCAGGATGTATTGGGACGGGAACGACTATCCCTCCGTGGAATCTCCTATCGGGCCGTTCTTTGGCCAGGGGTGGGATGAACGGTATAATTATGCTTCCCTTCCTTTGTCGGCCGGACCTGAAAACGGGACAGGCATGAGCAGTTATTTCGCGATGCCGTTTGAAAAGGGGGCAAGGATTGAAATTGAAAACCAGACCGACAAGACAATCAATGCCTTTTATTTTTATGTCGACTATCTGGAGATGAAAAAGCTGCCTGAAGAAATGGGACGGTTTCACGCCTGGTATAATCACAGTCTTACGGAAGCACTACCCGAAGGTGAGACAGAATGGGCGCTTACGGGCCCTCAACAACCCAATAAAGGAGGTGAACGGAACTATCGCTTCATTGAAACGAAAGGAAAAGGCCACTTTGTGGGTATCAATTATTATGTTCACTCCCCTACTCCAATGTGGTATGGTGAAGGCGACGACATGTGGTTTATCGACGGAGAAACAACTCCCTCATTAATAGGTACAGGTACAGAAGATTTCTTCAATACATCCTGGTGTCCAAAAGAGCCATTCTCACATCCTTATTTTGGATACCCCCGGGTGAACAATGATATAGGCTGGCTTGGAAGAACGCATGTATACAGATTCTTTATCAATGATCCCATATTTTTTGAAACATCCGTCAAGGGTACGATCGAGACGGGCCATAATAATAATCTCACGCTCGATCTGGCAACTGTGGCTTATTGGTACCAAGACAAAGCTGTGTCGCTACCACCTGCGCCAACGAAAGAAATGAGAAAACCTAAACCGTTTATCAATCATATGGACTTGCACCGTTGGCGTGACGCATGGCGCAAATCCAAAGGAAATGATCCTCATTTGTGGGGGAATGAGTGATGAGATTCAACAGATTTTAATAGCAATCACTCCATTACATTAGCAACAGAGGATGCAACGTTACAATTAACCTTCATGGGTTTAAATTACTCGAGGTAAAGGTTGGATTTTAACGAGTGATTGATGTCTTTATGGGAGAGAACATGGAATCGTTGGAGGGGTTTTGATAGATAATAAATATATCAAAAATGGATTCTACTGTATAACCATGGAGAACCTGAGCCTCGTGGAATAAACCTTCGAATATCGGAGTAAATGCGAGAATGTACAAAATGCGAGAAGTGCAAATGAATGGAGCCGCGAAGATTGTCTGTGTCAATTCGAGCAGTTTGTAACGGGAAATAGCTACCCTACAACCATTTATTTTACAATGTCAATATAGAATCCATATGATCTTGTATTGATGAACCTCGCTTAAAGAGAAATTAATGTAAATCTTTATTGTTTTTGACAAATTAAACAATTAATAACTAGTTGCGAAGAATATGAAAAACAGACATTTTGAAAAATTGTTCCTTATTACTGTAATATGTTTAGGAAACATATTGTTGGCTATGGCACAATCGGGACAAAAAGTTACCGGGCGTGTTATGGATACAAAAAACGAGCTTCTCATCGGAGTAAATGTGATGGAAGTCGGTACTACTAATGGAACGATAACGGATATAAACGGTACGTATACCATTCAACTAACGACACAAAATCCAGTGCTTCGTTTCACTTACGTCGGGTTCAAAGAGTCAGAAGTTCAAGTAGGGAAACAAGGTATTATTGACGTTTTTTTGGCGGAAGATACGGAAGCCCTCGATGAGGTAGTGGTTATCGGCTACGGAACTCAAAAGAAGGTTTCGGTAACGGGTGCTGTTTCTAATGCCGAGGTGAAACAACTTCAGGCGGTTCCGGCAGCTTCTTTATCAAATGCATTAAGCGGAACAATTCCTGGAATTATTACCCGCCAATCCAGCGGTGAACCAGGATTCGATGGGGCAGCTCTCTACATACGCGGTATGGCGACCCTCAACACCGGATCGGGTTTTACAGCTCCTCTTATTCTGGTAGACGGAGTAGAACGGGATATTAATGTGGTGAACATTCAGGAAGTTGAAAGTTTCACTATACTGAAAGATGCTTCAGCTACGGCAGTGTATGGTGTACAAGGTGCAAACGGGGTTATCCTTATCACTACAAAGAAAGGTGTACAAGGAAAGCCAAAAGTTACTTACCGCGGTGAATATGCTACACAGCAGGGTGAACGCTTTCCTCAATATATCGAAGCGTATGAATTTGCAACTTTAATGAATGAAGCCGCATTCAATTCCCAACTGTCATCGTTACCCTGGTCTGTCGAGGATATTCAAAAATTTAAGGATGGATCAGATCCATATCTGTATCCCAATGTTAACTGGATAGACGAAGTATTCAAAAAAGACACATGGCAAACGACACATAACCTGAATGTTTCGGGAGGTAATGAAGTGGCACGCTATTATATAAATCTCGGATATATCGGAAAAGACGGTTTGTATAAAGAAGATAAGTCGCATGATTGGGGTACAAATGGAGGAAAATTTCGCCGTTATAATCTACGATCGAATATTGATGTTAATGTTACGAAGGATTTAACTATTGAACTGGGATTAGCCACAACCATTCAAGACAGAAGTTACCAAGGTACCAGTTCAGGCGCTATTTGGTCTGCTATACGGCAGACATCGCCGTTAATTTATCCAGTAAGGAATCCGGACGGGTCGATAGCTGGTGGAGGTACAACCGCGTACCTTATCGGCAACCCCTTTGGTTTGGCTACGCAAACCGGGTATACCCAAATGTATATTGGGAATAATCAAGGAAATGTGGCTGCTCGTTGGGATTTATCAAAACTTGTAACAAAGGGTTTGTCGGTAAGCGGGAAATTTGCATTCGACCACTATTACAAAAATGAAGTAGGCCGCCGACAAGCTTTTGGAGTGAAACAGGTTACGGGGCGTGATCCCGATGGAGAATACATTTATCGTATCTGGCGCGAGCAGGGAACGATGGGATATAGTCTCGACATTCAGGACTCTAATTACTCTATGTATTGGGAAGGAGCCCTTAATTATGCACGGAAGTTTGGTCTTCATGATGTGGCCGCCATGTTACTTGTGAATAGAAAAGAGTATAAAAACCTGACAGCAGGTACTTCGATAGATAATTTACCCAACCGTCACCAAGGACTTGTAGGAAGATTTTCGTATAATTACGGCAATCGTTATTTGACAGAATTCAATTTTGGTTATAACGGATCGGAACAATTTCCTAAAGGTAACAGGTATGGATTTTTCCCTTCTCTTTCTTTGGGTTGGGTAGTTTCAAGTGAAGAATTCTGGAATCCGGATATTGTAAACAATCTGAAAATAAGAGGATCGGCAGGAAAGGTAGGTAGCGACTTAGTAAGTGGAGACAGGTTTTTGTACGTTACCGCAGTGAATACTGCTGCTACAGGATACTGGTATGGTACCGGACAAACCTGGTTGAGCGGAATTGAAGAGAAAAAATTTGGTGTAGATTTAGTTTGGGAAACTTCAACCAAATATAACGCTGGGATTGATATTGGTTTATTTAACAAATTTAGTTTTCAATTTGATGCGTTTAAAGAACGTCGCGAAAATATTTTATTGAAAAGGGCACAGTTACCTTCCCTGATCGGGTTAGTCCCTCATGGCACTCCTTACGGTAATGTCGGTATTGTGGATAATAAAGGATTTGATGCTGCTATCGAATTAAAAAATACTACATCTTACGGATTGACCTATTCTTTAAGGGGAAACTACACTTTTGCCCGCAATAAAATAATAGAAGACGATACACCCAATCCGGCGGAGTCGTATCAACAGACAAGAGGTACATCGCTCACACAGGCATTTGCATTGGTGGCCTTGGGTTTGTTTCAAGATCAGAATGAAATAGACAACTGGGCTAAATCTGAATTTCAGACAACAATAATACCCGGAGATATAAAATACAAGGATATGAATGAGGATGGGGTAATCAATGAAAAAGACAGGGTTTTTATCGGACATCCTCAGATACCCGAAATCATGTTTGGTTTTGGTGGAGGCCTTGCATACAAAAACTTTGATGCATCCGTACAATTTTCTGGAGTCGCCAATCGCAGCACTTTCCTCACTGAAGCGGGAATGTATCCGTTCTCTCTGGAATATCCGAACTATAACGTATTAAGGGAGTATTACGATAAACGCTGGGTACCAGGAGCAGACAATTCAAGAGCCAAATATCCGACGGTTATTGCCGCAAATAATGTACACAACAACCGAAATTCGACCATTTATATGCGAGACGCAAGTTATGTAAAATTGCAAAATGCGGAAATTGGTTATACGTTTCCAAAAGTATGGATGGAAAAATTACAAATTGCAGGAATCAGGATTTTTGTGAACGGGTCCAATTTATTGACTTTTGACAAACTTAAAATTATTGATCCAGAGCAAAACATCAGTGATGCATATCCGCTACAGCGTACTATAAATTTCGGAACACAAATTAACTTCTAATTTTATTAATTATGAGATCTAAAATTTTAAAATATACAGGAATCCTTTTTGTAGCAGTTTGGATGTTATCATGCGATGATTATTTGGATAAATTGCCAGAAGGGGATATGACAGTGGAAGAAGTGTTTGAAAATTACACAACCGCAAAACGCTGGTTGGCAAATACCTACATGCATTTGCCCGCGGAACTGAATTATATGTGCGGTTTGAACGACACATGGGCGAGAAATCCGTTTACTGCAGGATGTGACGAAATGGAGATTGCCTATGGCGGCGCTGCTTCACATTATCTGAATAACGGGTCTATGAACTCGAGTAATTCTTATAGCATTAGTCCTGTATGGAATGAGTGTTTTATGGGAGTCCGTAAGGCGAACATTTTTCTGGAAAACATAGACAACACTCCATTGCCCGAAGAGACCAATGCGGTAGAATTCACAGATGCAATCCGAAATCAATGGAAAGGAGAAGCTTATTTTTTACGAGCGTTCGCATACTACCAATTGGTCAGGACTTATGGACCAGTTCCCATTACCGATCATGTACTTCCGACAAGTGGAGACTATACTACTCTGAAGCGAAATACGCTAGACGAATGTATTCAATTTATCGTAGATGATTGTGATCGCGCCATAGAACTCTTGCCGGTACGGTTTACAGGTGAAAATATTGGCCGCTGTTCGGGCGGAGCTGCTATGGCTTTGAAATCGAGAATACTGCTTTATGCGGCATCACCTATTTACAACGGACATGCGTATTATAAAGACTTCGTGGACAACGACGGTACCCATTTGTTCCCCACCAGCTACGATGCTACCAAATGGAGTAAGGCAGCTGCCGCTTCGTTAGAATGTATAACCGCCTTGGAAAGTGCCGGTCATAAACTTTATACTGCAAATCTTCCTAATTATGTAAATAACTATCGTGGTATTCACCAGGAACTTTATAATGACGAGTGGATATGCTGGAGAAATGTGGAATGGTATAATCACTTGGACAATTGCGGTACTATTCTCAGTTTAAAAGGATTCTCAATCCTGAATCCTACGCAGGAAATGGTGGATGCATACCACATGGCCAACGGTTCAGTTCCCATAACTGGCTATCTGAGCAACGGTGTAACACCAATCATCAATACGGCATCGGGATATGAAGAAACTGGTTATACTTCGGTAGAGGGTGACAATGGCTGGAGTCCGGCAGGCATCCGGAAAATGTATGCAAACCGGGAACCCCGTTTTTATGCGTCGATCAATTTTGCAGGGCAAAGGTGGCTGGGAACGACCTGTGATTTTTGGTATACAGGAAAAGATGGACGACGCGGCGCAGGTTCCGACTATTGCAAAACCGGATACCTGATAGCCAAAATTATCAATCCCAATGCAAATCCTGCCACGGGAGCAGGTTATACACGAAAAGCCTGGCTTTTAATGAGGTTGGCCGAGATTTATCTGAACTATGCCGAAGCCATCAATGAGACAGAAGGTCCGGCTAAAGCATATCCGTACGTAAATAAAATCCGGGCCAGAGCCGGAATTCCGGATTTGGTAACCGGTTTAAGTAAAGATCAAATGAGAGAAGCTATCCACCGCGAACGCAGGATCGAATTGGCTTTTGAAGGCCACCGGTATTGGGATGTCCGTCGTTGGGGAACAGCAGAGAATACGGAGAACAAACCGATTCATTCCATGAATATTATGGCTGGAACATCTTTACAGGATAATGCTTTTTATGAAAGAGTTAAGTGTGAGGATCGTGTATTTGAAACGAAACATTATTGGTTCCCTATTCCTCAAAATGAGATTGATATAACTCAACGTTCTTTGGTACAAGGTCCCGGTTGGACTGAAGATGAATAGGAATATAATAATTAATGGATTATAAATAAATAACTTTAATTATATGAAACCAGTTAAAAATATAATTTATTTCTTTTTCTTTGTGTTTTTACTTATTTCGTGCACAGAAGAGATTGGTTATGAGAAAGGTGAAAACAGGCCTTACGTAAGGATTCCGGAACGTGATATCATGATGGAAACCGATGAGGATAATAAAATAACTGTTACTCCAATATTTGACAACGAGACAACAGCGGCGGGAAAATTTAAATGGAGTGTAGCTGATCAGGAATTGGCAAGCCTAGTCGAAAATGAGGACAACTCAGTTACCATTACTGGATTGAAACCTGGATATACATATTTAAAAGTAGAATCGGAGGACGGAAAACTGCAGTATACTTCCACATTGAAAATCAACCAAGCTTTTCAGTTTAATGCTCCCATATTTATAGATTTTGGTACGATAAGATCGGATAGTCCGTTTAACTGTATGTTGAAACCGTCAGATAAATTACAAGGGCTGGTAGATATAAACGGATTTGTATCGAAATACGGAATCGAAGTCGACGGGTCATTTAACTGGCTGGATAGAAACACTCATACCAATACATTGGGATTTCCGGATAATGTTACTTTCGATATGTTTTTCAACGATGGTATTCATGTCGCCTCAGCCGGATTTATTCTGTCCAAATTGAAAAAGGGTACGAAATATACATTTGTCTGCTATGCTACAATAGACGATGGCGGTCAAACTCAGACGCGATACACAGCCACGGGACAGAATGAAAAAAGCGGGCTTCTGTTCACAAGTAGAAATACGTCTAATGTAGTCATTTTGGAAGATATTGTTCCTGATGATAACCAGAATATAAAGTTGACCCTGAATCCGGGTCCCGATAATTATCAATGGGCTTTATTCTATGGTATTAATTCATTAATTATCGTTCCAGAAAACTATGATTTGAATTCACTTTTTGACTAATTAAAGGTGAAAGTGATTCATTTTATATTGTTTCTATTCGGGAATTGCAATTATAAAATTGCATTCCCGAATAGATGTATTTAAACCTGAGTTTGATATAAAGAATAATTATACAAAAATATGAGACAGCACTTACTCCCTTTGTTTTTGCTGATAGTAACTTCTTCATACGCACAGCAAAATGTACCGAACTGGAAACAACTAGCGCTTCCAGACACGGTAGGATCCTGGATACTGCCAGCGGAAGGGAAACCGGCAATGCCGGTATGGGGGCATGCCAACGGTATAATTGTAGGTTTGGCTCCTTTGCCCGGCCCAAGGGGATTGATCAGAATTTACACCCCCTATTTGGAATATGAATTTGCAGAGGTGATGAACTTCATCGCTTATGAACCAATCCCAAAGGGAAGTGAACATCGTGGATTGTCGGAGCTTGAAATGAGTAGCCTTGATGAGGGAGAAAGAGGAAAACGTTTTTGGAGCTCTAATGACTCTATGGCTGTCTTACCGCTAGAAGGGGCATATCCGGCGCGGGGAGTCATTGAAAAAATTGACGGGGAGGAGACGTTGACAGTATTTATCTTTTCCGAACCTTTTGATAATGGGGCTAAAGTGTATACCCGCCTTCGTTTCTTTGAATCCCGCCCTTACGAATTTGAGATAACCACCAATACGTATGATGATTCTGTGGATCTGGATTATTTCATAACAACTGCGACAATGGGTAACAAAGCCCGTTTGAGAACGCTTTTCTTTAAAGACGGAGAAAAATCCTCACTCGATTTGTGGTCCGACTACAAGGGTATACATTTTACACCACATGAATGTTTTTCTCAACAAGAGATGATACGCAGTTGGAAGGGTGATGCTTATTTTATTGCGGCACCCAATGAAAAAGATTACAGTAAAGCGGCGTACGCTGCCGGAACAAATGAACATTGGAAATTTAACGGAAAAAGAGCAACGCAATATTGGATACAAAAGAACCCTCAGGAGAAACTGACAGGATTGGTCAACGGGCGTTTTACTTATTGGGCAAGTGAAACTCCCATACCGGGAGGTATTTCAATCGAAAACTTCGAATTGAAATCACCGTTTAAAAAAGGTGAACAGTTTGTTTTTGGGATCACCCCGATCTCACCACAACAGTTTATCCGACAGATAAAGACTCGACACCCTTAAGATAACGTAGTTACTGAAATCAATTTAAACTTTAATGGTAAAAATGAATAACAATCGCAGGGAATTCCTTAAGAAAATTGGGTTAGGCACGATCGCCGCGACAAATATCCCGGGTTTCACCTCGGCAGAAATTCTGTTGGGGCCAAATAATCCCGAAAAGCTGCATTTTCAGTTTGAAAGAACCGAGAGGGACTACAACGGAGTATACAGGAATGAATATTTAAGCAAAGTAGCTTTCCCGATTGGAGGTATAGGTGCCGGCATGTTTTGCTTGGAAGGAACCGGAGCTATTTCTCACTTATCGGTGAACCATCGCCCGGAAATATACAATACTCCCTATGCTTTCGCTGCCATCAGCATTAAAGGGATAAAAAACGGAGCGAAAGTGTTGGAATCAATCGTTCCTACATGGAAACTGTTTGGCCCACAAGGAAGTGCAAATGGTTTAGGGAACCGGAATTATGGGTTGCCAAGGTTTGAGAAGGGTTCATTTCTCGCTCGTTTTCCTTTTGGAATGATAGATTTGGAAGACAAGGATATTCCGCTGGATGTGAAAATTACCGGCTGGAGCCCTTTTGT
>DHTF01000134.1:1172-5507 GCA_002411515.1 Proteiniphilum sp. UBA5267 | reverse complement strand
TTGCAATTTTAGCAATCTTCGGCATGATGTCCGTGGGATTGTCATCGGTTCTTTTAGCACAAGACGCCACACCTGAAGAACAAACAGAACAAGTAGCTGCAGCACCTGTTGAAACAGCTCCCGCAGCTGTACAGGAAACTTCAACCGGCAGTATGCACCAGGCTATAAAGGTGAAATTTATTGAAGGTGGTGCAGGTTTTATGAGTTCTATTGCTATCTGTTTGATTCTAGGTCTTGCTTTTTGTCTTGAAAGAATCATTTACCTCAGTCTGGCTGACGTAGATCCCGATGCTTTTCTTGGCAAAATCGGCGATGCACTCGACAGAGGTGATGTGGAAGCTGCAAAAGATCTTTCCCGCAATACAAGAGGACCGGTTGCTTCTATTGTTTACCAAGGATTGCTTCGCCTAGATCAGGGTGCTGATGTAGTAGAACGTTCCATCGTATCTTATGGTGGTGTTCAGTCTGGTTTGCTGGAAAGGAACCTCTCCTGGATCACGCTGTTCATCGCAATTGCTCCGTCTCTTGGGTTCTTGGGAACAGTAGTAGGTATGGTTATGGCTTTCGATGATATCCAGAGAGCAGGAGACATGAGCCCAACGATTGTTGCCGGCGGTATGAAGGTTGCCTTGATCACCACCGTAGGTGGTTTGATCGTTGCCTTGATCCTTCAGGTAATTTACAACTACATCCTCAGCAAAATGGAAGGTATCCTCAACAAGATGGAAGATGCATCCATTACCTTCCTTGATCAGGTGATCAAATATAACGTTAAATACAAAAACTTGTAATTACCATGTCAGTAACGAAAATACACAAAACTTCCAAAACAACGCTGCTCGTTGGTATCATTATTTCGATAGTGGTAATGGCGTTGTTTTTTCTGGGAGGACAGACACCGGCTCAGGAAAAAATCATTGCCGACTTGAGTCAGCCTAGATATACAGACATCATGCTCTACTGGTGCTATATTTTGTTGGCTATCACCGTGTGTGTGTTGATCGCATTTGCCATTATGGGATTCTTTAAACAATTGAAAGAAAGCCCTAAAAAAGCATTAAGTGGTTTCCTTGTACTGATTGGACTGGCAGCAATGCTGATCATCGCCTATTCTGTCGGAGATGGTACGCCACTCAATATTCCGGGTTACTCAGGAACCGACAACGTAGCAGGTACATTGAAAATGACCGACATGTGGCTCTTTAGCTGTTATATTATGCTGGTGCTTACACTGTTGGCTATTTTTGTCATGCCTTTTTTGAAAAGAAAAAAATAATGGATGGTTCTCTCGATGAGAACAACTAAATGAGGTAAATTTATGCCAAAAACAAATAGAAAAGTTCCGGGAATCAATGCCAGTTCTATGGCTGACGTTTCTTTCCTGTTGCTCTGTTTCTTCCTGATGGTTTCGAGCATGGATACCGATTCCGGATTGGCACGCCGCCTACCGCCACCACCACAGACCGAGGAACAGACCTCGGTGGATGTGCAGCGCAGAAACCTGCTGGTGGTACTGGTGAACTCCCAAAACGAAACGTTGGTTCAGAACCAGCAGGCTACACACTTGTATGCCAATGAAGCTGAATTGCGTGGTGATGGAGGTCAGGTGCCATTGAAAGATGTGGTAAAAGAGTTTGTGCTCAACACCCAAAACAGTCCGGTACTTCCCGAACTGACTGAAGAGGATTTTGGGGCACCCATCGGTATAGTCCCTGTTACGACCCAGCATGTGATATCGATCCAAAACGATGCCACCACAAGCTACAAAGCATACATAGCTGTACAGAATGAAGTAGTAAGAGCGTACAATGAGTTGCGCGAGGAAGGTTCCCGTAAATATTTCAATACATCGTATGAAGATTTGACGGAAGATCAGCAGAAACAAATCAACGATCTTTTCCCGCAGCGCATTTCTGAAGCAGAACCTAAAAATTATGGAGGAGAATAATCATGGGAAAATTTAATAAAAGCGGTAAAAGAGAGATGCCGGAGCTGAATACAGCTTCCATGCCAGACTTGGTTTTCGCTATCCTGTTTTTCTTCATGGTTACCACGACCATGCGTTCAGAAACATTGATGGTCAGAATGAAACTTCCGACAGCATCGGAGGTACAGAAGCTGGAAAAAAAGTCGTTGGTGACTTACGTTAATATTGGTGCACCCATGGATACCAGGTTGGGTACCGGAACGCAGATGCAGTTGAATGACCGCTTTGCTCAGGTATCGGAGATTCAGGATTACATTGCACAGGAAAAGGCAAGTATGAACGAAGCCGATCAACCATTGATGACTGTTTCCATTAAAGCCGATGAGGATACCAGAATGCAATACATTACTGATGTAAAGGAGGCACTTAGGAAAGCTTATGCACTCAAGATCAGTTATTCGGCTCGTAAGGGAGAGAATTGAACTGAGATCATAATTCATAACAAATAAAACCGGGTCCCAAAAAGATCCGGTTTTTTTATCACTTTTTTATTTTGGATTGACCTCTCTTGCCCATTTCATCACGTTGGCTGGTGGACGGCGGGCCAGCAGTTCCTGTTTCATGTAGTCCATGTAGGGTGCCACATGATGGAAGAAATGGTAATATCCGTCACAAAGAAAGTTTAATCCCTTGTTGCCATATTTGTCTCTGATGAATCTGTTTTTTGGGCACTCACCATAACAGGCAAAGAGCATATCGCATTCGCTGCATTGTTGTGGTAATTTGTCAAATTTGTCTTTCCCAAAATTCTGTTGTTCGTCGGAATACATCATTGAAGTGAGCGTCTTGCTGTAAATATTACCTAGTCGGTATTCCGGGAATACATAATGATCACATGCGTATACATCTCCGTTAAACTCCATTACACCGGCATGACCGCATGTTTTAGCCATGGTGCATACACCTGGCTGTTCACCCACCCAATTGGCCAATGTGGAGTCAAATAACTGGATAAATATCTTTCCCACATCTTCTTTAATCCATTCGTCGAAAATGCTACACAGAAAATTTCCCCATTTATCTGCCGTTACCGAGAAGGGAGCTAACTCTGCGTCCTTATTTTCTTCCTGTGCAGTGGTAAGTTTTAGTGGTGATTTGCTTTTGCGCAGTCGTTCTACAATAGGCGTGAACTGCAGATACTGACATCCGATCTCTTTAAAGAACTGATAGACTTCAAGAGGGTAATCTGCATTATAATCGTTTACTACTGCCATGCAGTTAAATTCCACACCATGTTTTTGCAACAATTCAATTCCCTTTATCACGCGGTGAAATGAGGGACGACCCATCTTGTCGCGACGGTATTCATCGTGAAACGCTTGCGGCCCGTCGATGGAAATTCCCACGAGAAAGTTGTTCTCCCTGAAGAATATACACCAGTCGTCGTTAAGCAGTGTGGCATTAGTCTGGATTGAATTGTCAATTTGTCTTCCTCGTGCATATTTCTTCTGCAATTCCACAGCTTTTCTGTAAAAAGAGAGTGGTCGCATCAGCGTTTCACCACCGTGCCAGGTGAACATCACCTCCCGCTGCGTTTGCGATTCAATATATTGTTGGATAAAACGTTCCAGAAGTTCTTCGCTCATCACTTGCGGTTTACTCGGATAGAGGTCCGATTTTTCAAGATAGTAGCAATAATCACAATAGAGATTGCACTTCGACCCAGCGGGCTTCAGCATTACGTATAAAGGTT
Organism: Proteiniphilum sp. UBA5267; assembly: GCA_002411515.1. Classification (GTDB taxonomy): domain Bacteria; phylum Bacteroidota; class Bacteroidia; order Bacteroidales; family Dysgonomonadaceae; genus Proteiniphilum. The sequence goes on along the minus strand of DHTF01000134.1, from coordinate 1,827 downwards.
TGGCGAAAGGAGCATATGTTGACATATTGATTTTATTTATGCTACAAAAATAAACAAACCATGTCGATTTCTGGTTTATTGCGAGTAGATTAACATGAATAATAATAATTTTATCATATGAAACAAAAAAACAATTTATTACAGGTCGGATGGCTGATCTTGAGAGTAGGGATAGGTATCTCAATCTTTTTACACGGATATCCCAAGATAACGGGTGGGCTAGAAACATGGACCATGGTAGGTAGCACCATGTCGAATTTCGGAATCGATTTCGCACCGGCTTTCTGGGGATTCCTTGCTGCTTTCGTAGAGTCGGTAGGTGGATTGCTCTTTGCATTGGGATTATTCTTTCGTCCCGCATCGTTGTTACTTACTGGTAACATGCTGGTAGCATTGGCAACTCACATGGTGGCAGGAGACAATTTCATGGTTTATGGTCATGCTCTTGACCTGTTGATCGTTTTTGCCGCGTCGATCCTTATTGGGGCCGGTAGATACTCACTGGATGCAAAACTTTTTCCTAGAATAGCATAACTGCAAGAACCGCACAACGGAGTAACTGCTGCTGTATCCCTGAAATTACAAAACCCCTTCTGTCTCAGTGACGGAAGGGGTTCGTTGTATCAAAAAAGTGGGTAAGCTTACTATATCGCGC
>DHTF01000134.1:0-956 GCA_002411515.1 Proteiniphilum sp. UBA5267 | reverse complement strand
GGGAGCTGGCCGTATAGGACTTACCCAGCTGCAAAAGTACAATAAATATTCCTTGTTACAAAATGGTGCAATTGATTTTTACTATTTACGCCATTTTTTTTATCTTTGTACTGGCATTATAGCTTGATCTAAGAAATAAATCAAAAATCAACAGAGCAAATCATCATGGATATCGTAGACCGGTTTATTAAATATGCGCGCATTGATACACAATCGGATGAAAGCAGCACACAGACGCCCAGCACCCAGAAGCAGTTTAATCTGGCCAAGGAGGTGGAGAAAGAGGCTGTGGAGATGGGTCTGAGCGATGTGAGCCTTGACAACAATTGTTATCTGATGGCCACGCTGCCCGCTAATACGCGTAAAGATGTACCTGTCATTGGTTTTATTGCACATTTCGACACCAGTCCCGATATGAGCGGTGAGAATGTGAATCCACGAATAGTGAAAAATTACGATGGCAAGGATATCCTGTTGAACGAATCGAAAAAGGTAACCATGTCGCCCGTCGATTTCCCCGAGTTACTTCATCATGTAGGAGAAGATATCATCGTCACCGATGGTACAACATTGCTTGGAGCTGATGATAAAGCGGGTATAGCGGAAATAATGTCCGCCATGCAGTACCTGCTGGATCACCCCGAGATAGAACATGGCAAGATCAGGATTGGATTTACACCCGATGAAGAGATTGGTCGCGGAGCCGATAAGTTTGATGTGGCAAAGTTCGGTGCAGAATGGGCGTACACCATAGATGGCGGCGAGCTGGGTGAGTTGGAATTTGAGAATTTCAATGCCGCCTCAGCAAAAATCGATATACAAGGTCGCAATGTTCATCCGGGTTACGCAAAAAATAAAATGATCAATGCTTTGCATGTATCCAATGAGCTGATAGCCATGCTCCCGGAGCATGAACGTCCCGAGAGGACAGAAGGATATGAAGGCTTTTTTCATCT
>DHTF01000107.1:127509-174159 GCA_002411515.1 Proteiniphilum sp. UBA5267 | reverse complement strand
GCTACGATCACTTTAGATTTCGAAAGAGCTTTGTATTGGCTGCAATCGGGGGCACAACCCTCCGACACCGTGCGGAATATTTTATCGGACGAAGGAGTACTGATGAAGAAACACCTCCTAGGTGGTGTTGCAAAAGGCGCTTTCGATGAAGCCGAAGCCGAAAGAAAATTCGAAGCATGGAAAAACAATAAACAGCAAACCAGCCAGTCTCTCAAGAGCAAAGATGCTGAAAAACAACGTGCCGAAGAGAAAGCCAGATTGGACGCTGAAAAGGAAATAAACAAAGCACGCGCTGAAGCATTGGCCAAGAAAAAGGCAGATGAAAAGGCCGCCAATACTCCCGTAGCTGAAGCGGAAGAAGCAGTGGAAGCTCCTGCCGCAGAAGTAAAAGAAGAAGTGCCCACAGCTGAAGAAAAAACAGAAGCCGCTGAATAAAAAATGACAACATACTACTAAAGAAAAGGAGGCTGTCTCAAAATTCTTGAGATGGCCTTTTTTCATTTTAATATTTTCCGTAGAAGGGGGCACTACTCGAGGATATCAGCAGCGAAAAAGAGTAGAAAAGAGAAAGAGAAGTTACTCTCCGAGCAGGAGTTGAGGCACCACAGTCGAAGGATCCGGGATGTGGGGCACTCCTTCGGCAACCTGAAATACAAAGGAAGAAGCTTCTTGCACGGATAATAGAAGGGTAATAGAAGGGTATTAGACTGGTAATGGATCGTTATCTCTCCATTGATATTCGAAGGATATTCGAAGGATATAGGGAGGGATACCGAACAAGGTAGGGACAAGGTCCCAAGAAAGACCCTCTCATGTTTGATGATGAGAGGGCCTATTTTTTTTGATACCCTTACCTTTCGGGAAGTTTTTTTATTCTTTGATAATTGGTTTGTACATATCTGCAGCGGTGAGTCCGCATGCCTCTTTCATCTGAATGCAATATTCCAGTTTTCCGAAGTCGCCATCGCCATTGTTGGTGCCGAAGGTGAACTTTAATCCGGCCTCTTTGGCCTTTAGAATAAAAGCCTGATTCGGAATCTTGTATCGATTGTTAATCTCAAGAACTTTGCCGGTAGATGACATGGCGGCAATCACCTTATCCATGCGTGCTTCGGTCCAGAATGAATCATAACGGTTGTTCATCACTTCCGGTAGAAAGGTAGGATTCACATAGACATCCATCGGTTCCTGCATCACATCCACAATTTTTTGTACAATGAGATCCATGTATGCCTGTTCATCTTCTATAAACACTTCTTCGGGCATCCAGAGGCGGGTACGTCTCCCTTTGGTGTCGGTAAAAGTCATGGCGTCGGTAAAGACATAATCGAACTGGTCGCGTACCTCTTTCGAGAAAGTCTCTGGCCACTCTCTGCCTTCTCCTTGCATTGCTTGAATGAAGGGTTGCCCCTTCATGGACTCCAGGTATTCCAATACTTCCCTGTCATTCGTGATGGGAAAACCGATGCCGCAGTTGGGTGCCAATGCATAGTTGATACCCAATTTGCGTGAACGGACTGCAGCCTCTTCGGCAGTCATCCCTTTGAGGTGTACATGATAATCGAGTACAGGAAAATTTTCCTGATGTAGCCTGATGATGGGATCAGCGGTCTCATCTGTGGCTACTTCCGACTGTAGGGCTGCCTCTTTATTGCTTCTCAGTGGGGTCACAGAGATCGATTTTATTTCGATGGTGCCTTCGCTACTTTGTATCATAAATGTGCCGGAAGAAAGCAATTGTGTCGCATTGTTGGCTGTGCGATAGGGTTGTGCCGGTTCCGTATACTCCACCGCAGGAAATCCATTCAAAGATACCGTGATGGTTTTCCCTTGTACACGAATTTGCATGTCGAACCATTCGCCGTTTGTCACTGTCGACTTGGTCAGGTTGCGTACTCCCAGCAGGCTTCCCGTTTTAGTCCACCATTCGGGACTTTCGTTGTCGTTGTGGATCGCTACTCTGTAACCTTTTGTACCTTCTTCGTCGGTATGGAAGGCGATAAACCCTTTTCCATTGTTGACGGTGCGGACTGTGATATTGAATTCAAAATCGGTATAGTCTCCTTTCTTCAGGGTGATCGATGCTCCATCATTCAACACAAGATGTTGGTCGTCGAGAGTTACATGGCCCCGGCTGTTCCACTGGTCACTGTTTTCTCCCTGAAAGAGAGAGCGAGGCGATTGGTCGCCCGAGCACGAATTCATTCCTGTCACCAAGAGCGAGAGGAATAGCATGGGTAATAGCATCTTTTTCATGATTATTCTCTGTTGCAATTAAAAAGTAAATAGTAGTTCAATGGTAAATTTGTCGGCATCCATTTCGTCATTCTCTGCAAATATTGGCATTGCATAATCCACAAAATACCACTCATAATCCAGACGGAGAATGGAGGAGAATTTTTCTTGTGTAAATCCGAATCCCAATCCGGTGGTGAGGCGGTTTACATCGAATCCAGGTTCGTCAGATCGTTCATCGATGGCGTCCCAACGTATAGCTGGTTTAAGAAAATCAAACATTCTTGTTTTGATTGGGATATGGTAAGCACCCTGCAGATAATAGGAGAGCATGTCGCTGTTGTTTTCGGTCCTGCTTTCCTTCTTCATGATCTCTGTTTCTACCTTCCAGCTACTGGCTTCGTAGCGTAGGTCCGCTCCATAGAACAGGAAGTGGTTGCTTTCGTTGTTTGGATAGTTGTATGCTTTGGCTGTAAAGCGCAACCCATCCATATTTCCCAGTCCCAGGCGACCACCGTAAGCAAGATTATTTTTCCATACAGGATTGTTGATGGTGTTGCCATTAAAGACACCTGCTTCAATTGTCACCGGCACAGTGCCTACATCGAATGCATATTTTCCATTTACACCCAGGTCGCGTGTACTCAAGAAATATTTACCCAGAAAAGCGCGGTTGGCAAACATCATTTCAGAAGGGCTGACGATGTAACTATTGAACAACGGAATGCTTGTTTGTCCCAATGTCAGAGTGAAATCTTCTATTGGTTCCAGTGTTCCGCTCAGGTCGAGCACACTGAACTTTCCTTCGTTGCTAAGCTCCACCTGCACCCTATAGGAAGCATATGAGTTGATGTCACCTTTTACTCCTATGCGAGAGTTGCGTACCGAGAAACGTGACATACCGGTGTCGGAGGCCCTTTCGAACTTATTTTTCAAGGTGCCGTCCATTTTGAAATTCGGATAGGAGACACTGTCGCTTTTCTGCGCCAGTGTTGCAAAGGAACAGGAGAATAAAAAAAATAAAGATGGTAATAAATGTACTATACGCATAAATAATGAAATTTGTCGGTTACCGGGCGAAAAATTGTTCGAATCCATCGGAATAGGCAATTCCAAAAGTGCTGTCAGGTTTCGCGTAAATAAAATAGTAATACAGCCCGGGGATTTCTTTCGCAACCTCTTTCGACCGCTCGATTCCCATAGCCATAAATGCCGTTGCAAAAGCATCGGCGGTCATGCAATCGTCGGCTATGACCGTTGCTCCCAGGATATTCTGCTCTGAAGGGTAGCCAGTCTGTGGGTCAATGGTGTGGGCATATTTTTTACCATCTTTCACGTAGAAATTGCGATAATTTCCCGATGTGGCCATCGCCTTATTGCAGAGAGAGATCACCGTCTGCAACTCGTGTTGCATGCCCAGCTGATCATCGATTGGCTTATCGATGCCGATGCGCCAGCATTCGCCTTTTTCATTCACCCCTCTGGCGGTTATTTCACCTCCAATTTCCACCATGTAGTTTTCCACTCCATGCCGCTCCAGCAGGTCGGCAACCACATCACAGGCATATCCCTTTGCGATGGCTGATGTGTTAATTGTAACCCGTGGATCGCTTTTGATGATCTGACCGTGCTGATCAAGAGATATTTTTTCATAACCGACGAATTTTCTCAGGCTATCGATTATTTCCGGCGTGACGCTATCCATGTTCTGGAACCCAAATCCCCATGCATTGATCAGCGGGGAGACAGTGATGTCGAATTTACCCCCCGACTTTTCTGATATCTCCATTGATTTCCGAAAAACATTGACAAACAGCGAATCGGGTTTAACCGGCTCGTTGCGGTTCACCCTGGTGATGATGGAATTCTCCATGAAAGGATTGAGCGACAGATTGAAGCGATCAAGTTCAGCCGCAATCTCCTCTTTTAGTGTCCGGCCATGGGCGTATTTGATGTGATAACCCGTAGCGAAAATCTCCCCCTGTTCGTGGTGATAACTGTATGTTTTTTTTTGACCATCGGTGTTGCAGGAAGCAAACAAAGCAAGCGAAAAGGTCAGTGAAATTATCTGCAGAAAATTTTGTTTCATCATCATATTTCTTCCTCAATACGGTAATAATTTCTTTCGTAGGAATTTCGGGAAATCAGTTCACCCAAAAAGCCAGCCAGGAAAAGCAATGTCCCCAGAACCATGGTAGTAAGCGAGATGTAAAAATAGGGAGAATCGGTCACCAGTCGATAAGGATTACCGTGTTGCATGTCGTAAAGCTTCATGCCTCCCAGCAGCATGACCGCAGTTAGTCCAAGCAGGAACATTACGCTGCCCCAGAGACCGAAGAAGTGCATCGGCTTCTTTCCAAAGCGGTTTAGGAACCAGAGCGTCATCAAGTCGAGATAACCATTGACAAACCGGTCCGCGCCAAACTTACTTTTTCCATATTTTCTGGCCTGATGTTTTACCACCTTCTCCCCGATTTTGGTGAACCCGGCATTCTTTGCAAGCACAGGGATATACCGGTGCATGTCGTTATAGACCTCAATGCTCTTCGTCAGCGATTTACGGTAGGCCTTCAGGCCGCAGTTAAAGTCGTGTAACTTTATTCCCGAAACCTTGCGGGCAGTAGCGTTAAAGAGCTTCGAAGGGAGGTTCTTGGTCAGTCGGTCATCGTACCGTTTTTTCTTCCATCCCGATACCAGGTCGTAGCCCTCTTCCACGATCATGCGGTAGAGTTCCGGAATTTCATCGGGACTGTCCTGCAGATCGGCATCCATGGTGATGATCACATCCCCCTCTGCTTTTTGAAAAGCACAATGTAGGGCTGGCGACTTGCCATAGTTACGCCGAAATTTAATTGCCTTAACATGAGGTGATTGGAGGCTGAGCTCCTTGATAATTGTCCATGAGCCATCGTTACTGCCGTCATCCACGAAGATGATCTCGTAAGAGAAACCATTTTCTTGCATGACTCGTTGAATCCAGTTGTATAATTCGGTCAGTGACCCTTCCTCGTTCAATAACGGAATGATAACAGATATATTCATCGATCCAATAATTATATATTTTGTTTCGGTTTAGTGCGAATGGAGAGGGGAACGATGAAGAACGAAAGAATCATTCCCAGAAAGACGTTGGCCATAATCACATAGTTCAATATATAGCTGAACGGGCTGGGCAGAGGTTGCTCGCTTAGCTGTGTCACTACAGACTTACTGATATTCATTGTTTCCGCCAGTTCTATCATGTTGTTGAACAGGTTAGAAATGAAAGCCGGGTCAATCCATTTTACATGTATAAAGACGATCATGGATTCAAGAATGGATGCAAAAAAGAAGAGTAAGATAGCAAACTGAACGCCATGCCAGTATCCCATTTTCCCTTCCAGTAGTTCATGGTTATATTTCACAAGAAAAATATACAGCAGCACCGGTGTAGCCAGGCTAAGCAGTGTTCCTAGAAAATTAAGAATCTCAGAACGCATTCCAACGGCTACAAAAAAATACTTACCCACCCAAAAAAGTCCCAGATAAATACCGGCAACCATTGCGTAATATAATAACTGACTCTTGTCTTCTTTCATTGATTCCATTTTATCACACAAAAGTAATCATAAATAAGCAATTTAGATAAAAGTATTTCGAAAGGTTACAGCATGATTTTTAACATAAGGGAATTGCAACAGCAAAATAAACAAAATCTTTGTTTTGAAATTTCAAACAATAAATAAATCGATTTTATCTATGGGTATTATTTGGATTCGTTCTAAAAATTGAAATGTTGTTATGGATTTGAATATGAGGAATATATAATACTTTGTCTGAATTATGTAAGAAATTGTAAGTATTTTGTTTTTCAATAGTTACGTTATCAATTACTTAAAGTTATATATTTGTGACACATTTTTAAAAATCATGCTGCTATGTGTACCCAAACGTTGGAAATTAAGATTGGCCAAAGATGCCAGTCCAAAGAGAAAATTGTATTCGATATCAATGAGATACCTTATCAGGTAGCTTTATTTATTGAATCAAGCAATGAGGTGATTTTAAACAACCTTGCTTACAAAACTCTTGGGATGAAGGAGAATGAAGTCTTCGATCTCGCTACATGGAGGAGAATTAATCCTTACTTTGACGATGAAGTAAATCGTTTAATAAATGAAAATGCGATTATTGATCAAAAAATCCATGTTGTCTTATTTAATGGGAAACATGAAATCATGAATTATTCACTGAAGAGGATTTTCAGTGCACAGTATGGAAGAATAACATGTATCTATTTTTCCAAGGCTTCCGAGAAATACTCTGTAGCTTCCATTGCATCACTATATTCCATAAAAGATGAGGTAGCCAAGCTGAGACCTTATCTGAACCGTGCTGGTAAGGTGATGCATGAGGCAACGATGAAGAAGTATTTCAGAGAGGATGTAAATCAGAAACTGACATTGAATGATTTGGTGTACTATGAAAAGGAATTGCGAATCATTCAGAAAGCATATCCTCTGCTTTCTTTCCGTGAAGTTATTTTGTGCGGACTGCTCGTCAATAACATCGACAGCCAGGATATTGCTTCTATTACAAACAGAACAATTGATGCGGTGTTTGTTACCATCCACCGCATCAATAGAAAACTGAATATGGTCAATAAAAAACAGTTGGTGGATGCTCTCAAGGAGTTGATAAACAAAGAAAGACAAGCTCAAATTGTGAATCAGGAATCCTCCAACTTAACGGATTATACACGATGACCTTTTAGTCGATAGGTTTGTCCGTACGGAATCAGATCGTCCTCGAATTGAATTTCGAAGTAGATGCTGTTTGATTGCATCTTTCCGTTGAAGATCTTTATACCGATGGCTTTTTCACTTGTCTGACATTTTGATAGTTCTGTCTCGAACGTACCTTCCTCGCCTTGGGTGGAAGCTTTCACCTGGAAATCCCAGAACTTGGTCTCTGAATCCCAGATTGTGATTGAATCACCCGTGGAAGAGGTAGATTGAAGGGTATTCACCATAAATGGACCAAAGATTAAAGTGGAATCCAAGTATGCATTTACTTCCCATTTCCCGGTTAAGTTGACCATATTGATTGATTCGGAGGTCTCTTCGCGCTCACATGAAACGATCGATACGAGGGTGATTAACCCTAGTAGGTAAATTACTTTTTTCATTGAATGATTGTATTTGGAGTTTAACGTATATAAAGTGTTTTGAGATGCATCTTACTGCCATTCTGTACCAGGATGTGGTAATTTCCGGGTGAGGGTCGATAAGGCAAAACAGTATGATATTGGGAGACGGAGGAATTGTAAATAATTGCCATTTGTGCGTTGGCAGCATAAACCTTGGCTGAGGATTCCAGTTTACCAAAGATATTCACGCAAACCCTGTTATATCTGTCCAGATAGATCTGAATGGAAGGATCATTGGTTATATTTGGCAAACTAGTAATAGGAGAGGTTGGATCTACTTTGTCCGTATCCGGATTCGTGGTTTGATCTGGATCGTTTGGTATAGGATCTGTTCCCGGTTCGTTAGTTCCGGGCAATTGTGGGGTTTCACCGCCGGGGCTGGTAGTTGTTCGTGCTCTGCCCGTAATCTTAGTCGGCAGGACAGAGGCATTTAAACCGGAATCATAACGGTTGGTTTCCTTCCCTGATATGGGTTCTACATTGCCTGCATACCAAAAGTTATTTAATTTCCCGTCTTTGTTCGTATAATTTACAGTATTATTGGCCACAGTGATGTTGGAGGATTTTCCCAGACTTTCATACCAGTTGGCTGCATACAGTCCAACATTGTTGTACGATTTTTTGCTGCTAAATATTTTATTATTTCGGAGTGCTATATTATTTCCTCCTGCAATAGCAATGCCGTACTGACCAGGATCGACAACGATGTTGTTTTCGGCAACCTGATAAGCGCCACCCACATCTCCCAATAGAATGCCACCGCCCGATGTGGAGGGGCCTCCACCACGTAGCCAGTTTCCTTTAACCATGATGGGGCTGGCAGAAGTACCAATAGATTGGTTCACGTTGATAATATCTTCGGGCGAACTTTCGCCAGGAAAATTTTCACATACATTGTAACTGATACTATTTCCGGTGCCAAAAACTTTGTCAAAACGGGCCATGTTGCCAATTTTTTCTCCTCCTTTTAGAGGACCTACAATATTGGTAGCGTCGTTGTATTCAAATTTAATCCCCTGAGAATTATGGGCGACAAGTCCAGTTTGTACATTCTCAAAGGTGTTGTCAATGATTGTAATATTCTTACAATTATCTAGATAGATAGACCGCTTCACGGGGGCAGATCCAAACTTATTGTTTCTGATGATCACATTTTCACAACTGTAGAGTGCGATAAGATCTTTGTTGCTACTGTCTGTGAATTCTGATGCTTCAATTACAAAGTTGGATTTACGCACATGTTGAATGGCTGAGGATTTGGTGTAGGATCCTGTATATCTGGCACCTTGTCCATATGAAAGGTGAGAAGGTAGACATAATAAGACTACACCCAAAAGGAAAATTGAGATTTTGCGTTTCATTTTTTTTTTGATTTATAGTTTGTAAAATACAGAACTTTATGAAGGATATCTTAGCTGAACGATTTCCTTCATGAGAGCTTTCTTGAAGATTGCGTGACAAAAGTACATCATATTTCTTTATTATCATGTTAAAATACAAACATTTAGAATGTTTTTTTTTCAAATTAATGAGATTTAATCGGCCTTAACTGAAAAAGCGTTTTTATTTATAATCATTTTAAACAAAATCGATTCTTAGAGGGAATCCCAGATTGATTTTCCCGAATAAGTTGTCTGGTATGTGTAATATTATGTAAGTTGAAATATGATGAGAATTAAAAATATGAAACCTATATTTGCGATACTTAACTAATTTAGTTAAGTGTAGTAGCGATAAAAAATTTAAATATTGTTATCACTACATAATAAATAGAAATCACAGCTGACCTGTTTTGTATAATCCTGTCAATTAGTTATTAAGAAATGACAGGATTATACAAAACGTAAAAAAGAAAATTTAAAAAATGAAAAGATTCATGAATCTTCTGATGTTCACGTCTATTATGGTTTCGTGTGCACACGTGAAAGATATCCCTTACTTCCAGCAAACTAACAGCGAACAAACCAAACTCAACAATGCGAAGTATGACGCGATAATCAAACCGAAGGATCAGCTTTCAATTACGGTGGTGAGCAGTGAACCCACTGCATCCTCCAGATATAATTTAATTATGCCGCAAATTGATAGCAGAATGGGAAACATTCAATCGCAACCGGCCATACAGAGTTATCTTGTAGATAGCGAAGGAACCATTAATTTCCCTACGCTGGGTGTCCTAAAGGTGTCTGGAATGAATACCGAGGAACTTGAATTATTTATAGGGAACAAACTTAAACCTTATTTTTCAGAGGAGATGCCAGTAATAACAGCAAGAATTCTCAATTACACAGTCAATGTACTTGGAGAGGTGCTTCGACCCGGCAAATTTGAGTCTTCAAATGGGAGAATGACCATTTTTGAGGGGTTGGCCATGGCAGGAGACATGACCATATTCGGCAGGCGCGATAATGTGAAGGTTTTGCGTGAAAAAGCCAATGGAGAAAGAATTATTTATAGCGTGAATCTCAACAACAATAAATTGTTCGAGTCGCCTGCATTTTACCTGGAGCAAAATGATGTTGTGTATGTAGAACCAAACCAAACAAAGGCAAACTCTTCCAGATATGGTGCTGCCGAAAACTTCAGGATGACAACCATCAGTGTTTTGATCTCATTGGCAACATTGGGTGCCACTATTTTTGGATTGACACAGTGACGATTTTTTTTAAACAGATTTGAATTGTAAAAGCTATGAGTAAGTTTTCGAATGTTGAAGAAGAATTTATTGCACTTTCAGAGAAAAAGATTGATCTGTCAGCCATACTGATGAAATATTTTTCTTATTGGAGATGGTTTATCGCATCTGTGCTACTTTGCCTTTTCATTGCCATCATTTATCTCTATTTTGCGATACCTAAATATGAGGTCACAACTGCCATCTTGTTTAAAGATGATCAAAAGGGCGGAAGTTCGGATATAAGAATTTTTGAGGAAATGGGTGTAATGACCAGAAGAAACAACGCAGACAATGAAGTTGAAATTCTGAAAAAGTCATTAATCGCTGAAAGCGTAATCAAGGAGCAGAACATGAATGTTACCTACTTTCAAATGGAGCCATTGATTTCTATTTTGAATAAGGTAATTCCGGGTCTTCCCAAACGAAAGACTGCAATTTTGTATGGCGATGAATTGCCCGTCGAGGTTAAAATTCCGGAGGATAAACTGGCAGCATTGGGTGGAAATATCACATTTGACCTATTGGTTTATCCTGAAGGTGCCTTGATATTCAATGGGGAACATGACGGAAATGAATATCAGATATCTGCCTCCTCAAACGACACGATTGTGAAGTTACCTTTTTGTGAACTCATGCTGACAAAAGGAAAAGCAAAACCCAACGCGAATATGTGGCTCAGAATTCAGATTCAAAATCCACTGTCTGTTGCCGATGCCTTTGTTAACTCGATGGTGATAGAATTAACCTCTAAAACTTCATCTGTAGCTGATGTAGCTCTGACCACTTCCAATACGGAACTGGGAAAGGATTTTCTGCGAGCGTATTTTATGGCATATAACGAATATGGAATCCGAGATCAGTTGGATTTGGCCGAAAGAACATCAAAGATAATAGATAATCATCTTTCAATGTTGAATAATGATTTAAACATGGTGGAAGATCAGGCGCAGGAGTTTAAGCAATCGCAAGGATTGACCAATATTGGTTCTCAGGCCGATTTATATAACACCCAGCTGGCGAGTGTCAGAGAAAAAAAGATGGATATTGAGTCACAATATTCCATTGTGTCTGGTTTATTGGACTTTGTACAACAAAAAAGTGGCCATAGTCAGCTTATACCGGCTAATTCCGGTGTCCAAAGTTCGATATTGAATTCCCAGATCAGTACATATAATAATTTGGTACTTGAACGAAACAGACTGGCCAGAATAGCGTCCGGCAGCAATCAATCAATGATAGATCTTAACAGTCAACTGGAATCTACTTTTTCTTCGGTGGTCTCCGGCTTACAGAATGAGAAAAGCAATTTAGAGATTCTACAGCGGGATATTAATTCAGAGTATTCTCGTAATTATTCTAAAATTAGGGCCATTCCTCAGCAGGAACGTGTTTTCTCTGATATTGTCCGTCAACAGAATACCAAAGAGGAGCTATTTCTTTATCTCCTCCAGAAGAAGGAGGAACGCTACATGAACATGACTGTTGTAGCTCCAAACTCAAAATTAGTAGACAATGTTCGGATCGCCGGTGTAGTGTGGCCAAACAAAAGAATGATTCTTTTGATCTTTTTTATGGTTGGTCTAATCCTTCCCGTTGTGATGATTAAAATAAAAGAACTACTGCGGTATCAGATATACAGCAAAGAGGAACTGGAGGAGATTACGACAATTCCGGTACTGGGTGAGGTCCCTAAATTGTCGCAAATGCAAACTATTGCTGTAAAGGAAAACCAGAACGATTATTTTAATGAAATGCTCAGGCTGGTTCGTGCGAATCTTTTGTTCGTCTTGGATAGCAAGGAGAAAAAAGTAATAAACATGCTGTCGAGTATCAGCGGAGAAGGCAAATCATTTATTACGGTTAATCTTGCAATGAGCCTGGCATTACTGGAAAAGAAAGTATTGATAATTGAATTGGACATCAGGAGACCCAAACTGGCCAAAGTTTTTGGTTTAGGCAATAGTCAGGGTGTGACATTGTTTTTGTCGGGATATTTGGATAAGAAAGATTTAATTAAACCATCCGGCGTTCATGAAAATTTATCGGTTATCACTGCTGGTGCAATTCCTCCAAATCCAAACGAATTACTGGCCAAACCGATACTGGATGATTTGATCAATCAATTGAGAGAGGAATTCGATTACATACTCATTGATACATCACCCATTGGATTGGTTTCAGATGGATTTCTACTCAATAGACTGGCCGATGTAAACATGTTTGTTGCACGGGTTGGTTACACTCCCAGAAAATTTATCAAAGATGCGGAAGAGTATTATCAACAGAAAAAATTAAAAAGAATGTATTTTATATTAAATTCTGTCGACCTGAATGCTGTCGAGTATCGCTACGGAATGAATAAAAAATATGGCTATGGCTACTTGTCGGTAATTTGAACCATGCCATACTTTACCTATGAGAACAGCATGATGCTGTTTGAAACAATATATGTTTAACATGTTAAAAAAATAATAAAAATGGAATGCCGAGAAGCAGGAATTATACAACTTCCCAAGAATTATGACAGAAGAGGGAATCTTTCGGTCATTGAGGAAATTAACCACATACCTTTTAAAATTGCGCGTACATACTGGATTTACGATGTGCCCGGCGGTGAGGTGAGGGGAGGACATGCATACAAGGAAAACCAGGAATTCATCGTGGCCCTGTCTGGTAGTTTTGATGTGGTGCTGGATAATGGCATTGAAAAGAATACATACTCACTAAACCGTTCGTATTATGGTTTATATGTCCCAAAAGGAGTATGGAGACAAATGATGAATTTCTCCACGAATGCTTTAGCACTTGTATTGGCATCCATTGAATTTAATCCGGCCGATTATATTTATGATTATTCACTTTTCAAAAATATGGTAAATGAAGCGCGAATTTAATAATAAATAATTCTATGAGAAAAACCAATGTTTATGATTGTTCCATGCTTGAGATAGACAAGCATCACAACGAAAAGGGTAATATCAGTGTAGTGGAAAACGCCAGAACCATTCCTTTTGGTGTAAAACGTGTATATTATCTATATGATGTGCCAGGTGGAGAGTCTAGAGGTGGACATGCACATAAAGAACTGCAGCAGTTTATTGTGGCAGCAAGTGGTAGTTTCGATGTAACAATTGATGATGGTCAAATAAAAAGGACATTCACCATCAACAGACCTTATAGAGGCTTACTGGTAGTTCCTGGTATCTGGAGAGAACTCGATAATTTTTCCTCAGGCTCTGTCTGTTTGGTACTGGCATCTACAGAATTTTCAGAAGAAGATTATATAAGAGATTATAATGAATTTAAAGAGTATAAAAATGATTCATCTAAAATCTGACGTTCTGAGTAAAAATATTGGGAAGGATACAAACATATGGCAGTTTTGCGTCATTCTGCCTGAGGCAATAATAGGATCTAATTGCAATATTTGTGCTTGTGTATTTATTGAGAATAGGGTCTCGATTGGTAACAATGTAACAATAAAAAACGGTGTACAATTATGGGATGGTGTAACCATTGAAGACAATGTTTTTATCGGCCCCAATGCAACTTTTACCAATGAATTGGTTCCCCGGTCTAAAGCCTACGACGATGATAATTTGATGAGCACGTTGGTAAAGACTGGTGCCACAATAGGTGCGAACGCAACGATTCTTCCAGGTATCACCATTGGTGAATATGCATTAGTTGGTGCTGGGAGCGTGGTTACAAGCAACATTCCTCCATATGCACTTTATTTCGGCAACCCGGCAAGCCATCAAGGGTATATTACCAGCAACGGGATACTGTTGAATTTACAAAAAAAAGATAAAAATGGCGTTGTCCATCAATTAAAATGAATTGGAATGGTGAAATTTCTTGATATTCAAAAAATAACGCAGAAATATGAAAATGAAATTCATCATTCTGTGTCGCGAGTAATCGATTCAGGCTGGTATCTACTGGGAAAGGAAACAGCCGAATTTGAAAAGAATTATGCACGATTTGTAGGAACAACACATTGTATTGGCGTTGCCAACGGTTTGGATGCATTGCGCATCATCTTGCGTGCTTACATAGAAATGGGAGTCATGAAGGAAGGAGATGAAATTATTGTTCCTGCCAATACCTTCATTGCTTCAATTATAGCAATAACCGATAATCGGCTGGTTCCCATATTGGTTGAACCCGATCCGTTGACCTGCCAGATTGACGATGAAAAAATTGAAGAGGTGATTACGCCCAGGACAAAAGGTATTATGATTGTGCATTTGTACGGAAGATGTGCGTATACAAAAAAAATTGGGGAACTGTGTAATCATTATAACCTGAAATTGATCGAAGACAACGCACAGGCCGCAGGTTGCCAATACAACGGCAATGTAACCGGATCGTTGGGAGATGCAGCGGGACATAGCTTTTACCCTGGCAAAAACTTGGGGGCTTTGGGTGATGGTGGAGCCATAACCACGAATAACAGCGAGCTTGCTGAATTGACCAGGGCTTTGGCAAATTATGGATCTTCCAAAAAGTATATTTTCGATTATCAAGGGTACAACAGCCGATTGGATGAAATTCAGGCGGCAGTCTTAAACGTGAAGTTGACTTATTTGAAACAAGACAATGAACGCAGAAAAGAGGTGGCCCGATATTATCTGAAACATATTAATCATCCGGAAGTCATTTTGCCTGAAGTGAGCGATTGGGATGCGCATGTATTTCATCTTTTTGTGATTGCTACTCCCAAACGGGACGAAATGTTGTATTTTCTGAACGAACATGGTATTCAGGCATCAATTCACTATCCGGTACCTCCCCATCTGCAAAAAGCATACAGAGGGCTGCCGCATCCTTATTTACCCATCACAGAAAAGATGCACAGAGAGGTGTTAAGTCTGCCCATAAGCCAGATCATTACAGATGAAGAGGCTGCGACGGTTGTACATTTCGTCAATTCATTTCATTCCGATAACTGAATTCAAAAAGATGACAGTACAAAGAAATTCATATCGGCAAATTATGAAAGCAACGTCACTTTTTGGCGGGGTTCAATTCTTTCAAATATTGATATCGGTGGTACGCTCTAAATTTGTGGCGATACTACTGGGGCCAACCGGTATGGGGATAGTTGGGCTTCTTACCTCTGCTACCGCTTTAGTGGGCGGATTAACTAACCTGGGCCTGGGAACCAGTGCGGTGAAGAATATTTCTGAAGCTCGTACCACCGGCAATGAGGATCGCATATCGAATGTGATCTTTGTTTTACGTCGTCTGGTATGGATGACTGGTTTATTAGGCGTTTTGGTTACACTGTTTTTCTCTTCCTGGCTAAGTGAGGTTACTTTCGGAAACAGAGATTATACGCTGGCTTTTGTTTGGATTTCAGTTACGCTATTGTTTAATCAGTTGAGTTCCGGAGAATTGGTTCTATTACAAGGAATGCGCAGGTTACAGCAATTGGCAAAAGCCAATTTTTATGGCAGCCTGATCGGACTGTTCATTTCAATTCCATTGTATTATCGATTCGGCGTCCAGGGAATCGTACCTGTTATTATTGTAACATCATTCATCACACTTTTCTTTTCCCGGTATTTTTCCCGTAAGATCAAAACTAAAAAAGTGGAGGTCCCCAAATCCGTAATCCTAAAAGAAGGTAAAAACATGATGGTAATGGGTATCATGATCAGTCTGAGTGGTTTGATAACAATCATTGCGACCTATATACTTCGTATTTTTATCAATCATACCGGAGATGTAGCGGATGTTGGTCAATATTCGGCAGGATTTACGATCATTAATACTTATGTTGGAATGATTTTTACGGCCATGGGTACAGATTACTATCCTCGGTTAGCAGCAATAGCAAGTGACAATGTAAAATGTAAAGAAAGTATCAATCAACAAGCAGAAATTGCGCTGCTTATTTTGGCTCCGATCCTTATCTTTTTTCTTGTATTTATTAATTATGCAGTGATTCTTTTGTATTCGACTCAATTTTTGGCAATAAAAGGGATGGTCTACTGGGCTTCATTGGGCATTTTCTTTAAGGCTGTGAGTTGGTCAATAGCTTTTGTGTTTTTGGCAAAAGGCGATGGCCCACTATTTTTTTGGAATGAGTTAATTGGAAGTGCTTATTCATTGGCATTTAATATTGTAGGATATTATTTGGGCGGATTAAACGGTCTGGGAATCTCCTTTCTAGTATCTTACATGGTCTATTTCATCCAAGTCTTTGCCATCGTGAAGGTGAAGTATAATTTCTCATTTTATAAGGAAGGGATCACGATTTTTTTGATTCAATTTCTGCTTGCCCTACTTAGTTTTTCAGTTGTGAATCTAATTGAATATCCCTATGCATATGTACCGGGGATTATACTCATTGGCGCTTCCTCCTGGTATTCATTCAGAGAATTGGAAAAAAGGATTGGGCTAAAAGATATGGTGCAAGTTTTTATTCGGAAACAAAACAAAAATAATTGATTATGATTTCAACGAATTCTCCATTGGTCTCGGTGATTATTATCACATACAACAGTGCCCAATATGTGATAGAAACATTGGAAAGTGTAAAATCGCAATCCTGGAGACATATTGAGCTGATTATAACTGACGACTGTTCCACTGATAATACAATCCCGATTTGCCAGGAGTGGTTACAGAATAACAGTCATTTTTTCGTCAATACCCATTTAATTACTACCGTTTACAATACGGGTACTCCCGCAAACTGTAACAGAGGATTGAAGAAAGCTACCGGAGATTGGATAAAAACAATATCAGGTGATGATATTCTATTGCCGAACTGTATTTCGGATAATTTGAATTATGCAAAACAATCCAATGCGCTTTTTATTGTTTCAGATATTCATAAAATAGATGAAAGTGGAAAGACCTTGTCAGACAAAATCGTCAATACAGGGTTGGAATACATTGTGAACCTCCCCACAGCAAAAAAACAACTTAAGGCTTATTCCAGATGGCCTACCTTCTTAAATACACCCACTTTTTTTTGCAAGAAGGAAATAATGAAACTCATTGATTATAATGATGAGGATTTCCGAATATACGAGGACATGACTGTCATTTACCGGGTTACCCGAATGAATGTGAAAGTGTCCTATATGAATAAAACCACAGTAGGATACAGAATCCACGCTGAATCGGTTTCGAGAAATAATAAAATGGAGGAGATGAGAAAGAAAGAGGCATATAGGGTATTTAAAAAATACCGAGTAAAAAATCTTAATATATTAAACCCCATTGATTTATCTATATATTATGAGAGTTGGTTGCGATACAAGTATAAAGGGATTAATGGACGGAAAGGAGTTGCAACCCTCAATAAATTAAGTCTTTTTTATTGGTATTTACGACTATTGGGAATCAGAAGATAGTGCTTGGATATAAAACATATGAGTGTGCGAAAAACTATATAATAATTTACTGAATAAAATGCGTATTCTTTGGATAACACATGATCTATTTGAATCTTTTCTCCCCTATGTGAATGGGAAACCTTCTCTTGGAGGAGCATGGATCGCCCCGTTGTTTGACATTCTTAAAAATGAAAACGATGTTATTTTAGGTTCTGTTACACCCGTTCTCGAAGGGGCGTTTCAGCAAAAAGAGATAGATGGTGTCATGTACTATTCTGTTCCTATCGGAAAAGGTGACAATGTCAAAGATATGAGTGTTCGGCTGGCATCAGAATACTTACGATCCATCAATGATTTTAAACCGGACATAATACATATACATGGAACAGAAAAAAACTTTGGTCTCCTGCGAAAATTTGTGGATGAAACAATTCCAATTGTGTGCTCTATACAAGGTATCGTTACTCCTTGTTACGATGCTTTAAAGTTTAGCATATCAACTATCAATTTACGTAAATATCGATCAATCAAAAATAGATTAGGGCGTGGAGGAATAGATTTGTTTTTGAAAAAATGGAAACAGTACGTGGGGATAGAACAGGAAATATATAGTTTGAATAGGTATTTTATAGGTCGGACAGAATGGGATAAAGCTCAGTTGAAGTCATTAAATCCCTCTGCAATCTATTTTCATGGTGAAGAACTTTTGCGACCCGTGTTTTACTCGCAAAAATGGGAGCTCAGTAAATGTGAACGTTATAGGATATTTATTTCATCGTCTGCCAATCCAATAAAAGGATTTCATGTCTTGTTGAAAGCTGTTGCATTGCTTAAACTTGAGTTTCCGGATATCAAAGTTGTGGTGCCGTTGGCAACATTCAATATGAAATCCTCGTGGATGAAAGATTATCTGATAAACGAGGATTACGCAAATTATCTAAAAAATAGCATCATCGAATATGGACTGGAGACAAATGTCATAATCAAGAAAAGACTATCAGCAGCTGAGATGGCTCTTGAATACAGCAAAGCACATGTATTCGTACTTTCCTCTTTTATTGAAAACAGTCCCAATTCATTGGGAGAAAGTATGATAATGGGAGTCCCTTCGGTAGCAAGTACGGTTGGAGGAGTACCTTATATTGTCAAAGACAATGAGAGTTCACTTCTCTTTTCCCCGGGAGATCATGCTTTTTTAGCATGGCAAATAAGAAAGATATTTTCTGAAGACTCTTTGGCTGCTAGCATTAGCCATGAAGCGCAGCTCATAGCGCAAAAACGTCACGACGTCGTGATGGGTTGTCGGCAATATCTGGAAATATATACTCACATAATTAACCAGCATCATGAAAATATTGCATGTCCTTTATGAACTTAAATTCTCCGGAGCAGAAATAATGTATGTGGATGCAGCGCCTCTTTTTCAGGAGATGGGATGCCAACTTACTGTAATGGCTACGGGTGATAACCCGGGTGATTTTGCACCGCACTTTCAGAAAGCAGGCTACCGTGTGATGCATCGCCCTTATCCCAGAGGATTGAACATAAGAAAACGTATCAAATACTATGTACAATTCATCAGGTTATTGAAAAGTAACCATATCGATGTTGTCCACATCCATGTGAGTGCATTCATGTTTGCATTAACGTGCTGTACTTGGTTAGCTGGCAGACGATCCGTGTATACATTTCACAACGTTTACCCTTCCCATAGATATAGTTATCTGTATCATGTCCTGCAACGATGGGCGGCCAAAAACATCTTTGGATGTAAATTTCAAACTATCAGCGATTCTGTACACGATCACGAACGAAACTATTATCATAACAAAACAAAGAAAATCTACAACTGGTATGGAGCCAAACGATATTTTCCTTCGTCCAACGGAGAGAAAAAACGCATCAGAGAGGAACTGAATATCCCTGATGAAGCACTGGTTTTAATTTCTGTTGGTGGCTGTAGTGACACTAAACGACATACCGACATCATCAGGGCACTTCCCTTCATCTTAAAAGTTGTTCCTTCAGTAATTTACCTGCACCTCGGTGAAGGGGAGAAGGAGCCCGAGGAAAAAGAGATGACAATGAAAATGAAACTGGATTCACACGTCAGGTTTTATGGCAACCAAACCGATGTCAGAAAATTCCTGGTAGCTTCTGACGTCTATGTGATGACAAGTAAGTACGAAGGAATATCCATTACCACCATTGAAGCCATGGCGTGTGGTATTCCTGCCATTCTGTATAATGTACCGGGATTGCGTGATTTTAATAAAAGTGGCGAAAACAGCTGTTTAATTGCGGAAGATCATTTGTTGCTGGCCGAAAAAGTTGTTGAACTTTACTCTAATCCAGTAATTTTTAACAGGCTTTCGGTAAATGCCAGGGAACTGGTCAACAATTTATACCAGATGGAAAATAACGTTCCTGAAATATTTAATCTTTATAACACTTGAAAATGAAGCAGATTAATGTAAATAAACAGATAATAAGTCATATGCTCCCTGTCTCAATTATGTTGATGACGATATATACTGTTCTGCCATACTTAAAAGCAGGGATACCGTTCGTTTCTTCTCTCAACAGTACCACGTTGTGGTGGGGTATTTCGTTTCTTATCCTGATGATGTTTTTCTTGTCCCGTCATTATTTCTTTGATACCCGTAATGAGGACAATTTGCTGGTTGTCTGGATTTACCTTTTCTGGAATATTGTTTGCATTACCCGAGGCATGTTCGAAGCCGAAGTCTACTGGGACTGGAAGGGGCTGATTGGAAATTCAATGGCGCTGATTTTGCCCATTGTGATTTTTTCTGCTACCAACAAAATTGTGGTGCAATCACTATTTGTTTTCTATGTCAAGTATGGGTTACCGCTATTTGCGCTTTTTGCAGTGATGATACGGACCGATGCATTCGGCTTTTATCTGATGCCCGTCAGCATCTTAATCCTGTTTTTCCCGGCATTTACCCGACGGCAACGCATCTTAATTCTCTTACTTGCTGCGGTGGTCATATTTTCTGACTTAGGTGCAAGGAGCAATGTTTTGAAGTTTGGTATACCTTTTCTGATCCTGATAATATACTATCTTAAAGAGAAGATAAGTGTGAAACTATTGGAAACTGCGCGTATTTCACTGTTTATTATTCCGTTGGTTTTATTTATACTGGGTGTGACCAATGTATTCAACGTATTCAACATGAGCGAATACCTTAAAGGTGATTACGTGAGTGTGGGTACCGATAATCAGGGAAACCGGGTGGAAATGAGCGCTATAACTGATACAAGAACATTTCTTTATATCGAGGTTCTGGAGTCGGCTATCAACAACAACTACTGGTTCCTGGGACGCACACCGGCCAGAGGAAATGACTCCAACACTTTCGGTGTTTTGGCCTCCGAGTTGACCGGGAGAAACGAGCGACTTGCCAATGAGATAGGTCTGGCCAATGTATTCACTTGGACAGGTATTATGGGCGTAATTCTCTATTTTCTGATATTTTACAGGGCTTCCTATCTGGCTGTAAACCGATCGAATAATATTTACGTAAAGATGCTGGGAGTTTTTATTGCCTTCCGATGGCTCTATTCGTGGGTGGAAGATGTAAATAATTTTAGCATCAACTACTTTATGCTGATGATTATTTTCGGGATGTGCTTTTCCCATTCATTCAGAAAAATGACAAACAATGAAATCATCATCTGGGCGAGAGGCATATTCGATGCGCGTTTTATTAATTTTCAATACGCTCTGATGAAGAAAAAGAAGTATGAGATCAATATGGATGCAAACCTGACAACCGAAGAGAAGAAAAAAATAATCGTATGAATAAAAAGAACGTAGCCGTCTTGCTTACATGTCACAACAGAAAGGCAAAAACCATTGCATGTCTGGAATCATTGTATCAGGCAGATATACCGCCAGCCTATCATATTGATGTTTATCTGACGGATGATGGTTCTACCGACGGAACGAGCGAAGCGGTGAGTAAGCAATTTCCAGGTATCCATATAATAAAAGGTGATGGCAATCTATTTTGGGCCGGAGGCATGCGCTTGGCATGGAAAACAGCGATAGAAGGGAAATCATTCGATTCCTATTTGCTCCTCAATGATGATGTCACATTACATCGCAATTTTATGTTGAATTTATTGGAAACAGAGGCACATTCCCTTGCAGAAACAGGTAAAAGTGGCATATATTCCGGAGCCACGATCGATGATATCACCAGTCAGGTGACCTACGGAGGGTCTGTGATAAAACAGAATCACTTCTTACTCAGCATGCAGAAACTACACCCGGGCAGTTACCCACAAAGATGTGATCTTGTGAATGCCAATGTGCTGTGGGTGAGTGGTGAGGTGGTAAAGAGGATTGGTATTTTTGATGAGCGGTATACACACGGAATTGCCGATTACGACTATTCAATGCGGGCGAAAAAAAAACACATTCCAATATGGCTGGCTTCGGGTGTTTGTGGAATATGCAATCATGATCATGAAAAAAACTGGAAAACCGGTATCCCGCTGAAAAAGAGGATTTCGTGGATGAAAAGCCCAAAGGGACTTGCCTACAGTGAATATATGTTCTATGTAAAGAGGCATTTCCCCCTCTACTTCCCTTATTCATTTATCATGATCTGGATGAAGGTATTCTTCCCTTTTGTTTGGGAACGATTTAAAAATTGAAAATGTGGGTTAATAGAAAAGAAAGATAGCATGAAAAAAATATTTCAACTTATCTCATCGGTCCAACTGGGTGGTGCAGAGATCATTGCTTTTTGTCTGTCTGAACACAGCGATCAGATTCTATCCCAACCAGCGGAAATTTCCGTTATAGAGTTGTATCGCTCAAAAAATAGCTATGCCGATCAGAAAAGGAAAGAGCTGGCTCAAAAAACAGTTCCGGTCATTACACTGCATAATGGCTCAAAGCGCGTAAGCCTGCTGATAAGCCCTATAAAGCTGTGTCTACTCATCCTGAAAGAGAAGCCGTCGATTATCCATTCCCATACAGACCTACCTGATTTTGTGCTGGCTGTTGCCCTGAAAATGCTTTCACTTTTCAGCGTGAAAAAACCAGAAGTCATCCGTACAATTCATAGCACGCAATTGTGGCGAACACACCATACATTCGGTAGGATCTCCGAATCAGCCTATCAGGATGAACCCGTTGCGGCCGTTTCTTCATACGCGATGACAGCATATGAACAGTTAAGAAAGAAATACAATCTGCCAATTTCCCAAAACAGGCAAATAATTTATAACGGCTGTAAATTCCCCTCACAAAATCCACATTCCTTTCACATCGACACACAAAAAATAAATATTGCATTTTGTGGCCGTTTTGAAGATTACAAAGGAATGGATACACTCCTGGAAATCATACCGGAAATCAGTCTGTTGTATCCCGGAGATTTTCTGTTTCACCTTATTGGCGATGGTACCTATAAGAAGCAACTGCAGCAGCTTGCGTTGCAACAGGACAATGTCATATTATATGAACCTGTCCCAAATGTTTCGACCATGTTTCATGCGTTTGATTTTCTTTTCATGCCTTCTCATTTTGAAGGGTTGACTTTGATATCCATTGAAGCTTCCTTTGCCGGCGTTCCGGTAATTGCCTCCTTTGCCCCCGGGCTCGATGAGACCTTACCTGAGAATTGGCCGCTTAAATTTCATCTGGATAGAAAAGATGAGTTGCTTGCAATTTTCCGAAATATTAAAGACCAATTGTACAATTTGAAGAAAATCAGGGAAATGGCATTTGATTTTGTGAGTAAGAAATTCTCAATGAACGAAATGATTCAGTCCTATCATCAATTATATACTGAAATTTTATGAATTCCGAACGAAAAGAAGTTTTGTTTCTGCTGCATCTGCCACCGCCGGTTCATGGGTCCTCAATTGTAGGAGAAATAATAAAAGAGAGCAAATTGATCAATGATGTATTTCGGGGGAAGTATATCAATCTCATCTTGTCACGCAAGGTAAATGAAAGTGGCAAAACAAGTATGGCGAAAATTATTCGTTTTGTTAAAATATGGTTCAGTTTACTGGGCAAGTTAATCCGGAACAAACCCGATCTTTGTTATTTTGCGCTGACTACTACAGGCTCGGGGTTTCGTAAAGATGTGCTGCTAGTCGCTCTGTTACGCGCGTTCCGTATTAAAACAATATTTCATATTCATAACAAGGGTATTACAAAAGAAAATAAGAAAAGGCTGAATCATCTTTTATACAGATTTGTATTCAATAAAAACCGGGTAATACTTCTTTCCAAGCATCTTTATTACGATATCGCGTCATATATACCAGAACAGGATGTGTATTACTGCCCCAATGGTATTAGAGATTATCAACCTAGAATTGCAGTTCTTTCCACAGTTGAAAACCGACCTTTCAGGATACTTTTTTTCTCCAACCTCATAAAAGAGAAAGGAGTATTTGAATTGGTAAATGCATGCGCCGTTCTGCAAGCAAAAGGTTATAATTTTCAGTGTGATTTTGTGGGCGGAGAAGCGGATATTAGCGAAAGAGAGCTGACTGATTACATTGAAAATCTTGGCCTTAGCGAGCAAATACAATATTTGGGGAAAAGATATGGAAAATTAAAGGAGATGGTATTTGAAGAGTCAGATGTATTTGTATTGCCCTCAATATATGATTGTTTTCCGCTGGTAATCTTGGAGGCCATGCAGCACAGGCTACCGGTCATTACTTTTGCTGAAGGAGGAATGCCCGATATGGTGGATGATGGAATTACAGGTTATTTGCTTCAAAGTAATACTGATGCAAATGATTTAGCCGGACGGATTGAAATACTGATTAATGATCCCGCTTTGCGAGAAAAAATGGGTGCAAACGGGAGAATGAAATATGAGCAATCCTTTACACAAATAATTTTTGAACAGAGGTTATTATCTATTTTACAAAATATCATTCAATAAAAATAAAGCAATGTTAATCGAAGTATCCAAAGATATTTATAGAAGACATTTTTCATCCGACCCAAATCCTTATATATCTGAGGATTTTATTAGTCTGGTAGAGAACAAAACTGACAAAGTTGTCAGATTAATGGATAGTAATGACGCTTCAATGGGGCTTATAGGGGGATTGAAAGACAATTACCTTTGTGCTCCGTTTTCGGCTCCCTTTGGCGGATTGCACTACACACATGAACATCTGTCGTACGAAGTGGTGTACGATTTTATTGCAGGGCTAAAAGAGTTCCTGAGAGAGCATGGTATCCATAAGATTACCATCACCCTCCCTCCTGACCTGTATCAGAGCAACATGAATGCAAAATGTATCAATGCCTTTATTAGACTTGGTTTTAAACTTTTGACTCCAGAAATAATAAACTGGATCGACCTGAAGAAATTTGACGGTAACTGGGTAAAATATACGGTGGCACAAAATTGCAGAAAAGCAATAAAAAATAATCTCTCTTTCCATGTAGTAACAGACAAGCAATCCATCAATGAAGTTTACATGATTATTTTCCGCAATCGGGAAGTGCAGGGCCGAAAAATTCACATGACTTTAAATGACATCGTGAAAGTGAATACTGTGATGCCTGTCGATTTCTTCTTAATCAAAGACCATAATGATGAGAGCATGGGAGCCGGGGTTTTTTATCGCGGTCATGAGAAAATTGCACAGGGTATATTTGTGGGTGACGATCTGGATAACAGGTCTCTGGGAATTATGGATCTCTTATATTCGAGTATCTATGATTATTACAAGAAAATGGATTATGACTTTATCGATTTGGGTTCTTCGGGCCTCAACGGTGAACCCAATATCGGATTGCTCAGATTTAAGGAGATCCACAATTGTGCTGCATCCCTTAAGTACACGTTTTCTTGGAGTACACAAGATGAGTTGAACGCTACTAATTCTGAAAATTATGCTACAAAAACTTGAACTGTACAATGGGAATTTGCAGGAGATTCAATCTTCGAAGTTATTAATTAATACAATTAACGCCCATTCATACAACACGCTAAAGAAAGATACTCTTTTCAGGCAGGCACTTCAGGCCAGCGATATGTTACTGCCTGACGGAATTAGTGTGGTACTGGCCATGCGTTTGCTGAAGGGCAGAAAAATTAAGAAGATTGCCGGTTTTGATCTCTTTCAGTATGAAATGAGACGCGTTCATGAGCAGAGAGGAAAGTGTTTTTTTCTGGGTAGTTCTGAACAGACACTGCGACTCATTAAAGAGCGGGCTCAAAGGGAACACCCCGATTTGCAGATTTACAGCTATTCTCCTCCATACAAACCAATATTCAGCGAGGAAGATAGTCGTTCCATGATTGAAGCTGTAAATAAGGTTGAACCCGATGTACTTTTTGTGGGTATGACAGCTCCCAAACAGGAAAAATGGACGTATGAATATTTTGATCAACTGAGAGCAGGACATATTTGCTGTATCGGAGCCGTGTTTGATTTCTATGCCGGAACGGTAAAAAGAGCACCAAAGTGGATGATACAAATTGGTCTTGAGTGGTTTTACCGTCTGATTCGTGAACCCCGCAGAATGTGGCGCCGCTACCTTATCGGAAATACACTGTTTGTAATAGGAATTCTGAAGGAAAAGTTCAGAAAATAACATTTTAATAATCACAGCTTATGGATTCTGAACATACAGGGATAAAACTATCCTTTCTGATATTCGATTTGTTGTTGTTGAATATATCAGTGTATATGGTATATCACAATAGTCCGATGTATAATTATATGGATTTGCCGGGAAGGAATCTCTATATTTTACATGCCAACGTATCAGAACTGCTTGCCTATACAATCTATTCGAAAAGAAACTATTTTTTTAATGATGCTTATACCGAAAGAGTGAAAGCTTTTGGAATGAGATTTCTTGTCCTGCTTATCACACTCTTTCTCTTGGCAGAGATTTTCCTGCCGGAAAATTACCACAAAGGTTTTTTAGTAGAATACACCGGCTTCTTTTTTGTGGTGAAAGTAGTCGTCTTTTATATAATTTATAAGTTTCATCAGTATCGTTATGAGAAAGGATACGCTCATCATAGGGTCGCCATTCTGGGAACAGGCGATGCCGATGAAATACTTGGAAGGTTGTTGTTGCACAATCCAGCCTTGGGCTATAAACTAGTGGGATATATTTCCGATTATAAGCAGTACAAAGATCTGGAAATACTCGGCAACATCAATGAATTGACCTCCTTATCAGAGAAATTCAAATTAAACATGATTTTGGTGACCGATCCGAAATATTTCACCAAAGAACATACCAACTTGCTTCTTTCACGCTGCAACGAAACCGGTTTGCGTGTACGGTATGTGTTGATGAAAGATTTCTGGAACAGCCAACGTAAGATAGGTAAAAAAACCGAAAAATCTCCTCTTTTCGAGATGTTTAACCCCCAGGAGATACCATTGGATAAACTGACGCTTCGAGTTGAAAAACGAATCTTTGATATTTGTTTTTCGCTGGCAGTGATTGTTTTTCTGTTTAGCTGGTTGTTCCCAATTATCATGATCATGATAAAACTGAATTCAAAAGGCCCCGTTTTTTTCAAACAAAAAAGAACAGGAATCAATAACAAGACATTTACCTGTTTAAAATTCCGGACAATGACAGTGAATGTCGATGCAGACAGTAAACAGGCTGTAGCAAATGATGCAAGGATCACCTCCATTGGCAAGTTTATGAGACGTACCAACATGGATGAGCTCCCCCAATTTTTTAATGTACTGATGGGAAATATGTCGGTCGTTGGACCAAGGCCTCACATGCTAAAACATACCACACAGTATGCTGAATTGATTCAACACTACAAAGTACGCCACTTTGTGAAACCCGGTATTACAGGCTGGGCTCAGGTAAATGGATATAGGGGATCGACGGATGAACTCTGGAAAATGGAAAAAAGAGTGGAGTACGATATGGAATATCTGGAAAATTGGGATTTTCTACATGACATGAAAATCATTTTTATGACAATATTTGGTACGAACGCTTATAAAAATGCAGGCTAACTAACTTATAATTACAAATTAAGATAATATAAAAATGGCAAAAGTAGCACTAATAACTGGAATTACTGGGCAAGACGGATCTTTCCTTGCTGAGTTTTTAATCGAGAAAAAATATGAAGTACATGGAATCATGCGGCGATCATCCTCATTCAATACAACACGCATTGAACATCTCTATTTTGATGAGTGGGTAAGAGATATGCATCATGAAAGACTGATTAAACTCCATTATGCCGATATGACCGACTCCAGTTCGTTGATACGCATTATTCAGGCTACGAAACCGGATGAAATCTACAATCTTGCAGCACAGAGCCATGTAAAAGTGAGTTTCGATGTTCCCGAATATACAGCCGAGACCGATGCAGTGGGTACACTCCGACTGTTGGAAGCAGTTCGCATATTGGGCTTGGAGAAGCATACCAAAATATATCAGGCATCTACGTCTGAACTTTTTGGCTTGGTTCAGGAGGTACCGCAAAAAGAAACCACTCCCTTCTATCCACGCAGCCCTTATGGAGTGGCCAAGATGTACGGGTACTGGATAACGGTGAACTACAGAGAATCATACAATATGTTTGCCGTGAATGGGATCCTTTTTAACCACGAAAGTGAACGAAGAGGGGAGACATTCGTAACCCGAAAAATCACCATTGCTGTGGCTCGTATTGCCCAGGGCGAACAGGATAAACTCTATCTCGGCAATCTGAATGCATCCCGTGATTGGGGCTATGCGAAAGATTATGTAGAATGTATGTGGTTGATGCTCCAGCATGAAACACCACAAGACTTTGTTGTAGCAACCGGAGAGATGCACACAGTCCGTGAATTTTGTACGTACGCTTTTGCTGAAGCTGGTATCAACCTGAGATGGGAAGGCGAAGGCATAGCTGAAAAGGGAATCGATACGCAAACAGGAAGGGTATTGGTAGAGGTAGATCCGAAATATTTCCGCCCGTCGGAAGTGGAATTGCTTCTGGGTGATCCTACCAAAGCCAAAACATTGTTGAATTGGAATCCCAATAAAACATCATTCGAAGAATTGGTCCGATTGATGGTAAGGCATGATATGAAATTTGTGAAAAAGCTGAAAATTAAGCACGCTATTGACAATGAATAAGGATAGTAAGATATATCTTGCCGGACACAATGGACTGGTAGGATCTGCCATTTGGAAAAATTTACAAAACAAGGAATACACCAATCTTATCGGTCGGTCTCATTCTGAACTGGATTTAATGGATGGCGCAGCTGTAAAAAAATTCTTTGATGAAGAGAAACCCGAATATGTAATTTTAGCAGCAGCATATGTCGGTGGTATTATCGCCAATAACACCTATCGTGCCGATTTTATTTATCGGAATCTTCAGATACAGAATAATGTAATAGGCGAAAGCTTTCGACACAAGGTGAAGAAACTCTTATACCTGGGAAGTAGTTGCATCTATCCAAAGGAATCTCCGCAACCAATCAAAGAAGAATATCTACTCACCTCATCGTTGGAATATACCAATGAACCCTATGCAATTGCAAAAATTGCCGCCCTAAGAATGTGCGAAAGTTTCAACCTGCAGTATGGCACCAATTATCTGGCAGTCATGCCGACAAACCTATATGGCCCGAATGATAATTTCGATCTGGAAAAAAGTCATGTGTTGCCGGCACTTATTCGTAAAATGCATTTAGCCAAGTGCTTACAGGAAAACAACTGGAGCGCTATTAAAAGAGATGTGCAAAGAAGAGCATTGAATGAAATAAACGGCAGGAGTACAATCGATGATTTTATTTTCACTTTGAACAAGCTCGGAATCTATTCAAATCATTTGGAATTGTGGGGTACCGGAAAACCTATGCGAGAGTTCTTGTGGAGTGAAGATCTAGCTGAAGCATGTCTGTTTATCATGGATCATGTGAATTTTGTCGATTTAAAAAATGGGGCAGAGGATGTCCGCAATTGCCACATCAACATTGGTACCGGTAAAGAGATCAGCATTAAAAAGCTGGCCGAGCTTGTCGCAGAAATAGTAGGTTATACCGGAAGAATCAAATTTAACCCTTTCAAGCCTGACGGAACAATGAGAAAGCTTACCGATGTCTCCAAAATAAACAAACTGGGATGGAAATATTCCACTGAACTGGAAGAGGGAATACCCCTTTTATATCAATGGTATCTCAAAGAGCAGGAGCAAGTGTGATTTTTTTAGGGTAATAATGAATAAGAATACCAATGAAAGAAATTGAAATAAATACAACTAATTTGCAAAGGATTACGGTGATCGACGCTTTAAGAGGGTTTGCCTTATTGGGTGTAATTCTCATGCATATGATAGATCGCTTTGGTTATGAAATCACCAATTTATCGAATTCGTCTCCTTCAACTTTGGATACATATGTTCATTGGTTTTCTAACCTTGTTATCAGGGGGAAATTTATCAGCATCTTTTCCTTTCTGTTCGGATTGAGCTTTTTCATACAAATGGAGAGAGCTTCCAAAAAAGGAATTGATTTTCGGAGTAGGTTTTTATGGCGCATGTTGTTGTTATGTATCATAGGCCTGATAGGGACAAGTTTTACATATCTTGACATCCTTTCAATATATGCACTGTTTGGCGTCATACTGGTCTTTCTCTTCCCTTTGAAAAACTGGATGCTGATGCTCATCGTTTCTTTATTGTTAATCGGTGTGCCTGGCGTGTTGTTAATCGGTGTGGAGAATATAAAAACAGAATCAGTGATAGTTCATTCGAGTGTGTCTGAACAACCTGAAACTGTTTTTATGCCGGAAACGCTTCCAAACAATGAACCTGCCCTCAGCAACCTCAATTATTTTCAAACAGCGAAAGAGAATCTTACGGTCAAGACAATCAATAAGTTAAAGTTTCAATTTCTACACAGTGAGACCGGATATCTTGTGCTAGCCCTCTTCATACTCGGATTTGTTGTAGGGCGACTTCGTTTTTTTGAACAGGTACACATTCGGAAAAAAAGGAATCTTATTTTGTTTTTCGCATTTACGCTGGCTACCCTGGTGTTTATACTCACAGCCAGAATGATTGAACCGGATCATTCGGTTAACTTGTTAAAGTTGCGATCGGAGGGAGCAGATGTGCCCTTCATTGCGCTGGTGGTTTCCAGCTTACAAAACCTCAGTACAATCACCATGTCGGGAGCGTTGGCGATGGGATTTATTACACTCTATCAGGTGGAAGGCATAAGAAAATATTTAAATTGGTTCACACCATACGGAAGAATGGGACTAACCAATTATGAGATGCAAAATGTCATTGGCGCATTTCTCTTCTCAGCCTGGGGCTTGGGCTCATATTTCGACGGAAAGGGTCCTGCTTTTCTTTTTGTTCTGGGTTTGCTAATCTATATCATACAGATTGTCATCAGCCGCTACTGGATGAAACATTTTTTATATGGTCCGCTTGAATGGTGCTGGCGCTCCGGGACCTATTTGAAATGGCAACTGTTTAGAAAGAAAGCAAATTACAAGAAAGTGGAGATGGTGCTGAAATAATCAAAATGATTACGCAAAATATAATTTACATTATAATCAACATTTTATAAAATATGGAATACAGAAAAATTTTTGCAGTTGAATTTAAAGAGTTCAATCGCGAAGTATTGGAAAAGTCGTGGGAATGGTTAAACGATCCGATCATCAAGGAATTGACTTCTACCTCAGAATTCGATCCGGAATCACAGAATAAGTGGTTCGAAAGCCTGAAGACCAGAAAGGATTACTTTATAAGATCTGTTTGTTATCAGGACAAACCCATCGGTGTAATGGGAATCAAACATCTCACTGATACCGATGGAGAAGTATTCGGATATCTGGGAGAAAAGGAGTACTGGGGTAAAACCATTGGCGTGCAGGGGTTACAATATATGATTGATTACGCTAAATCAATCAAATTGGAATCACTCTACGCGATCGTACTGAAAGAAAACATCAATTCCTACAAATTAATGCGCCGGTTGGGATTTGATTCGGTGAAAGATCTCGACGATAAAACACTGATCATGACGCGTTATCTCAATACGGATGAGAACTAGAATTGCATGTTTCACCCTTTCTATATGACATGATATTTTTTTTATGACAACAATAAAAATTTTTATGAATGTGGCGCCACATTACAGGGCGCCAATCTGGACCGCTTTGCTTCATTATCCCGATTGGAAGGTGCATTTTTATTATGGTGATCCTTTTAATAATGTGCAAACCATTGATTTCGAAATAGAAGAGTTTGCCGCTAAAAGAGATCAGATACACAAAGTGAAAAATTACTGGTGGAAAGGCGATAAACTGATTTGGCAAAAAGGAGTTATTCGAGAATGTTGGAATGGTAAGTTTGAATATGCAATTTTCCCTGGGGATATGTCACGCCTCTCCACTTGGATGGCTGCGATAGTCTGTCGGTTACGTGGAGTGAAGGTCGTTTTTTGGGAACATGGTTTTTATGGGGATGAAAAGGGGGTGAAATTGATGTTGAGAAAGGCTTTTTTTAGCCTTGGACACAAACATTTGCTGTATGAGAGAAGAGCAAAAAAACTGATGACGCAACATGGATTCAATCCGGATGATATGTATGTCGTTTTTAACTCATTGGACTATAATGCGCAGAAAGTGATGCGTGACAGACTGCAGAATTTGAAGAAAAGCGAAGTATTTCCTTTTTTCTCCGACCCCCATTTGCCTGTTGTAATTTTTATTGGAAGATTAACCGATGTGAAAAAATTGGATATACTTCTGGAAGCAATGATTCAGATGAACCACACAAAAAAGAAAGCGAACCTGTTGTTTGTGGGAGACGGATCCAATATAAATAAACTGAAAGAAATGGGTAGAGAAGGATTGGAGGAAGGATGGTTACATTTTACCGGGGCTAGCTTTGACGAAGAAGAAAATGGGCGGTATTTATCCATGTCCGACTTGTGTGTGTCTCCCGGAAATGTGGGATTAACTGCAATCCATTCGTTGAGTTTTGGAACGCCAGTCTGCACACACGATAATATGTGCAAGCAAATGCCCGAAGCTGAAGCCATACAGGACGGATACAATGGTTTCTTCTTTAAGGAAAATGATACGAAAGATCTGAAAACGAAGATCGAGGATTGGTTGAATAAGATGGACAGACAACAAATTAGAAAAAACGCATACGAAATAATCGATAAATACTATAATCCACCTTACCAACTGACTGTTTTTAATAGATTAGTTTCCGGAGAGATGCCCGAGTTATAAAAATTACCTTCCCAATAATCTCGTTTTTTTTGAATGCGTTTGGAAATAGCTCGATTTTCATCTATTTTTGCAGTTGAACAATAGACTGAAGTTTGAAACGCATCTACTCCATATCCGTTATTGCTTTCGCGATCCTGCTGATGCAGGTACTGACTGCGATTCCGCATCATCATCACCACGATGGAATGATTTGCTTCCTGATGGAGCATATGGAGCACCATTGCGACCAGAATCAGACAGCCGACCAGCGCCCTGCACCGGATCATACTCCCGGGGAGGCGCACTGTGTAGTGCATGCAGAGTTCATTCTTCCGCATGCCGAGTCTGTCGTACGCATCAATCCAGTCACCCCTCATCATGGTGATGAATTTTCTTTTTGTTCCGATCTGTTTGTGGCTGTTCTTGCGGACTTATGGATGTTGGCCCCAGACAAGAAACCAGATTATGGCGAATATATCAGTCCGTTCCTGATCACGGAAATACGCAGCCCGCTCGGGTTGCGCGCTCCTCCCATTTCCTTCTCCTGAGATTATTTTCACAGGCAACCACCGCTTCGATGCAGCACTGCGTCGCACCCCATCATTCCATTTTTTTACTTTGAGACCGCTTGGGTGAATAGGATTTCACCTGTCGAAGTTTTGTCTCTTATTTTCATATCCACCGATGAAGAAAATTATTTTGGCGCTATATATGGCTGTGGCTTTATTGCTCTCCTCCTGCCACAGTCATGAAGATAAGCACACTCATGAACAGGAACATGAACACGAACTGGAAAGCACCCATGATCATGAAATGGAGCATGACCATGATCATTCCGACGAAATACTTTTTACCCACGCCCAGGCCGAAGCAGCCGGGCTGGCGCTCGAAACCGTTACTCTGGGAACCTTCCGGCAGGTCGTCAAGACAAGTGGCCAGGTTCTCTCGTCGCAAGGCGATGAGGCCTCCCTGGTTGCCACAGCCAACGGATTGGTTTCGTTCGTCAATCTCTCCATTGCACCGGGAGCAGCCGTTCGTGCCGGTGAAACCGTGGTCACCCTCTCGGCTGCAAAACTTCCCGAAGGCGATCCGGTTGCCAAATTGAAAATAACCTACGAAACGGCTCGCAAGGAGTTTCAGCGTGCCGAAGAGCTGGTGAAGGAACAGATCATCTCTGAGAAGGACTTTGAACAGATCCGTTCTCGTTATGAAACAGCCCGCTCTGCCTACGAGGCACAAGAGTCAGCCCACGGTGCGGGTGGTGTAAACGTGACTTCTCCCATGGGTGGATACATCAAGAACCTGTTTGTAAGCCAGGGCGATTTTGTCTCTGTGGGGCAACCTATTGCCACGGTTGCGCAAAACAGAAAATTACAGCTCCGTGCAGAGGTATCGGGAAATAATTACAAAAACCTCCGCAGCGTGGAAAGTGCCAACTTCAGGATGGCATACGATGACCAGCTGTACAAGCTTTCCGACTTGAACGGGCGGTTGCTTTCGTTCGGTAAATCACTGGGGGAGCAGTCCCAATTTATTCCCGTCACGTTTGAATTCGACAATGTGGGAGACATCCTTCCCGGTTCTTTTGCTGAAGTATACCTGCTTTCTACTCCACTGGAAAATGCGATCTCGGTGCCTCTTGATGCGTTAACCGAAGAACAGGGGCTTTATTTCGTCTATATTCAGTTGCACGAAGATGCCTACAAAAAGCAGGCGGTAACAATGGGCCAGAACGACGGCGAAAGGGTACAGATTCTGGCGGGATTAAAACAAGGTGACAACGTGGTCGTTAAGGGCGTGTATCAGGTGAAACTGGCAGCTACCTCCTCCGTCATCCCTGAAGGTCACAGCCATGCGCATTAATTTTAAGCAGGGAGCGTATCATGTGGAATAATATCATCAAATTCTCACTCAACAACCGGATGGTGGTGTTGGTGACCTCGATTTTATTGATTGTCGGAGGAACGTATGTGGCCACAAACATGGAGGTGGATGTCTTTCCCGACCTGAATGCACCTACGGTGGTGGTGATGACCGAAGCACAGGGTATGGCACCGGAAGAGGTGGAAAGACTGGTCACCTTTCCCGTGGAGACTGCGCTGAACGGTGCAACCGATGTGCGACGTGTCCGCTCTTCCTCCACGACCGGTTTTTCGGTTGTCTGGGTGGAGTTCGACTGGGGTACCGACATCTACAAGGCAAGGCAGATTGTATCGGAAAAGCTTGCTGTGATCGGCGATGCGTTGCCATCGAATGTGGGAAGTCCCACGCTGGGGCCGCAATCATCCATCCTCGGTGAAATGATGATCATCGGACTTACTGCCGACAGCACCTCCCTACAGGAGCTGCTTACCATAGCTGATTGGACCATTCGCCCACGGCTCCTGTCGACCGGCGGTGTGGCGCAGGTAACCGTACTGGGTGGTGAGATAAAGGAGTACCAGATCCTTCTTCATCCCGAAAAGATGAAACATTACAATGTGACGCTCGACGAGGTACTGAATAGCGTGCAGGAGATGAACCAGAATGCCACGGGCGGAGTCATTAATACCTACGGGAATGAGTATATTGTCCGGGGTATGCTGTCTACGGCCGACGTGAAGGAGTTGGGTAAAACATCGGTCAAGACAGTGAACGGGTCACCTGTGTTGCTGGAACATATTGCAGAAGTAACCATCGGAAACAAGGCCCCCAGGCTGGGATTGGCATCTGAACGGGGTAGGGAGGCCGTTTTGATCACGGTCACAAAACAACCTGCGGCAAACACCATGGAATTGACCGATCAGTTGGACCTCTCCCTTGCTGATCTACAGAAGACGCTACCCGCCGATGTGAAAGTCTCCACCGACATCTTTCGTCAGTCCCGTTTTATCGAGAGCTCCATCAACAATGTGCAAAAATCATTGCTGGAGGGCGCCCTGTTTGTGGTCATCGTGCTCTTCATCTTTTTGATGAATGCACGCACAACTGTCATCTCGCTGGTAACGATTCCCTTATCGCTTGTGATTACGATCATTGTATTGAAGCTTATGGGGTTGACCATCAACACCATGAGCCTGGGAGGTATGGCCATCGCCATCGGTTCATTGGTGGACGATGCCATCGTGGATGTGGAAAATGTGTTCAAACGGTTACGCGAAAACCGGCATAAACCGAAAGAAGAACAACAACCCGTGATGCAGGTTGTGTACCATGCTTCGAAGGAGGTGCGCATGCCGGTTATCAATTCCACCTTGATCATCGTGGCCAGCTTTGTTCCGCTTTTTTTCCTGTCGGGGATGGAAGGGCGCATGCTGGCACCACTTGGCATATCATTCATCGTGGCCCTGACGGCATCCACATTGGTGGCGCTCACGCTGACACCGGTGTTGTGCACTTACCTGCTTGGAAGCAAAAAGGAAAATAATAAAAAAACAGATCGTGATCCGCATATTATCAGGAAATTGAAAGGTGGTTATGAATCAATACTTCATCGTGCGCTGGATCATCGAAAATGGGTACTGGGTGTGACAGGGGTCCTGTTTGTGGTGGCGCTCCTGCTCTTTTCTTCGCTCGGCCGCAGTTTCCTCCCTCCCTTTAACGAAGGTTCCTTCACGATCAATGTGAGCACGCTGCCCGGCATCTCATTGGAAGAGTCCGATAAAATGGGACAAATGGCCGAGGAAATCCTACTTTCCATACCCGAGGTACAAACGGTGGGGCGCAAGACGGGCCGCGCGGAGCTCGACGAGCATGCGCTGGGTGTGAACGTCTCCGAGAT
This sequence comes from Proteiniphilum sp. UBA5267, assembly GCA_002411515.1. Classification (GTDB taxonomy): domain Bacteria; phylum Bacteroidota; class Bacteroidia; order Bacteroidales; family Dysgonomonadaceae; genus Proteiniphilum. Next base: position 137,682 of record DHTF01000107.1, on the reverse strand, counting down.
CGAAGCGCCCATCCTGATAGGAAAACGGTCAAAGAAGCAAATTCAGGCCGAGATAAGAGAAAAGATGAAGCTGCTTCCGGGTGTCAATGTGGAAATCGGACAACCCATCTCGCACCGCATCGATGCCATGCTGTCGGGCACCCGCTCCAACATTGCGATCAAGCTGTTCGGGACCGACCTGAACCATCTGTTTGAACTGGGAAACCAAATCAAATCATCCATTCAGGAAGTGGAAGGCATTGCCGATCTGAATGTGGAGCAGCAGGTAGAGCGGCCGCAGCTGACCATTAAGCCCAGGCGGGAGCTATTGTCCCGCTATGGTATTTCGTTACCCCAATTTGCGGAGATCATCAACGTGATGCTCGCAGGAGAGGTCGTTTCTCAAGTATACGAGGGAAACCGCACCTACGACCTCACGCTGAAGGTCGACGAGGAGAGCCGTACATCGGCAGAGGCCTTGCGCAACCTGGTTGTGGATGCTAACGGGCAAAAAACAACGTTGGGAAATATCGCAGAGATCACTTCTGCCACGGGGCCCAACACCATCAACCGCGAGAATGTATCCCGCAAGATTGTGGTGTCGGCCAACATCTCCGGTGATGACCTGGGGGGTGTTGTGAACCGGATTCAGGAGATCATAGAGCAGGAGATCGAGTTGCCCGAAGGGTACCACATTGAGTATGGCGGACAGTTTGAAAGTGAGCAAAGGGCATCGCGCACCTTGCTGATCACCTCCATTTTTTCCATACTGGTAATTTTTCTCTTGTTGTTTAATCAGTTCCGCAGCATCACCCAGTCGGTGGTAATCTTGCTCAACCTCCCCCTGGCGCTCATTGGCGGTATTTTTATCCTCTTCTTCACGAGTGGCATCATCAGCATTCCGGCTATTATTGGTTTCATCTCCCTTTTTGGTATTGCCACGCGCAACGGGATGCTGCTGATCTCGCGTTACAACGATTTGCAACACGAAGGACTCTCGCCACTTGAGAGCGTGATACACGGCTCCCTTGATCGGCTGAACCCAATTCTCATGACGGCGCTTACCACGGCCTTGGCGCTGGTACCTCTGGCCGTGGGTGGCGGGTTGCCCGGCAATGAGATACAAAGCCCCATGGCGCAAGTCATCCTGGGCGGGTTGCTCACTTCCACGCTCCTCAACGGATTCATCATCCCCATCATGTACCTGTTGACAAGTAAAAAAACAGAGAAAGAGGTTGTCAGTGAAGATTAAACAGCAGCATCACATGCCCTCTCATGTTTTATCATGAGAGGGTCTTTCTTGGGACCTTGTCCCTACCTTGTTCGGTATCCCTCCGTATATTCCTTATATTTCGCTTATATAACAATAAGGAGATAGCGACCCATTACCAGTCTAATACCCTTCTACTATCCTTCCATTATCCGCGCACGAAGTTATTTTTCTTCTGTATTTCAGGACTTTTTCGATTCTGATATCCTCGGGCAGCACCCCTTTCTACGGAAAATATTCAAATGAAAAAAGGCTGTCTAATAATATAATCGTGGGGTACTAATTTTCTTTTTTTTATCTTAAAATCAAATTCGTGTTAATAAGCACTCCTTCAGATTTAATTTGTAGATTTGCAAATAATGAGTTAATGAGTAAAAGAATGGGAGCTAATTTTGATGTTGTTTCTGATTTGTTTGAGAAGGATTTTTTTTGATTCCTTAAAGCTGGAATAGATTGTTTCTGAAAAAGGACATAGCAGAAGAGTTTATCGGTGCAAAGAGGTAAAGAGCTAAAAATCAATATTCTGCTCTGCAGTCTCTTTGCAATCTCTTTGCAATCTCTTTGCAAAAAATATTACAATTATGACTAAACTTGAAACCCTTTACAATTCCATTCGAGGCTTGAAAGAGTTGGGCTTGCCGCTGAATGAAGAAACGCTACGAGCGGTAGATGAAATGGAAGAAGACTAATTAAGAACGAGATTATTCCTCGCCTATCAGAGAAAAGACCTTTTACTAAAAGTAGATTTTAGAGTCGATAATATTGGCAAATATAAATAAAATATCAACTTTTTAGTTGTTTATATAAACATTATACCATATCTTTGCGTTATCATAATGACAACCAAACAAGACGTTGAGAAGTTCTTGGAAGAGATCAGGGCCAAAGAAGCTTGTGGTGTGATAACCTTTATGTTCCTGAACAAGCGGGAAAAGAATGCACAGGCATTACTCGATTTGGACATCCCTCCTGATAAGCGGAAGGAAGTAATTTTGCAATTGAAGGCTGAAGATTTCTACAGGATAGAAGAAGGAGTCTATCAGGAGCAATACGAAATGGTGGCTTTCGGTAAAATTGTAAAAGGTATTGAAGTGTATATAAAAATCTCTGTCACCAAAAGAAACATAATATGTATCTCATTTCATCAAGCGGAGTTTCCCATCATTTATCCTTTTAAGATTAAAGTTGAATAACAATGTTAAGTCCGTTTACAGAGAAAGAAATGATTGTTCGTAAGGAATGGCGTGATATGACATTCCGGAAAGAAACGTTCAAGGTGTGTTTTCATACGTGGAAGTGTGAAGATACGGGGGAAGAGTTCGAAGATGAACATTTTGCACAATTGAATTACAACCAGGTCATCAATCAGTATAGGGAAAAATATCATATACCCTATCCCGATGAGATAAAATCCATCCGGGGAAAATATGATTTATCGGCAATAAAAATGTCACATGTTTTGGGATTCGGGGACAACACATACCGGCAATATGAAGCGGGAGAGGTGCCTACTCAAGCCAATGCCCGATTGATTCAAATGGCTGCCGACCCGAGTAAATTTCTCGATATGATTGATCTTTCTTCCGCATTGGAAGGTAGTGCACTGGAAAAAGTAAGACACAATGCGGAAAAATTGATCGATAAGGTTGATATGGAAGAAATAGTAGTCAGAAATTATCTTTTTGAGGGTAAACGGCGAGGTAGGTTCACCGGATTTGGGAAGCCGAATTTTGAAAAATTTGTTGAAATGATTATCTATTTCTGCATCAATCAGCAACCATGGAAAACGAAGTTGAACAAGTTGTTGTTTTATGCGGACTTTACCTTTTTCAAAGAATATGGTATTTCTATGAGCGGATCGGAGTATTATGCGATTGATATGGGTCCCGTCCCGGATAATTTTAATAGTATTTTTGAACATCTGGCAAAAACTGAACAGTTAAAAGTGTACAACAAAGCATTTTCTAATGGGGGAGAGGGGCAAAAGTATTTTCCTGTAAGAGAGTTCAATGATAAATTATTTGAAGAGGCTGAACTGGAAATACTGCAAAGTATTAATGACAAATTCAAAGATTTCTCTACCCAGGAAATGATTGATTTAAGCCACGAGGAGATTGGTTGGCAGCAGAATTCCGACAATCCGCATCGTCCGATTGATTATTTGTATGCATTTGAGTTAAAGAATTAGTATTCAATGGATTTTCCCTTTCTTGGAAATAAAGATTTGCTGAAATTGCCAAAAACAGCTTTTTTGAGCAGCAGAGAAATTTCTCCGGCAGCCATACTGGAATGTTATGACTGGGCTACACGGGAACGGGATAAAGGTACTTGCGTGATCAGCGGTTTCCATTCTCCATTAGAGAAAGACGTTTTAAATTTTTTACTTAAAGGAAAGCAACCCTTCATATTGGTAATAGGAAGGGCACTTTACAAACAAATCCCCGATCTTTTACAAAGTCCTTTAAAAGAGAATCGACTTCTACTTATTTCACCTGTTTCGCAGACCATAATGCGTCAATCCCGACAAAGTTGTTTTACGCGAAACAATTTTATCGTTGAGATAGCAGATAAAGTTGTCTTCGGATCTTTAGATGAAAAAGGTAGTCTATATCACTTATATCTCGAGGCCAAAGCAAAAGGTAAATCAGTAGAGATAATCAGTTGAAACAGGAATAATCATGGTGCCTATTAACATGCTTAATTCTCATTCAAGAATTTTGTTTCAAACGAAACAATTTCCAAGAAAAATACTAGGTCGAAACATTCAAAAAAAAGGGAAAAAATGGGGTTTGAAGATTAATGTATGACCCAAAAGAAAAAAACAGTTACAGATGTTTCTCTGTAACTGTTTTTTATTCAGTCTGTAGCGAGACCGGGGGATGATCCCGGGACCTCATGATTATGAATCATGCGCTCTAACCAACTGAGCTATCTCGCCATTAAATCTTGCATGTGTTAGTTGGTATTGTTGACCGCATGATTATGAATCATCTGTTCTCACCAACAAATAAAAATGGAAGTATATTTCCAAATTCGAGGGGCAAAAGTAGTACATCTTTTTGAATTCTGCAACAAGAAAACCAAAAACATCGGCAAAAAAGGGAAAGAAAATTCACACAAGGAAAAACCTGAATTTTTTGAAAGAAAACAGGGAATCTCTTTAACGAAGTAGAAATAGTCGCCATAAAATTGTAATTTTGCACGATAATTCAAGCGCTCAACGCAACTTACAAACTTAACGACGTGATCTATCCCGATAATTTCGAACAAAAAATAGAATTCAACAAAGTACGGCAACTGATCTCCGACCGGTGTCTGAGCACACTTGGAAGAGAGAAGGTGGAGGAGATGCAGTTTTCTGATTCTTTCGACGAGATCCGTACGCTGCTGTTCCAAACCGAGGAATTTGTCCGTATCAGGGAGGAAGAGGATGCTTTTCCGGTGGATCATTTTTACGATCTGCGGCCTGTGCTGCGGCGTGTGCGCATTGAGGGATCATGGATCGACCTGAGCGCGTTATTTGAGCTGCGCCGTTCCCTGCAGACCATCAACGGCATCGTGGCGTTTCTGCGTCGCGACGAGGAGAAAACGCCGCGTTATCCACACCTGCTGGCGCTCACCGGCAATGTGGTCACCTTTCCCGAGATCACCCGCAAGATAGACAGCATGCTGGATGGTTTCGGCCAGATGAAGGACAATGCTTCCGCCCGCCTGTCGGAAATACGGCGCGAACTCAGCTCCACGGCAAATGGTATTTCGAAGAGCCTCCAGTCCATCCTGCGAAAGGCACAGGCAGAAGGTTATGTGGACAAGGATGTAGCGCCTAGCATGCGCGACGGGCGTCTGGTAATTCCGGTGAATCCCTCCTTCAAACGCAAGATCAAAGGAATCGTGCACGACGAATCAGCATCGGGAAAAACTGTCTTTATCGAGCCTTCGGAAGTGGTGGAGGCTAACAACCGCATCCGTGAACTGGAAAGTGATGAAAGGCGCGAGATCATCCGCATCCTGATAGATTTTACCGACTACCTTCGTCCTTTTCTGCCCGATCTGCTTGAGTCGTACGAGTTTCTGGCGTGGATCGATTTCATTCAGGCCAAGGCTGCCTTCGCACAGCAGATAGAGGGCATCAGGCCATCGCTACAGGATGCACAGCTGATCGACTGGGTGGAGGCGGTGCACCCGCTGCTCTACCTCTCCCTAAAGAAGCAGAACAGAAAAATTGTACCGCTCGACATCACACTGGAGGAGCAGAACAGAATACTGGTGATTTCTGGTCCCAATGCCGGTGGAAAGTCGGTCTGCCTGAAAACAGTCGGCCTTCTCCAGTACATGGTGCAGTGCGGATTGTTGATTCCATTGAAGGAGAACTCCAAGGTGGGAATCTTTTCCGATATCTTTATCGATATCGGTGATGAGCAATCCATCGAAAACGATCTTTCCACCTACAGCTCGCACCTGATGAACATGAAGTTTTTCGAAAGAAAGTGCCATGCGAAATCGTTGCTGCTGATCGATGAGTTTGGAAGCGGCACCGAACCGCAGATAGGTGCTGCCATTGCAGAGGCTCTGCTGGACCGGTTTAACAGGCAACAATCGTTTGGCGTGATCACCACCCATTACCAGAACCTGAAACATTTTGCCAACGAACATGAGGGTGTGGTGAATGGCGCCATGCTGTATGACCGGCATGAGATGCAGCCGCTTTTCCGTCTCTCCATCGGAAACCCGGGAAGCTCCTTCGCTGTGGAGATAGCCCGCAAGATAGGTCTCCCGGAGGAGGTGATCGCACATGCTACGGAGATCGTGGGGAGCGATTACATCAACATGGACAAATACCTGCAGGATATTGCACGAGACCGCCGCTACTGGGAACGCAAGCGTGACGAGATACGACGCGAACGCAACCGCCTTGAGGAGGTCTCCACGAAATATGAATCGGGACTCGAGGAGATCAACAAACAGAAAAAGGATATCCTTACCCAAGCTCGGCAACAGGCAGAGCAGATGCTGGCCGAAAGCAATGCACGCATTGAAAATACCATTCGCGAAATCAGAGAGGCTAAAGCCGATAAGGATAAGACCAAACAAATCAGGGAATCACTGAGCCGGTTCAAAGAACAGGTGTCGGCTTCCGACGTCGACGGGCAGGAGCAGATTGCCCATAAGAAAGCCCATAAAAAGAAAAAGACGCAGGCACCGGAATCCAAGGTAGCCAGCGAACAACCCGCAGTGGGGGATGCCGTACGTATCAAGGGACAGACTTCGGTGGGAGAGGTGATGGACGTTACCGGTAAGAAAGCCACGGTAGCTTTTGGGATGATCAAAACCTCGGTGAGTCTCGATAATCTGGAACGGGTGAGCAACAACCAGCTAAAAAAAGAGAAAAAAGCTTCCAATACCCGCGACCTGCTGCATGAGCGGAAACTGAATTTCAGGCAGGATATCGATGTGCGAGGCATGCGGGGCGACGAGGCTTTGCAGGCTGTCATCTATTTTATCGACGATGCCATTCAGCTGGGTGTGTCCAGGGTGCGCATCTTGCATGGTACGGGTACCGGTGCTTTACGCCAGATTATCAGGGAGTATCTGGGCACAGTGAACGGCGTTGCTCACTTTGCAGATGAGCATGTACAATTCGGTGGCGCGGGAATTACCGTAATAGATTTGGAATAGGTTCTCTTCATGGGAATAATCAAATTTTTTTTTATCTTTGTCCTCAATATTAAAATTAACATTAAATACACAGTGATGGTAAAGTTTTCAAAGCCCTTTTGGGTAGCCAACTTTGTTGAACTTCTGGAACGGCTGGCATACTATGCTGTCTTTATAGTCATAACCCTCTATTTATCGAATGTTTGGGGCTTCTCTGATATAGAAGCAGGTGTAATAGCCGGATTGTTTTCGGCTTCTCTTTACCTGCTCCCTCTGTTTGCAGGTGCTTATGCCGATAAAATAGGCTTCCGTTCGGCCATCATGATTGCTTTTACCCTGCTGACTGTCGGCTATGCCGGATTGGGCATTCTGCCCACGATGCTTGAAAGCGCAGGACTGGTAGATTATGGCATGACCACCACATACACGGGGCTAAACGAGAGTTACCTCCGCTGGTCCATTGTGGCTCCCCTCATACTGGTCGTGATAGGCGGTGCCTTCATCAAATCGGTCATCTCGGGTACTGTCGCACGCGAGACCACACCCGAAAACCGGGCGCGTGGTTATTCCATCTTTTACATGATGGTAAACATAGGTGCCTTCACCGGCAAAACGGTGGTGGACCCCTTGCGTAGAAGCATGGGCGACCAGGGACTTGTGTATCTGAATTATTTCTCGGCGGCGATGACGCTCCTGGCGCTGATAGCAGTCTATTTTTTTTATAAGTCGGTAAAGACGGAAGGCAAAGGAAAAAGCTTCGCCGAAATAGGCCGATCACTGGTGAAGGTAGTGCTCAATGTGCGGCTGATGCTGCTCATTCTCATTGTGAGCGGTTTCTGGGTTATTCAAAGCCAGATGTATGCCACCATGCCCAAGTTTGTGATCAGGCTGATCGGGGAGAGCGCTTCCCCCGGCTGGTATGCGAATGTGAATCCGCTGGTGGTGTTTTTATGTGTGAACTTTGTGACTTCCCTCATGAAGAAACGCAGTGCCATCACCTCCATGATGGTCGGGATGTTCATCATCCCTGTATCGGCGCTAGTCATGTCACTGGGCACCCAAATTGGGGAAACCCACATTCTGGGTTTGCATCCGGTCGCATTCATGATGATTGTCGGTATAGCCTTTCAGGCTATTGCCGAGTGTTTTATCTCACCCCGTTACCTGGAATACTTCTCCCTGCAGGCTCCCAAAGGAGAGGAGGGGCTGTACCTGGGTTTCAGCCATCTGCATTCCTTCTTTTCCTACCTGTTTGCCTTTGGTCTCTCGGGATTTCTGCTGGATAAGTATTTGCCGGACCCGCGACTTTTCACCAACGAAGCCGGTGTGATGGACAGCGTTGCATACGCTGCTGCTACACAAAATGCACACCATATCTGGTATGTCTTTGTGGCCATCGGAGCCATATCTGCTGTTGCCCTTTTCATTTACGGTAGGGTAACGAACAGGATGGATCGCGAGGCCAAAAATAAATTATAAAACTAGTAAATTGTATATAATATGAGATTAGATCTGAGTTCTCAAATCACACTCGAACGCGTTCCCAAGAAGTATTACTTCCCCGAGAACGATTTTGAAGAGTACAATCTCTCACGTTTCGAGAAATTGCCCGTCGCCATCTACGAAGAATCCAAAAGAGCAGCAAAAAAGGTGGCCCACGATATTGTGGCAGAGATGTTGTTAAAACAACAAAATGGAGCGCTGTTTATACTGGGTATCAGCGGAGGTGCTTCTCCGATACCGGTGTACGAAGAGTTGGTCAGACTGCACAAGACAGAGCAGGTAAGCTTCAAGAATCTGGTTATCTTTAATACCTACGAGTTTTACCCTGCGGTTGATTTCTCTTTCAGCAACTTGCAAATGCTGAAAGAGGTGTTTCTGAATCAAATCGATATAGACCCTGCCCATATATTTTCGCCCGATGCCACCATCGAGAAAGATCTGATTGCCGAAAACTGTGAAGCATTTGAACGCGACCTCAAAAAAATGGGTGGTCTCGATTATTTGTTACTGGGACTGGGTAGCAAAGGGAATGTAGGCTTTAACATGCCCGGTAGCGGACTCCACTCACAAACAAGGCTGGTCATGCTCGACGGTGACTCGCGCAAAGATATTGCCCGCAACTTCGGATCTCTCGACAAGGTGCCCGTAAGCGCAATCACCATGGGCCTTTCTGATATGATGGGCGCCAAAAAGATTGCACTGGTAGCCTGGAGTGAACAAAAAGCGGAAAGCATTCGGGATATCGTGGAGGGTACGGTCACAGACCTGATTCCTGGTTCTATTTTGCAGACGCATCCCGAAACCAAAATATATGTAGATTTAGCAGCCGCATCTGAACTTACGCGCATCAGCCGCCCCTGGCTCGTCACCAATTGTGAGTGGACCAGCAAGTTGATCCGGCGCGCCATTGTGTGGCTCTGTGGTGTGGTGGATAAGCCTATTTTGAAGTTGACCAACAAGGATTACAACGATAACGGACTGAGTGAGCTAATTACGCTGTATGGATCGGCCTACAATGTAAACATAAAAATTTTCAACGACCTGCAGCATACCATTACCGGCTGGCCTGGAGGAAAACCCGATGCCGATGATACCTATCGCCCGGAACGGGCAAAGCCCTATCCCAAACGTGTGATTATCTTCAGCCCGCATCCTGATGACGATGTCATTTCCATGGGGGGGACATTTCAGCGCCTGGTGAACCAGGGTCATGAGGTACATGTGGCCTACCAGACTTCAGGAAACATTGCCGTGGGTGATGAGGAGGTGATCCGCTATATCTCCGTACTGAATAGCATGCGCAAGAAGTTCAATCCCGAAAATACGGGTCTGTTGGAAAAATACGAGCATATACGACACTATCTCATGCATGAAAAAACAAAGGAGGATGTCGATACGCCCGATATTCTCTTCATAAAGGGTAGAATACGCCGTGAGGAGGCTCGCTCGGCTGACAGGTATGTAGGGCTCTCAGAGGAGAACGTACATTTTCTGGATCTCCCATTCTACGAGACAGGCAAAGTGAAGAAAAATCCGATCTCCGAGAAGGACGTCACCATTGTCAAGGAGTTTATTGAAACCATCAAGCCTCACCAGATATATGTCGCCGGCGACCTGGCAGATCCTCATGGGACACACAAGGTTTGTCTCGACGCTATCCTGGCTTCTCTAGACACCCTCAAGGAAGAAGAGTGGTTCAATGACTGCCGCGTCTGGATGTATCGGGGTGCGTGGATGGAGTGGGAGATAGACCATATTGAAATGGC
>DHTF01000107.1:117115-127412 GCA_002411515.1 Proteiniphilum sp. UBA5267 | reverse complement strand
ATGACTGCCGCGTCTGGATGTATCGGGGTGCGTGGATGGAGTGGGAGATAGACCATATTGAAATGGCTGTACCGCTCTCACCCGAGGAACTGCGTCAAAAACGGAATGCTATTCTGAAACATCAGTCCCAAATGGAGAGCGCTCCTTTCCTGGGGGATGACGAACGCTTATTCTGGCAACGTTCTGAAGAGCGCAACCGCGCTACGGCCGACATGTACTGGAAGCTGGGGTTGGCCTCTTACGAAGCCATTGAGGCTTTCGTGGAATACATACCGGTACAATAAGTCTGATTGTTGTCATTCACAAAGAGCTGCCTTCGGGCAGCTTTTTCTGTTTTTGTGAATTTTTAGCAACATATCCAAAAAAAAATTGTATATTGTGAGCCTGTTTTTTAAATAATAGATGTCCAGAGAAAAATTCCATATCGAATTCCTTATGGGAAACGCAAGCCTGAGTAGTTTATGGCGAATGGTGAGCCAGATAGACGGCCTTTCAGAGTGGTTTGCTGATGAGGTATCGATGGATGAGACAGAAAGCATCTACACCTTCAACTGGGGAAAAAGTCAAAATCAGGCTTTCATTGTAAATCAAAAACCTCTTGCTAGTATCCGTTATCGATGGATCGATGACGAGGAAGAGCAGTGCTATTTTGAGTTCTCACTCCATAAACTGGATCTGTCGGGCGAAATGACACTGGAGATAACCGACTTCGCAGAACCCGACGAAAAAGGAGATTCCATTGCTTTGTGGGAATCTCAGGTCGATGAGATGAAACGAAGACTGGGTATCTGAGCCGCTCACCTCCTTCCGGTGCCGTTCTAATTAATCATCTTTACACTTCCGAAGCTACGATTGTCCGTTTGATTTTATTATCTTTGCCCTCAAATTAAACGGGTCTCTTTTTGTTCAGAATCGATGAGGAATTTTTTTCACATAAAGCGGCTATACGGCTATATCCTGACCACTTTTATCCCGCTTTTTCTGATGACTTTTGCCATATGCTTGTTTCTGGTGCTGATGCAGTTCCTGTGGAAGTACGTGGAAGATATGGTGGGCAAAGGCCTTGGGCTCGATGTGATTGGCGAGATGTTTTTTTACGCCGCCCTGAATCTTATTCCCATGGCGCTGCCACTGGCCATCCTGCTGGCCTCACTGATGGTCTTTGGAAATATGGGAGAGAATCTCGAGCTCCTGGCCATTAAATCGGCTGGCATTCCCTTGCTGCGAATCATGAAGCCCCTGATTATCCTCATCTTCTTCATCAGCGTAGGGGCCTTCTTCTTTCAGAATAACGCCATCCCCAAAATACAAACCAAATTTTACTCCCTGCTGATCTCCATCCGGCAGGCCTCACCCGAGCTGGATGTGCCGGAGAGTGTTTTCTACAAAGAAATTGAAGGATACAACCTCTATGTGGAAAGGAAGGATCAAAAGACCGGGATGTTGTATGACGTGCTGATTTATGACGTGGCGAGCGGATTCAACAACATGGCAGTGATTGTCTGTGATTCGGCTGAAATGAGTTCAACCGAAGACAAGACGATGTTGATTTTTACCATGTACAGCGGACAGCAATTTCAAAACTTCAAGCAGGGTGCCGGCTCTCGGAGGCAGGTCGACTTTGTTCCTTACGCCCGGGAGAACTTCGATGTGAAGACCATGATGATTCCCTACGATGCCAATTTCAACCGCATGGGTGAGGAAGTGATCGAGGGAAGCTCAACCAGCAACTATGTTTCCAAGAACCTCTCAGAACTGGGCGCCTCCATCGATTCCATGACTATGATCATGGACAGTGTGAACACGGTAGACAGGAAGTTGATGAAAAACTATTATTATCTCACCTTTCGCAACAGCTATCCTTCGGACAGGAAAGATTCACTCATCGCAGCTGCCATTCCTGCTGACGTGATTGTTCCACGGCCCGATACACTGTTGCAATCGAAAGAACTACAAGAGCAGTCTAACATCCTGCAAAGTGCTTTCTCGAAAGCCGAAAACAACAGCAATGAATTCCTTTTCAAGTCTCTCAATAAAACAACCACACAAAAGACCATCAACCGCCATTGGGTGGAGTGGCATCGTAAATTTACCATCCCTTTCACCTGCCTCATTTTCTTTTTCATTGGCGCCCCACTGGGGTCCATTGTCAGAAAGGGAGGATTGGGCACGCCCATCGTAATCTCAGTGGTGCTCTTCATCATTTATTATATCGTCGACAATGTGGGCTATAAGATGACACGCGACGGGGTGTGGGAACATTGGTTCGGCATGTGGTTCAGTTCATTTATTCTCCTGCCCATCGGGGTGTTTCTGACTCACAAGGCAATGAACGATTCGGTGATCATGAACGCTGACACGTATCGTGAGTTCTTTAAAAAATTGTTCTTTGTTCGGGATAAAAGAAAATATCCGTTGAAAAGCGTGATCATTGATCGCCCGGATTATAGTGAGATCGTGGACTCGTTATCGGGTTTGTCGGAAGATATTGACCGCTACCTCGCTACTTACAGCCGGGTATCATATAAAGCTTATTGGATAAAGAACGGATACGAGAGGGAATTGCACGCCATAAAAAGTTCCATGGAGATTATCCTCAACCAGCTCTCCAACTCTCGGAGACTGGAGGAACTCTCTCTAGCGGAGGCATTCCCGGTGCTTATTACAGCCATACGACCTTTCAAAGCCAATTCTATCTTAGCCAAAATCAGCATGTACCTCTTTCCGGTGGGAATTATACTGCGCCTCCTTTCGGTTCCGTTTGAAACAAGAAACAGAAATGATCTGAAAGAGATACAGCGGCTGAGCAGAGAGATGATTGGAGTCATACAAAACGCACAGACAACTGGTCGCGTGATAACAGCATAAAATAAAAACAGAATATGCAAAAAGAAATTAAACTTGATACAATAGAAGAAGCCATAGAGGAGGTACGCAAAGGCAATTTCATTATCGTGGTAGACGATGAGGACAGGGAAAATGAAGGCGACCTGATCATCGCGGCAGAGTGCATCACTCCAGAGAAGATAAACTTTCTGGAAACACACGCAAGAGGCCTTATCTGTGCTCCCATTACCAAGGAGAGAGCTGAGGAGCTGGAGCTGCCAATGATGGTAACCCACAATACCTCCATTCATGCCACCCCCTTTACCGTAACCATCGATTTGCTGACACATGGTTGTACGACCGGTATTTCCGCATACGACAGAGCACAGACTATTTTGGCGCTTACACGTGAAGAAACAGCACCTGAGGACTTTGGCCGACCGGGACATATCTTTCCGCTCCGTGCACAGTCGAAAGGTGTATTACGCCGCGCAGGTCACACCGAAGCCTCGATCGATTTTGCACGGCTTGCCGGGTTGTATCCCGCGGGGGCCCTTGCGGAGATCAAGAACGAGGACGGCTCCATGGCCCGACTACCAGAGTTGATGGAGATGGCCGCAAAATTCAATCTGAAGATAGTCTCCGTAGCCGATTTAATAAAATACAGGCTCCAGACCGAGTCGCTCATAGAACGGGGCGAAGCTGTGCAGTTACCTACCCAGTATGGTGAGTTCAGAATGATTCCCTTTCTTCAGAAATCTACAGGGCAGGAGCATGTGGCACTGATCAAAGGGGAGTGGCTTGATGATGAGCCGCTGCTTGTGAGGGTGCACTCTTCCTGCATCACAGGTGATATTTTCGGCTCCATGCGTTGTGAGTGTGGGGAGCAACTCCATAAAGCATTGCAACTGATCGAGAAGGAGGGCAAGGGGGTCCTCGTTTATCTCAATCAGGAAGGGCGCGGCATCGGTCTCATGGCAAAAGCCGAAGCTTACAAGCTGCAAGAACAGGGTTTTGACACCGTGGATGCCAACCTGCATCTTGGCTATCAGGCCGATGAAAGAGATTACGGCGTGGGTGCACAGATACTACGGAGCCTGGATGTAAAGAAGATGCGGTTGATGACAAATAATCCCAAGAAGCGGATAGGCCTGGAATCATACGGCCTGGAAGTCGTGGAAAATGTACCCCTGGAGGTCACGCCCAACGCTTACAACCATTTTTATATGGAGACGAAAAAGAAGCGGATGGGCCATACACTGAAAAATATCAAATAGGTACCGACGAAGATATCTTCAACAGAGTAATTTTATCGTGAAAGATTCCGCAGAAATCCTTTATGCGTTGGTAGGATGTGGAGTGGGTTCCATACTGGCATGCATAGTTGTGTCGCTCTACTGGAAATTGAAAACAGTCTCGAAAAGAGATTTTGAGATTGCTACGCAGGAGAATTACCGGTTGAACACCCAACTTGCGGTATCGAAAGAGAAGATATCTGATGTGGAGCAGGAGATTGCGCAGTATAAGGTCGATGTGAGAACCTTGACCGATGAATTGAATGAGGTTCATAAGCTGCTGGCGACGTTCACTGCAGAAAATAATGCACTAACTGAGAAGCTTGGGCTGCAGAAGAATGAAATGGAAGCGATTCGCAAACAGTTCACACTGGAGTTTGAACAGATCGCTTCGAAGATACTGGAGGAGAAAACCGAAAAGTTTACCAACCTCAACCGCGACAACCTGGATATGATCCTCAGGCCACTGGGAGAGAATATCGACTTGTTCAGGAAGAAAGTGGAAGAGGTTTATCTCACCGAGGCAAAGGAACGCTTTTCTTTAGGACGGGAAGTGAAGAACCTGCGGGAACTCAACGACCGCCTCAGCAATGAGGCCAACAACCTGACCCATGCGCTAAGAGGTGACTCCAAGATACAGGGCGACTGGGGGCAGATGATCCTGGAGAATATACTGGAGCGATCGGGACTGACCAAAGGAAGGGAATATTTTGTGCAGGAGTACCTGAAGGATCCCGATGGCAACTATTATACGGGCGAGCATGGTTCCCGGATGCAGCCGGATGTGATCATTGCCTACCCCGACAACCGAAAGGTAATCATTGACTCGAAAGTATCGCTCACAGCCTATACCAACTACATCGGCTGCGATGATCCGCAAGAACAGAAAAAATTTATCAACGAACATTTGCGCTCTGTGCGGAAGCACATCGATGAACTGAGCCGTAAAAGTTATCAGGATTACGCTTCTTCACTCGACTTCGTGATGATGTTCATTCCCAATGAACCGGCCTACATGTTGGCCCTGCGTCATGAGGAGAGTCTCTGGCAGTATGCCTATGACAAGAAAATTCTCCTGATAAGTCCTACGAATTTAATTGCCGCTTTAAAATTAATTGTAGATTTGTGGAAGCGTGAATACCAAAACCGCAATGCACAGGAGATTGCTGTGCGCGGTGCCGCACTTTACGACAAATTTGTTAATTTCGTAGAGTCGCTTATCGATATAGAGGTTCACCTCGACAGAGCTAAAAGAAGTTACGACAGTGCTTACAGACAGTTGACAGCGGGTAGGGGAAACCTCATTGGGCAGACGGAAAAACTGCGTGAACTGGGACTAAAATCAAAGAAATCACTTCCCCAGTCACTGCGCAATGAGTTGGAAGAAGAAAGTGAAAGTTGACAACTAATTACTGGAAATAAAAAAATTGCAACAACAAGAGTATGTACGGAAAAATGCAACAACACCTGCAGGCTGAGTTGAAAGCCATAGAGGACGCAGGCCTCTATAAAAATGAACGGATTATTGTCACA
The DNA here is from genome assembly GCA_002411515.1 of Proteiniphilum sp. UBA5267. GTDB lineage: Bacteria > Bacteroidota > Bacteroidia > Bacteroidales > Dysgonomonadaceae > Proteiniphilum. The sequence goes on along the minus strand of DHTF01000107.1, from coordinate 121,758 downwards.
CCGCAACGTGCCGAGATAAAGGTACAATCGGGGCAGCAGGTACTCAACTTTTGTGCCAACAACTACCTCGGTCTTTCTGATCATCCACGGCTTGTTGCAGCAGCAAAGAATGCCCTCGAAGAGCGCGGTTACGGTATGTCGTCGGTTCGCTTCATCTGCGGAACGCAGGATTACCACAAGGAACTGGAAAAAACCATCAGTGATTTTTTCAATACCGACGATACCATCCTTTATGCTTCCTGCTTCGATGCCAATGGAGGCCTTTTTGAGCCGCTTTTTAGCGAAGAAGACGCAATCATCTCCGATGCGCTGAACCATGCCTCCATCATCGATGGCGTACGTCTCTGCAAGGCGAAACGCTACCGTTACGCCAATGCCGACATGGCCGATCTGGAGGAGAAGCTGAAGGAAGCACAGGAACAACGTTTCCGAATCATTGTCACCGACGGTGTATTTTCTATGGATGGCAACGTAGCACCACTCGATCAGATCATTGCACTGGCCGGGCAATATGATGCCCTGGTGATGGTGGACGAAAGTCACTCCGCTGGTGTGGTGGGCAAAACAGGGAAAGGAGTCACCGAAAAGTTCGATGTCATGGGCAAGGTGGATGTTATCACTGGCACGCTGGGCAAAGCCTTTGGTGGCGCTATCGGCGGCTTCACTACCGGACGCCGGGAAATCATCGAGATGTTGCGCCAGCGCTCACGTCCTTATCTCTTCTCTAACTCCATTCCGCCCATGGTAGCTGCTTCTGGCGTGGAAGCTTTCCATATGCTGAAAGAGTCCAACCTCTTGCAGGACAAACTGCATGAGAACGTGGACTATTTCGTGAAAAAGATGAAAGAGGCTCAATTCGACATAAAGCCCACACAATCGGCCATCTGTGCTGTCATGCTCTACGATGCCAGGCTATCGCAACAGTTTGCTGCGGGTCTGCTAGAAGAGGGAATCTATGTGACTGGATTTTACTATCCCGTGGTACCGAAAGAGCAGGCACGCATCCGGGTGCAGCTGTCGGCTGGTCATGAAAGGGAACATCTCGATAAAGCAATTGCTGCATTTATTAAAGTAGGAAAAAAATTAGGTATCATCTAACAACCCAAAATGCTGTCTGCTGCTTCTTTCAGTTCACAAAGCTGATAGCTGACAACCGACCGCCGAAAGCTTAAAAATATGAAAGCACTGGTGAAATTAAGACCCGAGAAGGGCATCTGGATGGAAGAGGTTCCTGTTCCTTCCATTGGTGTGAACGAAGTATTGATCAAAATAAAGAAAACCGCTATCTGCGGAACCGATTTGCACATTTACAAGTGGGACGATTGGTCGCAGAAAACCATCAAGACGCCCATGACCATAGGACATGAGTATGTGGGTGAGATAGTGGATATGGGTAGTGGTGTGGAGAATCTGAAGGTAGGGGATCGCGTGACGGGAGAGGGACATATTGCCTGCGGACACTGTCGCAACTGCAGACGCGGAAAACTGCACGTGTGTGAGAACACCATTGGTGTGGGGGTGAATCGTGACGGCTCCTTCGCAGAATACCTTTCACTCCCGGCTTCCAACGTGGTGAAGCTTGATTCCCGCATTCCCGATGAAATTGCATCCATCATGGATCCATTTGGCAATGCCACACACACAGCACTCTCTTTTCCGCTGATCGCAGAAGATGTGCTAATCACAGGCGCAGGGCTAATAGGAAGCATGGCTACAGCTATCTGTCGTTTCGCAGGAGCCCGTTATATTGTTGTCAGCGATTTGAGTGAATACAGGTTGGACATTGCCCGTAAGATGGGAGCCACGCTTACCGTGAACCCAGCCAAAGGTGAGACCATTGCACAGGCTGTGGAGAAACTGGGTATGAGAGGCTTCGATGTGGGACTTGAGATGTCAGGTTCACCAGCAGGTTTCCGTGAGATGATCGATAACATGTACAACGGTTCAAAAATATCGCTGTTAGGTATCCTACCCAATAACACCACAGTCGATTGGAATGAAATAATTTTTAAAGCTCTCACACTTAAAGGTATATATGGTCGGGAAATGTGGGAGACCTGGTATCAGATGGAACAAATGCTGATCTCCGGTCTCGATCTGTCACCAGTCATCACCCACCGTTTCGGCATCGATGATTTTCAAAAGGGATTCGATGTGATGGAGAGTGGAATGAGTGGAAAAGTTATCTTAAGCTGGGATTAACATGAAGCAACTGATTATTCTACGTCATGGTAAGGCCGAGCAGGATACCATGGCCAAAGACGATTACGACCGTCTCCTCACCGAGCGTGGACGCAAAAATGCCGGTGACATGGGAAGCTACATCCTCAAGAGAGAAGGTGAGCTCGACCTCATCATTTCCTCTTCCGCAAAAAGAGCACACGAGACGGCGATCCTTGTAGCAGAGCAAATAGGTTATCCCGTGGATAAGATACAAACAGACCAAAACCTTTATTTTGCACCGGCCAGGTGGATACTGAAAGTACTTTCCAAATTACCCCATGAGGTGGAGAACTGCCTCTACGTTGGGCATAACCCGGGAGTAACCGACCTGATCAATGACCTGGGAGTGAAAATCGACAACTTGCCCACCGCCTCAGCCGTATGTTTCGAGTTTCATGTGGAAAGCTGGACCGATATTGCGATGGAACGTGCCAATTTTATGTGGCTGAAGTTGGCAAAGGAACTCTGATTGCTATTCGCCTCTGTCGATGTTGCGCTTGTATGACGCGGAAAGAATATGATAAGCTTTTGTGCGGAAAGCAAGAATCGACAACAACAACATAAAAGCACCCGCGACAACAAAAGTGAGGGCAATGCCGCGGGCTGCGCCCTCTCCCAGTAACCAGCCAAAGGCTTGTTTTCCGGCATCACTTTCCACATAGGGGATAATGAAGGATTGTGCCAAAGGTCCGATGATAAAGATGGAAATGGGGGTGACACCCGCCTCAACCGTTTGGGCAAACCCAAACACGCGACCCTGCTTGGGCTTTGGTACAACGGTTTGAATGATGGTCTGTTCACCTGCTTCCACGATCGGTGCGATGAGCATGTAAAGAAACATCCCTCCTACAAATAAAAGCGATCCTTCGCGCAGGGTGAAGAGCATACAGATCAGGCTGATGAAGATATAACCGAGGAGCAACGAACGAAGCGGTTTTTTGCCCAGGCCCAACTTTCCGATAAGCAGTCCCCCAAAAATGAATCCCGTACCTGCAAGTCCCAGGATGATACCCCAGACTTCCACCTGAAAGAGTGCGAGCCCATACGGATCGAGTAGTACCGCAAAGACACCACCAATGAAATTGTTGAAGGTGGTGAAGAAAATGAGCGCCATCAAACCCGGTACCAGGTGGATGGCTCTGAAGGCTCCCCGAAAATCAACCTGGCTGTTTTGCAGATGTGGATCATGCACGATATGCTCTTCAGGAATGGAGAGAAAGAAGAGGTGTATCAGTGTGCCGGTCGACAGCAGCAGGGTAATAAAAATGGCCCAGTCCATTCCCAGATAACCAATGATGAGTCCGCTGAAGACGGTGTTGGCGATCATTCCAAATCCCTGAATTGTGCCTATGAGCCCGTTGGCGCGTGCATAGTCCTGTTGTGGCACAAGTATGGAAACGGTAGTGGAGAGTGCAATGGCCCGCAAATTGCCAGTGAGCGCACTCAAAAGGAGCGGCAACGAAAAAAACCAGAATGCCGGCGCATGGATGTTGGCTATCTGAGCTCTGTCGGAGAGTAAAAAAATAGCGCTCGCCAGCAGCAGGAAGACCATTGTCGCCACCGAGGCTCCCATCATCACCTTTTTTTTCTTGTGCTTATCCACGATTGTGCCGAAGAACATGCTCGAAATCGTGACCAGCAGCATATAAGTACCACTGAGCACCGAGAGGACCAGCACCGACTTTGTTTCGAGGTAAATCCAGAATGAGAATGCGCTCCAAAGCAGGTAAGCACTTGTATTGGCTACGGCTATGTTAACGAGCACACGTAGAAATCGTTTCATCGGGGTGTGAACTTACTGTTTCATCCCGAAAAAACATCTATGAACAAATAGACAGTTTTCCGGCGATTATGATTGATGCGAACGCTGAAAGAACGTTCAACCACATGATTTTGTTTAGAAAGAATTGTTGTCAGATAGTTCTGAAGAGCAACCAGGCAACCAATAAGGTGAGTATGATGTTGAAAGCCTGTGCTGTAAGGAACGACCAAATGTATTTGGTATTCTCTTTCTTAAAGATGTATCGGAAATCGGTTTCCAGACCAATGCAGACAAATGCCAAAGAGAACAAGAGACCGCGAGCTCCTTTGTTCGCAATCCGTGAAAGTTCCTTGCCTGTTTCGGCATCGAAAACAAAGCTGAACAGCAACGATGCAACCAGAAACCCAATCACAAACTTAGGAAAGCGATCCCACAGCACACTGCCCGAGGGGCGTATGTCGTTGTTGGTACCCTTGTAAGACCAATAAAGTGAAATCGCGAAGGCTGCCACACCCAGCAGTACGTTTTGTGCCGATTTGATGATGACACTATACTGTTCGGCCGTTTCTCCGATAAACTTACCTGAAGCCACAACGGCTGCCGTGGTGTCGATGGTGCCGCCCAGCCAGGCCCCGGCCACCTCCTCACTCAGCCCCAT
>DHTF01000107.1:101353-116872 GCA_002411515.1 Proteiniphilum sp. UBA5267 | reverse complement strand
ACAAAAGATAGTTTTTTGGGGTTTCCCTTGATGGCGCCACTGGTCGCAATTGCTGCGGAAACACCGCAAATAGAGACAGCACTGGAGAGCAGGATCGACATCTCTTTGTCTATTTTAAACATTCTGAGAGCAACCCAGAAGCTGAAATACCAAACCGATAACACTACGATGATTGCTTGAATCATACCCAGGGCACCGGCTTTCATGATTTCATTGAACAGAATGGAGCTACCCAGTATCACCAACCCGGCTTTGATGTAATATTCACTTTTTACGGCCGGAGCCATCCATTTGGGCAATCCCACCGTATTGCGAATCAGTAGGCCGATGATGACTGCAAAAAATACAGACTCAAGTCCCATGGTTTTAATGGGTGCAATGCCCGAAATATAAGTAGCAAGCCAGGCCAGCAGATAGACCACGGCGAATGAGGGCAGAAACTTTCCATGGTCTTTGTTGCCCATGAAAAGATATCCCAGATAAGCCAGCAAGGCAATAATCGCCGACATATATGTGTAATGCTTCATGACCGATGGCAAGAAGATTACAAGCAAAAGAATGAGCCCTCCGAGTATCGTGGATACCCAGTCTTCACTTTTCAAAGATTTCAACATATGATTATGGATTTATTTTGCGCGTAAAATAAACGATTTTATAAATTAATCCTTCAGCATTCAGGCGATAACAAAAATAAGTATAATTCGCAAAAAAACATATGAAATATCTTTTTTTGTGCTCTTTTTAGATGAGAACTTGATAGTCTGTAATCCGTCATTGGTCGATGAAATCAGATAGTTTGTCTATTTCTTTTGTCGACATTTTGTAGCTAGCTTATTTTTGCAGGAGATTCGGTAGAGAAAATTGATTAGATAAAAAAAAGAGCAATGAAGAAATTATTAATTATAGTAGCCACACTTGCGGTATGCGGTTTCTCTCTGATTGCACAAGCGCAGTCTGGAAGTAGCATATCGGGGAAACTGCTTGATAAGGACCTGGAGGAGCCAGTTGCACTGGCCAACATACGGGTTTTACAGCGTGCCGACAGTTCTTTTGTAACTGGTAAAGCATCCAATAATGAGGGATTTTTTACCATCCCAGTTAAAAATGGATCTTACATCCTGCATATTTCATTTGTCGGTTACAATGATGTGTACCGCGATGTGCAGGTAACCTCCTCCCGACCAAATGTACAGCTGGGTAACATTCTCATGAGTAACGACAACATTCTCCTGTCGGAGACGGTTGTTTCTGCCAAAGCACCTGAAATAAGCGTGAAAGGTGATACACTCGAATACAATGCCGATTCTTACAAGGTTACCGAGAGTGCCGTGGTGGAAGATCTACTGAAAAAAATGCCCGGTGTAGAGATCGATAATGAAGGGAAGATCACAGTCAACGGAAAGGAAATTAAAAAGATATTGGTCGATGGGGAGGAGTTCTTTAGCAATGATCCCAAGGTGGCCTCTAAAAATCTGCCTGCCAAAATGGTGGAGAAGTTGCAGGTACTGGAGAAAAGGACCGAGATGGCACAGATGACCGGCTTCGATGATGGCGAGGAAGAAAATGTGATCAACTTGCTTGTTCGTCCCGGCATGAAAGAGGGCCTTTTCGGAAATGCCTTTGCTGGTTATGGCAGTAAAGACCGTTACGAAGGTAATGCCATGATGAACTACATGAAAGACAAAGATCAGTATACCTTCATTGGTGGTATTAATAATACGAACAATGCCGGTTTTTCTGATTTAGCCTCCTCCATGTTTGGAAGCATGGGCGGACGCGGTGGACGTGGTGGCATGTTCGGTGGGCGTGATGGTATTGCTACCTCGTCGAATATAGGGGGCAATTTCAGTAAGCAGTTTGCGCCGACGTTGAAAATCGGAGGAAACCTCCGTTATGGCTACACCGACAACAATGTGCTTTCGGACGTCTTCACGCAAAACCTGTTGAGTGCAGGCAATACGCTTGAATCGGAAAGTAACGTGGCGAACAACAAGAGTCAGAATCTCAACCTGGATCTCAGAATGGAGTGGGACCCTGATACCCTCACGAAAATCATTTTCCGTCCTGGAATATCTTTTTACGACAACAATCGCTCCGAAACAGGTGACTTCCTCACGGTGAGTGAACAGGCAGGAGACACAATCAATCACGGCGAATCGGACTATTTTTCCGAAGGAAAGGGCAAGGAAATCGAGTTTCGACTCGATGCCAGTCGTGAATTGGGCAAGGAAGGTCGAGTACTGAGTGTGCAGCTGAATGCGGAAAAAGGAGATTCCGAAAACAAAGGTACCAGTGAATCAGGAACTTTCTACAGTGGATCACGCCCCGATGATATCATCGACCAGCGCTTCACCAACATCAACAACAACCAGTCGTGGCGCGGATACTTATCCTATGTGGAACCCATCGGAGAGAATAATTTTCTACAGCTGGCCTACCAGTACCGGCAAAATTTCTCGGAGTCGGACAAGGATACCCGTTCGAAAGATGACTCGGGAAATTATACGGTGTTTGACTCCCTCTACAGCAAGCGACTGGAAAATAATTTCGTGAATCAGGAACTGGAAGTAAACTTCCGGTCGGTACGGGAGAAATATGATTACATGTTCGGTTTCTCCATGCAACCCTCCTCTTCGCGCAGTAAGACATTCATTGGTACAGATATGATCTACGACGGGAAACAAGATGTGGTCAACTATGCCCCGATGGCCCAACTTAATTATCGCTGGAGCCGTACCCACAACCTGCGTATTCGCTACAATGGCAGAACCGAGCAACCATCCGTGTCGCAGCTCTCGCCGGTGGTAGACGTGTCTGATCCGTTGAACATCAGCTCCGGTAATCCCGACTTGAAACCTTCGTTCCAACATGGGTTAAACCTCCGTTACCAGATGTCGAATCCCGAGAAAGCTAGCTCTATCAATGCGTTCATCAACGGAGGATATCTGACGAACGACATTGTCAGAGCCACCATTACGAACGTCAACACAGGCCGAAAGATATCGACCTACGAGAATGTGTCCGGCAACTGGAACGCAAATGGTCGGGTCATGTTTAACGTGCCTCTGAAGAATATCAAATTCTCTGTTTTCTCCATGTCGTTTGCCAGCTACAATTATTCAAGTGGTTTTTCAAAATCCACGACGAGTGAGGAGGATACATACCATTTTACAGACGAAGACAAAAATATCAACCGTAGGTTCACTTTGGCAGAAGTGCTCGGACTGAATTACCGATCCGACCTTTTTGACTTCGGTTTACGGGGAAATATAAACTTTAACAATGTCACCAACAGCTTGCAAGGACAGACCGATCAGCAATATTTCAACTACGGTGGCAACGCCAACACATCGATTTATCTGCCCTGGGATCTGACACTCGAAAGCGACATCAATTATTCTACCAACTCGGGCTATGCCGACGGATATGAACAGAATGAATGGTTGTGGAATGCTTCCCTGCAGAAGACCTTGTTCAAACAGAAAAACGGCACCATCCGTTTTAAAATATACGATATCCTGCAACAACGAAGCAACATCAACAGAAGTGTGACATCCAACTATATAAGAGACACCACCACCAATACGCTGACAAGCTATTTCATGGTGCACTTTGTCTATCGGTTTAACTTCTTTAAGGGAGGAGCCACCCAAAGCGATATGATGCCACAACGACGCGGCTTTGATGGACCGCCCCCGCACGGATCCGGGCATGGACCTGGACCCGGTATGATGTAGAATTTCTTCTCCATGTGTGAGAGAAGTAGTTAGCTTGCCGGAATCATGCGATTCCGGCAAGTTTTTCAATCTCGGAGAAATAATTAACCGATTATAAAAAAAAAGTCTATTTTTACAGAATATTAAATATTACTATTACGCGATGGGACAGCAATTCACACCAAAACTAAGACACAGGTGGAACAATGTATTTGTCCACCTCCTGCTGTGGGGAGTTATTTTCATTCTCCCCTATTTTTTTATGGATTCTGAACGGGTGTTTACCTGGCGTCCCTTTTTGCGGTCGATTCCCGAGATGTTGGGATTCATGCTGGTATTTTATCTGAACTACTTCCTTTTGATCGACAAGTTTCTCTATCGGGGAAAAACAAAAGGATTCATTTTTTACAATGTGCTGTTGATTGTGGGTGTGTCCTTCATGATGCATTACGGAAGAGAGCTGCTCGAACAGTTGATGCCTTATCTGAGGCCGAAGTGGCGTGGAAGACACAATCCTTTTTTCCCTTTACTTTTCATTGTACGCAACTCCACGTCACTCTTCCTGGTCATGGGTTTGAGCGTAGCACTGAAGATGACCGTACGCTGGTTTGAAGTGGACAACGAACGCAAAGAACTGGCCAAAGCCAAGTCGGAGGCAGAACTACAAAATCTGAAGAATCAGATCAATCCCCATTTTCTGCTCAACACCCTCAATAATATTTATGCCCTGATTGAATTCAATCCTCCCAAAGCACAACAGGCGGTGATGGACTTAAGCAGGATGTTGCGTCATCTCTTATACGACAATAACCAGACTTATGTGCCGTTGCGTCAGGAGGCCGAATTTATGCGGAACTACATCGAACTGATGCGCATACGCCTGGCAGATAATGTCAAACTTACCACCCATTTCACTTACTCCAAAACGGGAGACACATTGATTTCTCCGCTCATTTTTATATCTTTGATTGAAAATGCTTTCAAACATGGTATAAGTGGTGATAAACCTTCCTTTATCGACATCTCCCTGAAAGAACATCCAGATGGGAAAATAGAATTTACATCGAACAACAGTTATTTCCCGAAAACGGAACAGGACAAGAGCGGTAGCGGGATAGGTCTGGATCTTGTGAGGCGAAGGCTGGAGCTGCTTTACCACGACAGTTACCTATGGCATACAACCATAGAAGATGACGTCTATTCCACCGTGCTTGTCATAGACACAAAAAAACAAAAGGATGATACTGAATTGCTGGATCGTGGACGATGAGCCGCTGGCTTTGTCACTCCTCGAGTCATACGTAAAAAAAACTGCTTTTCTCCGGCTCACAGGCAAATATAGCAACGCGCTTTCAGCCATGAAGCATATCGCCGAAGAAGAGGTCGATCTGCTCTTCCTGGATATACAGATGCCCGGAATCAATGGAATGGAGTTTGCACGTACCATCAGCCACCGCACAAGGGTTATCTTTACCACTGCCTTCAGTCAATACGCACTGGAAGGATACAAGGTGAGTGCACTCGATTATCTGTTGAAGCCTTTTTCGTTTGACGAATTTTTAGCCGCTGCCAGGAAAGCATTGGAGTGGTTTGAGATGACCGTATCCAGACCCGTTGCTGAGACGGTACATGAAAACATCGGTATCTTCGTGAAGTCGGAATACCGGCTCCTGCATGTGCTTTATGAGGATATCATCTATATTGAAGGCCTGAAAGATTATGTCAAGATTTATACCGAAAATGATCCAAAGCCCATTTTGTCACTGATGAGCCTGAAACTTCTGGAAGAAGAGTTGCCGGTGGACCGCTTTATGCGGGTTCACCGTTCTTATATCATACACAAAAACAAGATCAGCAGTGTCAACAAGAACAGGATCGTCATTGGTAAAAAGCAGATACCCATCGGGGAAACATACCGTAAACAGTTTAAAGCAATCATCGAAGGTAAATAAACCCCATAACCATTCTGTTGATTACTCCCGAGGAATCAAGCCCTCCCTATACACGTAAATCAGCCGCACAGCACTGTTATTCTTTCATTGTTTCCTCATCTATTTTAGTTATTGCGTTGAGAACCTAGTAGTTATGGGTTGGTTTTACTGAGTCCGTGACTAAATTAAGACTCGCTTTCAGGAATTATGTGCCGATACTCTCCATCCATAGCTTTCTTGAAAGTAGCCGAGAATAAATATTCATCAAATAAAACTTTAAAAAAACTGTTCGTAAATTTGCGAATTGAAAAACTGTTCGTACTTTTGCGAACTGGAATGAGCTACATTTCGATCTCAAAAGAGTATTATGTCGAAAAAAGAATTCACAGAAGAACAGATTAGGCTTTCACGTATTGCCAAAGCGTTGGGACATCCGGTTAGGATAGCCATATTGGAGCTTTTGGCCAATCAAAGTTGTTGCTACCACGGCGATATGTCTGAGATAATTCCGGTAGCCAAGAGCACGCTATCCCAGCACTTAACAGAACTAAAGGAAGCAGGGCTGATTCAGGGAGAGTTTACTCCCCCCACGGTTAAATACTGCATAAACAGAGAAAACTGGGAGAATATCCGAGAGTTATTGGGTTCATTCATCGAAAGTATTTCAGAGGTAAAGAACCATTGTTAAAAGCTTTCAATTATTTACCCACATCCTGAAAAAAGAAGAGAAAGACGCAAAATATTTCAAAAATACAAAGTTATGATTATTCATTATACAAACTAAATTTATAACTACTATGAAACAAGTCCTTTTTATTTTATTATTAGCATCAGTTGCTTTGACCGCATGCGGAAGCGGAAACGAAAAAAATGCAGATTCAACAGATGTTTCGCCTGATACTTCTGGAACCACCACAGAAGCAGCCTCTGTTACAAGTGCAGATCCATCTATGGTATATGTCTACTATTTCCATGGCAAACAGCGCTGCAAGACCTGTATAGCAGTTCAAAATTTCACTCAGAAAGCAGTAAAACAGATGTACGGTGACAATAAAAATGTGCTATTTTTGGAAGTATTGACCAATGAAGTCGGGAACAAAGAACTTGTTGAGAAGTATGGTGTGACATGGAATGCACTCATTGTAGCGAAAGGTGACGACTATATAGACATGACACAAAACGCATTTGCAAATCCGGAGGGTGTGAGTGAGTTGCTGAAGAATGAAGTAGACCGGAGGCTTTTATAGAGTAGATAATAGTCCTAAACGATGATGAATTTTTTGCAAAGTCTAACAGATGGCTCTAGCTGGCCTTTGCTCACAGCATTTCTGCTCGGCCTGATGACGGCTATCAGCCCCTGCCCGTTGGCCACAAATATCACAGCCATTGCTTATCTGAGTAAAGATATTGGTATTAAAAAACGGGTATTGTTTAATGGCTTTTTTTACACGTTGGGGAGGATATTTACCTATACCGCACTTGGTGTGTTCTTCTTTTTCGGCGCAAACCAGTTCAAGATAGTAGCTGCGTTACAAGGGATCGGTGGCATCTGGCTGGGAATAGCTTTGTTGGTAATTGGCATCTTTATGTTCGACATCATACAGTTGAACCTGCCCGGAGTGGGAAAGCTGACGGAAAAATTCAGCAGAAAAAACGGTAAGAAAAGCTACTGGGATGCATTTCTGCTGGGATTGATGTTCGCACTTGCTTTTTGTCCCTACAGTGGGGTGCTCTATTTCGGGGGATTGATCCCGTTGACGATTGCGTCTACGTCGGGACTACTCCTGCCACCGATATTCGCCATCGCAACCGGTCTTCCGGTGATTGTCATCGCCTGGTTACTGGCTTATAGTGTGAGCAATATCGGGAAATTCTACAACAGGATGAACAGTTTCCAGAAGTGGTTCAAACGTGTGGTGGCAACAGTGTTTATGATGGTGGGCACTTATTACATCATTATCAGTTTATAAAAAGAATGACATCAACAAATAATAAATTAAATCATGGAAATATTGGTATTGGGACCCGGTTGCAAAAAATGTGTGCTGACCTATAACGCCATTCAGAAAGTAGTGGCGGAAACCGGTGCTAACGTAACGATCCGCAAGATTGAAGACATTATGGAAATCATGAAGTATAACGTGATGATGACGCCAGCGGTAGTGGTAGATGGTGAAGTAAAGGTGAAAGGCCACATCCCGTCAGAAGCGGAAATAAAGCGAATGTTAGGAGTATAAGTGTTAGATAAACAGGCGTTAAGTAAACTGCATCACTGATGTGGAAATATATTTTATTGTCAAAAAAAGTAGAAAATGGAAGCAAAAAAAGAATTGAAATATCTGTGGTGGATGGTATTTATTTTTGGGGTTATCTTCTTTTTGCCTATTGGTAGTGAGCGTTTTACAACCGCCATTGCTGCCGTTCTCGATCTCTCTAAATGGTATGCACAGGAGCATGTAATCCTTTGTCTACTCCCGGCTTTCTTCATTGCCGGAGTGATTGCGGTCTTTATCAGCCAAGGGGCTGTGATACGCTATTTTGGAGCGAATGCAAACAAATGGCTTTCCTATACCGTGGCTTCTGTTTCCGGAGCCATCCTCGCCGTATGTTCATGCACCATCCTCCCTCTCTTCACCAGTATCTATAAAAGGGGAGCGGGATTGGGACCAGCAGTTGCGTTTCTCTATTCGGGACCGGCCATCAGTATCCTCTCCATTATTCTTACCTGGAGAATTCTTGGAACGGAAATGGGTGTGGCCCGAATGGTAGGGGCGATACTTTTCTCAGTTGTAATCGGGTTGATAATGGCTTTTATCTTCCGTAAGGAGGAGAAAGCAAAACAGGAGGAACAGATAAATTTTGAGGCACCGCCATCAAAACGACCGATCTCGCAGACCATGTTCCACTTTTTTACACTGGTGTTAATTTTGGTGGTTGCCAACTGGGGCGCACCGGAAACGGGAGACCAATCGAGCGTCTGGTTTTATTTCCATACCTACAAATGGTATATCACTGGATTTCTTGGGTTGATGTTGGCTTTCTCACTGATCAAGATATTGAAGATCAAATGGAAATGGGTATCACTTGCGGTCGCCGCTACAGCACTGTCGGCTGTGCTTTCCAGCCAATTCATATCCAACCCCAAGATGGTGCCTTTGGTACCCATGGTCGTGGGCATCGCTGCTCTATCCATTGTGACTCTCTTTGACAGGAATGACGAGGAGAACAGGGAATGGACGCTCTCCGCTTGGGGTTTTGCCAAGCAGATTATGCCGCTGTTGGCTATCGGTGTGGTGATCGCAGGTTTCTTGCTAGGATCAACCCACGACAATGTGGCCATAAAAGGGGTGGTACCCAACGAGTGGATTGAGTGGGCAGTAGGGGGAAACTCTTTTTTCTCCAACTTCTTTGCCAGCTTCACTGGGGCCTTTATGTACTTTGCCACGCTCACCGAGGTGCCGATTGTACAAGGACTCCTGGCCAGTGGTATGGGCAAAGGTCCGGCACTGGCACTTTTACTTGCCGGTCCCTCACTCTCACTGCCCAACATGCTGGTAATCCGAGGGGTGATGGGTACAAGGAAGACATTTGTCTACGTTTTATTGGTGGTAATCATGGCTACCTTCACCGGGTTGTTCTATGGATCACTTTTTTGAATAAAATGTTCATAATAATTTAAGAAAAACCCCGAAAGCAGTTGTCTTGCTTTCGGGGTTTTATCATCAAAGGGAATGCTCCCGATAATTTGCCCTATTTCTCTCAGGAGAGAAGAGCTGTCAGCATCCACACATTCTTTTCCTGGCCTGCGAGGAAGTCACCCAACAATGAGACCGTCACCTCATCGTTGCTGTCGGAAGCCGCTTCAAGGATGCCACGCTCAAGGCCAATCAGGACCTTCAATGAGTCGAGTACATTTTGTACAATCTCTTTTGTCGTGCTTACAACTGCCGTCTCCTTGATGGTGGAGGTTTTCAGATATTCGCTGAAGTTATGTGCTGGCACACCTCCCAACATGAGAATGCGTTCGGCCACTTCATCTACTTTCTCTGCGGTATCATCATAGAATTCTTCCAGTTTGGCATGCAGGCCATAAAACTCTATTCCTTTCACATTCCAATGGAATCCACGGAGGTTGGTGTAATAAACCTGTAAGTTTGCCAACAGTTCTTGTAAACCGTTTACTGTTTTTTCTGTGCTCTTGGGGTCAAGTTGTAAAAAATCTAATGTTTTCATATTTTAATGTTTTAGTTCTTTTTTAATGATAGCAAATGTACAAAATTTTGGGCTAAAAATCAACTATTCTCTTATCAATCAGCCATAAAGATTTTCTATCTCGTGGTTTCTTCCAAGCCTTATTAGGAGGATTATCGACAATAATCTGAAAAATTGTATCTTTACGATCGAGATGCAGATCTCCGGTCAACAAGAAGGCAATCTTGTAAAAGTTGCCAAGATGAGCGCACTGAGCACAATTATTCTGCCCGGAGCGTCTGGATGCTGAGCGTGAAGAAGAGGATAAGACTAACCTGATAATTGAATAACGATGAAAAGAAAGGCAGGAATGGGGTTGTTGCTGTTGATTGCAACCATTACAATTTGTCATGCTCAACCGGCGTATGTGAACAGCTTCGAAAGGCCGTTGAGCGATGTGTTGAAAGATATCTCCGTCAGATTTGATGTGAAACTCTCTTATGAAATTGATACGACTGGGTTGGTGCTTCCTTATGCCGATTTCAGAATCCGGCCCTATTCAGTGGAAGAGTCCCTGACAAACGTACTGGTACCCTTCGATTTCAAGTTTGTGAAGTCGGGCGAAGGGCGTTATAAAATTAGGCGGTACGAGTATACCCGAAAAATACCAGAAGATGGTGAAAAAATGCTCTCCTATCTGCTTTCTCTCTATCCCGATAAGGAAAGCTGGGAGCAACGGAAAGAGTGCCTGCAGCGTGAAGTCAGAGAAAACCTTGGCATCGACCCGCTACTAGCCAAAAGAGTACATTCAGAACCTGTCTTGTCGAAAATAAGGAAATTTGAAGGCTACTCGATACAAAACTTTGCCATAGAAACATTGCCGGGACTTTTTGTGGCCGGCTCCATCTATGCTCCTTTATCCAAAGGAAAGCATGCCGTCATCATTTCACCAAACGGACATTTTGCAGACGGTCGCTACCGCGAGGATCAGCAGCTCAGGATGGGCACATTCGCGAGGATGGGGGCCATTACAGTGAGCTACGACTTGTTTGGATGGGGCGAATCGGCCCTGCAGGTGGGCAATGCTGCTCATCGCTCAAGTGCTGCCCATATGATCCAGGCAATGAATGGCATCACCATCCTCGATTACATCCTCACAAGAAATGATGTCGACAAGGAGAGAGTAGGGGCAACAGGCGGTTCGGGAGGAGGTTCTCAAACCATTTTGCTCTCGGTGCTCGACAACCGGTATAAAGCGGTGGCACCGGTGGTGATGGTGGCATCTCATTTCGACGGAGGCTGTCCCTGCGAAAGCGGCATGCCGGTTACGCTCTCTTGCGGAGGAACCAACAATGCCGAGCTGATTGCAATGTTTGCTCCCCGTCCGCTGCTGGTGGTTTCGGATGGCAAAGACTGGACAGCCAGCGTTCCCACGCTGGAGTATCCATACCTGCAAAAGGTGTATGGAATGTATGACGCCCGCGAAAAGGTGCAGAATGTGCATCTCCCTGAGGAGGGTCACGATTATGGGATAAACAAGAGGAAGGCGGTCTATGACTTTTTTGGCAACCTTTTCTCATTGGACTTTCAAAAAATAGATGAGGACAAAATAACGATAGAAACGGAAGCCGATTTAAAGATATTCGGTAAAAATGGTGAATTGTATCCCCAGCATGCCATCCGTTCCTTTGAGGAGTTAGGAAGATATTTCAGCAACGGGGTGAACGCAGAAAAGTAAAATGCGAACAGTCCCTCCGCGATATGCAAAATATCTGAGATCAGGCGTTGGTTGTCGAAGTAAAACGACAGAAGAAAAATTTTAAATCCGTAAAAGATTCACCAAAATAAGCAACAACAGAAGGAACTACCGCGAAAGTCGCGGCAGTTCCTTTTCAATTCGTATTTTCGCAGGTTCTATGCCTATCATAAAAGAGATTAATGAGCCGCCCATTCTTAATATACTTGAAGAATAAAACATCTCAGGAGTTTGAATATAAAAGGGATGTTTCAACAGTTGTCCCTACCGACAAAGGATATCGCATTACTTTCAATGATGGGAGAAGTTACTATTACGGGGTCGATAAGGTTCAATATTACCCTCTTTTGTCGACGCAAAAAGATGTTCGTATACACGAGTATGGTAAATTAAATGATAGATACAACATAGTCGATAATTATGGGCGTTACTTAATTTTTCGAGATAAGGTGAACGCTTCTTATCCTGTTGAAAAAAACGATCATATTGAAATCTGCGATGTTAAAAAGAACATTGCCCAAGCAAAATCAGTGATTGCTTATTTCAAGAAAATATTGGAAAAAGTGGGAGAAGTGTCATTTGATATTCCATCCGAAGAAACTGAAAATAAAAATCCAAATCAAATAAGTTCTGAGATATTGCTTAAGGCACTTGACAGGATAGATTTGTATGAATCAAGATCAGCCTTATCAAACTATATCGATGGAACCGACCCTGCTGTTATTACTTCCAATGAAACCCTAATTTACCCTTTTGGCTGCAACGAAAGCCAGAAGCTGGCCGTAGAGACTTCTTTCAGAAATAGTATCAGTATAGTGGAGGGCCCACCTGGAACGGGTAAAACGCAGACGATCCTGAATATTATTGCAAATCTAATCATACAGAACAAAACCGTGGCCATTGTTTCAAATAACAATTCAGCCGTATTCAACGTGCGGGAGAAGTTGGAGAAACATGGTTATGGAATGGTGGTGGCTTCGCTTGGAAATAAGAACAACAAATCATCATTCTTCGAAAATATCAGTGGACAGACGATCAATCCTGAATGTGAGCTTTCAAAAGAGAGATTGATAAAAGCAAAGAATGAGGTTCGTGAATTGGATTCCATTTTGACAACCTGTTTTCTGTATCGGAACAGACTGGCTACACTAAAAACAGAATTGTCAGATGCTGAGATAGAATTCAGCCACATTAAATCGGAACAACCACTCGATCAGAACATTAAATCGTTACTTGACAAGAAATTCCGTCGTAGCTGGAATTTCAATAAAGCTTTGAAATTGAAAGATTTTCTGTCATTTATCAATATTGAAAAGAAAGTATCTATCACAAACAAACTACGATTTGTTTTTCAATATGGTTTGTTCGACTTTGCCAATATCAATAAGTATCGTGAAGAACTTCCTCTTTACACGAATCACAAATTCTATGAACTGTATATTGCGAAAATAGAAAGTGAAATCTTGGAGGTTGAAAACTGGTTGACCTCTCACAATGAAGAAGCCAATCTGAAACTTTTTATCGAAACATCCAAAGAGGTATTCAATGGTGAACTTTTTGATAAATATAAAAGTTTAGGAGAGTCATCGTTTAGCGTGGAAGATTATCGTCAGCATTTCGATGATTTTGTAAAGTATTATCCGGTAATCCTGAGTTCCACTCTCTCGCTGCATACAAGCATTCGAAAAGGGTTTCTTTTCGATTATCTGATCATCGATGAATCCTCGCAGGTGGATATCATAAAGTCGGCCGTCTGTTTCTCGTATTGTCGGAATGTCGTGGTTGTTGGAGATAGCATGCAACTCACGCATATTGTAGATAAACAAGGCCAGGAAGCTGCAGAACAATTTCAGAAAGAATACCACATTTCTCCTGCATACGACTATGTTAAACAGAATATTTTAACCTCACTGAAAAGCTTGTATGGAAATAATGTAAAATCGGTGCTGCTGAAAGAACATTACAGGTGCCACCCTACCATTATAGGATTTTGCAATAAGAAATATTACGATAACAAGTTGGTTGTGATGACCCATGGAAATGACCATCCTTTCAGGATTATTGAGACAAGCATATCGGGAGGAAGAAATTATCACAATCAGAGACAGATTTATGAAACCGATTTATATATCCGCGAGAACTATGCCGCCGATTATACAAAAGTCGGGGTTATTGCACCTTATAGAAACCATGCGGACATGTTGCAACAGCAGCTTCCAGATGGAGTGGAGGCCGATACCATCCACAAATTCCAGGGGCGTGAGAAAGACGTGATTATATTCAATACGGTAAGGAACAAGATCGATTCGTTTATCGATAACCCGAACCTGATCAATGTTGCCGTATCGAGGGCTGTGAAAGAGTTTGTCGTGATAAAACCTGCATCGATGGAGCTTCCACACGGAACAAATATCGGTGATATGATACGTTATATCAACTATACCACAAACCCGGAAGAAACGGTTGTGAAAGGCTACATCTGTTCCGTTTTTGATCTTCTGTACAAAGAGTACAACAAAGCATTTGTTTCATTCCTTTCATCCAACAAGCACATAAAAGGGTCTGCTGCGGAGGTTATTATTCACAAGCTGCTTACTGGGAAGATATTGTTGAACAACCCTTTGTTTTCATCCATTGATATAGTTAGAGAGTATAAACTTAGGGACCTTGTTCGGGATTTTCAACCATTCACTGGAGATGAGATACAGTTTATCATGAAAAATTCAAGGATTGATTTCCTTCTGTACAACAAGATCGATAAAACCCCTGTCCTTGCCATTGAGGTAGATGGTGTGTCATTCCACGACAACGAGTTACAACGGGAAAGGGACAGCAAGAAGAATTACATCTTGGAAATTCTTGGACTTCCAATACTCCGGCTATCAACCGATGGACACAACGAAGAGGCAAGGATTATTGAAAGTTTGAATGACGCAATGCAGTTAACCGAATAAATTTTGAGGTCTCAACAATACCCAACTAAACTTTAGAGAACAAAATTTTGTTTAAGCTCTATGTTCTTTCCGAGCGGGGGCAGTGTGAATACAAATCCCCCTGTTCGGAGTGATTGATGCATCAGCGCACATAACCCATAATTCATTGATATGACAGATCAGGAAAAGTATGACCAGATATTTGAAGCCAATACCAAATGGATTGAGAAGAATAAAGTAGAGAATCCTGGCTTGTTCAAACTGCTGGCCCAGGAGCAACATCCCGATTTTCTATATATCGGCTGTTCAGATAGCCGGGTGCACCCGAACCAGGTGATGGGACTAAAGCCTGGTGAGGTTTTTATTCATCGCAACATAGCGAATATGGTGAATGCCCTTGATTTGAGTGCCCATTCGGTCATTAACTATGGCGTGGAGTATCTCAAAGTGAGGTACATCATTATTTGTGGCCACTATGGCTGCGGTGGTATCCAGGCGGCCATGGAGAATTTAGATCACGGAATTCTTAACCCTTGGCTGCGCACAATACGCGATGTGTACCGTCTTCATAAAACAACACTCGATGCCATTGAAGATAAGGAGACGAGGTATCGGCGTTTCGTGGAAATCAACACCTACGAGCAATGTCGCAACGTACTGAAAATGGCAGAAGTACAAAAGTCTTTTTACAAAAACGGCTACCCCAAAGTCGCAGGATGGGTTTTCGACAATGAGGATGCCCGACTTCATGACCTGCATTTTGATTTTGAAAGGGAGCTCCGGAACATCAGGGAGATTTATGATATCACAGGCAATCTGTAACCTGTTATTTCTCACACAGAAATCCCTCAAGAAACGATTTCGTTTCCACACTCAAATCCTTCTTCTATGAACACCCTGCCTTGGAAGTTCGTGTGGACTGCCAGGGACCATGACTTAACCTGCTTCGGTACTTCTCCAATAAAATACGGAGTATATTAGGAGTATATTAG
>DHTF01000107.1:52658-101196 GCA_002411515.1 Proteiniphilum sp. UBA5267 | reverse complement strand
TATATTAGGAGTATATTAGGAGTTGTATTGGAGGAATAAAGAACAAAATAGAATTTAGTTGAACAGGATCTTTTCCATAATCATTTTCCTCTTCAGCAATTCCAGACCAGCTCTTCCGTACATAACCCTTTTGACAACTTTCAGCTTGTTTACGAATCCTTCCGTTATACCATTTGTTACATTATATTTAATCGTGTTTTTAACAGCGTTATAATCCATCCTGATTCCAGTGATAAAAGTTTTAAGCATATTTACTTTCGTCTTACAGTACTTCTTCATCCACCGGATCAAATTGAAGCTGCCGGTTTTTTGGGGGAGGACGCAAATTTGAGTTTGCCCATAGGCGTAAAAAATTGTAACTTCGCATGAATTTATAAAAAAAAGACGAACAACATTACCATGCGTCCCAGATCATTTCTTGCCACGTTGCTTGGCATTCTTTTGTTTGCTTCTTGCCAGGTGTCAAAACAATCGACAGAGGCCATTTCCACCGATTTTAAAATGATCCTACGCTTGTGGCCCGAGCACCACAACGATACTGTTTTAAGAGATGAATTGCTGCAGGCCTTGCGAACCTATCCCAGCACTTTTGAGGAGGTATGGCTCTGCGCGGATTTTGAAACACTCTCCATGGATACCCACGGCAAGTCGGCCGCTGCTATGGCTGTTGCCGCGCAAAACTTGCGCGAGATGGGAATCACACCATCCATGCAAGCCATAACAATTGGGCATGGCGATAACTTCGAAAGCGGGTCTGAAGAGCTGATCCCCACGGAATGGAGTACAATCACCGATGCGAACGGTATTGTCACACGTGCCTGCCACTGTCCGCGACAACCCAAGTACCTCGCGTACCTGGAAGAGGTATACGCGCTTTATGCGGAAAAATGCCAGCCGGCTATCATCTGGTTGGACGATGACTTGCGTGTAACCAATCATTCACCGGCACGTCAGCTCTGTTTCTGTGATACCTGCATCCGTGAATTCAATGAACAGTATGGTGGAGCATGGAGCAGGGAGACCTTGGTGGCGGAATTGGAAGCAAACAGCGGAGAGGATGGCGTGCGACAACAATGGATTGCCTTCTCACAGGAAAGCCTGGCCGGTGTTGCCCGCACCATCTCCAGAAGTGTGCACCGTGTTTCACCCAAAACACGCATGGGGTTACAACATGCGAACTTCCACCGGGAGCTTCTTGAGGGCAGGGACTGGAATCTTATTTTTAAGGCGATGGAGGAGGAAACCGGACT
Organism: Proteiniphilum sp. UBA5267; assembly: GCA_002411515.1. GTDB lineage: Bacteria > Bacteroidota > Bacteroidia > Bacteroidales > Dysgonomonadaceae > Proteiniphilum. The sequence continues at coordinate 99,946 of DHTF01000107.1, read as the reverse complement.
GGTTCCTGCCTCCAGGCCTGGAAATGGCTTTTACAGTGATCATGCTCCTCGTGAGATGGTGATGAAAGGATACGACATGGCACGACAGATCCGGCGCCTTGATCCGGACATAAAGGAGATTGCCGCAGAAATTGAGGGGTATCGGCATTATGCTAGCGGGAAATCAGCTCACGGACTGTGTGTTGAATCGTTGCTCTATTTGTCGATGGGGGCCACGCAACTCTCATACGCCATTGTCTGTTCTGCATCGGAGCCGATGGAGTGGTATGCCGACACCTACTTCAAGAAATTGCAGGAATGGCGTCCTTTTCTCGAGGAGTATGCTCGCTACAATGCGGGAACGGAACCCGGAGGGTTGGATACTTACATCAGTCCGCAGAATGTAATCCGGGAAAAACAACCGGGAGAACCACCTTTCGGATGGATAACCACCGGGGCGAACGATGCGCTCCTTCATTTGTCGTATTTGGGATTCCCATTTTGTCCCGACGGCAATCATGCATCGGCGCTAATGATGGATGCGGAGGCGGTAAGCGGACTGACTCCTGATGAAGCCACGCGCCTCTTTCAACTGAAAGGTATACTGATCAATACGCAGGCATGGGAGATCATGCAACGCCGGGGTTTGGATACCCTGCTTACGCCCATTCCTGTTCCGGAAGGATTGAACAATGTCTCCTGCTTCGTGTCAGCTCAGGGAGGACGGACAGCTGTGATTCCTTCGTTCGATGCGTCGATTCCCAATTCGCAACGAATGAACTTGTTACAGATTGCCGATTGGGCAGCATCGCATCAATTGCCGGTTATCATGGAAAGCATGGCCCAGGCCGTCGTGGTTCCCCGCGTCGACAAAAAAGGCCAACTATGTTCGGTCACCCTGTTAAATTGTAGCATATCGGAGCAGCCGGAGACGCGTCTTCGCCTGCGTGGTTGTGGAGCTGACAAAAAACAGACGTTTGTCTGGAAAAAAGCAGGTCGGCCGGATGTTAAACTCCGCCCGCAATACGATGGGGAGGATGCAATCATCGCAATACCTTCCCTCGAAGGATGGAACATTGGCTGGCTGGCAATCAAATAATCAAAAATAAACAATCAAAATAATTAATATAATGAGAAATAAATTTTTAATTGAGAGCCTTTTATGTCTGCTTTTCTTTCCAATGTGCATAGGATGCCAAGCCTTGCATGCGCCGACAAACATTGATTCACTCCTCGAGATTCAGGGAGAAAGTCTTGTGTTGGCTTCAACCTTACCCGGACAATTGTGTTTCGACTCCATTTCTGATGGAAGTGTGACCGTACGAAGCCGCTATTCTCCAAATGATTCATTGTGTACAGTGTATCTCGAAGGTGTTGATTATGTAGTAGATTATCAAGCTGGTACAATCAAAAGGACCAGCAATTCATCGATTCCTGACTATTCCAAGCATCCGCTGTATGGAAAAACCGATTTCGACCACTCTCAATATCCCGATTATTCCAATCATCCCTATTTTATCTGGGTAGATTATGTCACAAAAAGTGGAGAACCACTGGCACTGCCAAATGACCAAAGCCAGTATCTGGGTAACTTACAGAGCAAACTGGAAAAGGGAACACCTGTCACGGTGGTATCTTATGGCAATAGCATTACTGCGGGGGGTGAAGCCTCTACCACTGAACGCAGGTTTCAATACAGATATGTGGAATATTTGAAAAAACGTTATCCTAATGCGGTCATCAAGTTGGAAGATGTATCAATTCCAGGATATTCATCCACTCAGGGGATTGAATGGTGGGATGAGTATATCGGAAAAACTTCTCCTGACCTTGTACTGGTGGAATGGGGTATGAACGATCACAACATTGGAGGCAACAGCCCGGAACAATTCAAAGCAAACCTGGTGAATCTGGTGGCTATGATCAAAGAAAGAAAGCAGGCAGAGGTAATCCTCTTCTCCTCTTTCCCTCCCAACGACAACTGGCATTTCGGTTCCCACTCTATGGAATTGTATGCCAATGCCACGAAAGAAGCTGCATTGGAAGCCCAATGTGCCTATGCAGATGTCTTTGTCACCTGGAAAAAAGTGCTGGAACGAAAAGATCAACCTTCACTATTGGGTAACAACATCAATCATCCAAACGATTTCGGTCATTGGCTCTATTTTATTGCTTTTGAGGCAATTAATTTTTAGCGATTCTGCTATAACAATGCCCACTGTCAGATCACGAACTCGATGCCGTTTGAGAAAATGGAATACCTAGATAGTTTCCGATAGTGTGACTTCATTTACCTATTTGGTACGTGGAAACTTCCAGGGGTGATGATAGGTGGGTTGCAAGTATTTGTTCGCTGCTTTGTTGTCGAAATGTTTCAACTGTTCATTATAGGTTAGGAGAGCTCCTCCCATCCTTGCTGAGATATTGCCCAGATGAGCATACTTGGCACTCAAGCTTCCTGTCTCGATGGGACAGGAAGTTTTCCTGTTTTTCGTATCCACGCAGTTGAGAAAGTTTGTCACATGATCCTGGTGATCTTTGTTATCGGCTTGTGATTTCCGATAGGAGAGCTTGCTGCCTTCGGGGATAACCTCCCAGTTGTTCCTGTCGGCTACGAGAGAGCCGTTGGTTCCTCTGAACATGACGCCATAGTTTCTCCCCCCGAGTCCTGTTTCTATGCCGGCATTGTTGGACCAGTTGATCACAAAGTTGTCAAACTGATAGGTCACATTCAATGAGTCAAAGGTTTCATGTCCTCCTTCGGGATAAAAGTAATTACCTCCAATTCCAACAGTTTTGTTCGGCATGCCGTTGACTTTCATGCCCCAAAGTGCCATATCAAGCAAGTGTACACCCCAGTCGGTCAACAGGCCGCCACCATAATCCCAATAGAGACGCCATAGACCATTGAACCGTGATGTGTTAAACGGCACCTCTGGGGCAGGCCCAAGCCACATCGCAAAATCAACTCCTTCGGGTTGAGGGCTGTCAGCCACATGCGAAGCAATGGCTCCATAATTGAAGTTGGCCCATACATTGACTTGTCCAATTGTTCCCAGGTGACCTTCATTGAGATAGTCAATCATCTCTTTCCAGTGTTTGGCGCTCCGCTGTTGTTGCCCAACCTGCACCACCGTATCATATCGGTTGGCAGCGTATACCATGGCATCGCATTCGGCTATGCTGTTGGCAATCGGTTTTTCCACGTAGACCGATTTACCGGCGGAACAAGCATCCACAAACTGCAAACAATGCCAGTGATCGGGTGTCCCGATGATCACAATGTCAATATCCTTGCGATCAAGCAGACGACGGTAATCGTTGTACAGATCAACCTTTTGTTGGTAGTCCTTATCCAGTTCGGCCGCTCTCTTCTCTAACAATGGGCGGTTGACATCGCAAAGGGCTACACATCGTACATTGGGGTGTTTGAGGGAATCAGTCAGGTCGTACCATCCCATGTTGCGGCATCCAATCAGTCCTACATTCACCCTGTCAATGGCCGACAAGGAGTTCAGTACATTACTGTGGCTGACTCCCGGAAGCATCGTACCCGCAGCCAGCAATGAGCTTGTTCTTAAAAAATTTCTACGTGAAACCATGATTGTTTGTGTCAATTATTTCATGTTGGATATATTCAGAGATTGAAAGTATATTTTTTTTTTGAAAAAGATGCTATTTATGCCGAAAATTCTGTCTGGAAAAAAAATTGAATTCCGATGACTAGTCATCTTTTTTGCCATTTTCAGTTTGTGCTGTCCCGGGAAATATCTTTCTTTGTGTTGTGATGAACGACGCGTTGCTTGAGAAACTGAAGGTGTTGGCTGAGTCGGCCAAGTACGATGTTTCCTGCTCATCCAGTGGCACTGTCCGCAAAAACAAGGCTGGCAGTCTGGGGAATACGGTGGGGGGTATGGGCATTTGTCACAGTTTCACGGAAGATGGGCGTTGCATCTCGTTGTTGAAGATCATGCTCACCAACAATTGCATCTACGATTGTGCCTATTGCATCAACCGAAGAAGCAACGACATCAGGCGGGCTACCTTATCGGTACAGGAACTGGTGGACCTGACCATCTCCTTTTATCGGCGCAATTATATCGAAGGCCTGTTTTTGAGTTCCGGGGTCGTCAGCAGTCCCGATTACACCATGGAGCGCATGGTGCGGGTCATCAAGGAACTGCGACTGACGCACCGCTTTAATGGGTATATCCACATGAAAAGTATCCCTGGAGCCAGTCGGGAGTTGATCAACGAAGCTGGATTGTATGCCGACCGCATGAGTGTGAACCTGGAAATAGCGACCGAAGAAAATCTCAAACTTCTTGCGCCGGAAAAAAGTCATGGAAGCATCTTTGAACCGATGCGGTATATCCAGCAGGGGATGCTGCAGCATCTGGAGGATCGTAAACGGATGCGCACGGTCCCTCGTTTTGTTCCTGCCGGACAGAGCACCCAAATGATTGTAGGGGCAACCAGTGAAACGGACAAGGATATTTTACGTATTTCCTCCCTCTTGTACAAGCGTCCAAGCATGAAGCGGGTCTATTATTCTGGTTTTATCCCCGTGAATAGCTATGATACCCGTCTGCCGGCGTTGACGCAGGCGCCGTTGGTGAGAGAGAACCGCTTGTATCAGGCCGACTGGCTGATGCGCTTTTATCAGTTCCGGGCCGATGAGATTGTGGACGATCAATATCCAAACCTCGATCTGCAGATCGATCCCAAACTCTCCTGGGCGTTACGCCATCCGGAGATGTTCCCCGTGGATGTCAACCGTGCCGACTATGCGGCTATTTTGCGCGTGCCCGGCATCGGCGTTAAATCGGCAAAACTCATCATCGCCTCCCGAAGATTTGGTAGACTGAATGCTTCGCAACTGAAAAAAATGGGCATCGTCATGAAGAAGGCACAATATTTTATTACCTGCAACGAGCTAGCCATGTACACGGTCAACGAAGCTACACCGGATTATCTACGGAAGATCCTCACGCAACCGGAAAAAAGAAAAAAAGAAGATCGGCAGCTTGCCATCATTTTTCCGGATTAACGCCCTCCTTGCCATGCGTGTATTTTTTTACGATAAAACATTCGATGGGCTTCTCTCTGCGGTATTTGATGCCTATAGCCGGAAAACATTTCCCGACAGGTTGCTGGAAGAGGGGAGCATTGTGCCCTTGTTTACCGAGGAAACCCATCGGGTGGATACCGTTGAAGAGAAAACACGCAGGGTGTGGACCGCACTGGAAAAGAAAATTTCGGCACAGGCATGCAACATGCTGACCCACGCCTGGCTGTCGGAGGAACCGGGTTGCGATGAGCTGATCTTCCGGTATATCTGTAAAAATATCGACAGCAGGATTTCCATCGAGATGAACTTTGGCGATGCCGATGTACTGAAATTGTTTCAGACAGCAAAAAGAGTCGGTCACGAGGGACACTATCTGCGCATGTTTGTCCGCTTTCAGAAAGCAGCCGACGACATCTTCTTTGCGCCCGTATCACCGCGCTATAATGCATTGCCATTGACGGTGGATCACTTTCGGGACCGTTTCTCAGATCAGAAATGGATCATCTACGATGTGAAGCGGCATTACGGTTATTATTATGATTTGCGAAAGGTGGAGGAGATCACGCTCGATGATGACAAACATCTGCTGGGTGGAAAGCTGGACGAAGAAATGATGGCAGCAGACGAGAAGTTGTTTCAGGAGCTCTGGAAAGGTTATTTCAAGGCGATGACCATCAAGGAACGCATCAACCCGCGGTTGCAGCGTCAGCATATGCCAAAGAGATTTTGGAAGTATCTGACTGAAAAACAATAGCTATCTTCTTTTGTTGTTCGCCCGGCTGTTTCCCTGGTTGTTTCGGTTTCCCTGTTCGCTTCTGAAGTTGTTCACTTCTTTCTGGATAAAACTCCTTTCGGCTTGTTGTGCCCGGTAAAGTTTCTCGGGCTCGAGCACATTTTCAAATCGGGGGGCATATAACTTGTCAAGGGCAGCCTCTTTCACTTTTACTTCCAAATCGTCTTCGAGCATTTTTCGGTATTCTTCCTCCGAAATGTTGCTGTTGTCTTTGATTCGTTGAATCTTATCTCTGTGAAGTTTGTGTAGTTCAAATTTTTTCTGTGTCAGTTCGTTGTTCAGCGGAAAATATTTGTCGGCCTCAGCTTGTGTAAGACCGGCTTCTTTTTTGATATATTCCATTTTCCTCTTTTCATAATCGGCCATGTTCATCTTTTTGCTTTGAGCCAACAACGAAGAGAAATATAGGGGGAGCATGCATAGCACCCATATCAAAATAATACTTTTTCTCATGACAAAAACTAATTTAAAAGAGGTTTGGTTATGCCCTTAATTCAGATAATATTGATTATACATATAATCATAGTATCCGTCTTCTACTACTTGTTCCTCAAGAAACTGATAAAACTCTTCTTCAGTAACGTGTACCGTGGACCAGTAATTATCGACTGTCTCCGATGTGCCGATGGCTTCACTCGTGGTGGATTCTGTCATCAACGGCTTTTTGCTGGCATCGCTGGTCAGATAGTTCACGATGATATAAATTCCGATAAACATAGCGGCCATATAAACCCATGGTTTTACTTTTTCCCATAAAGTTACTGGGGGAGGGGCAACATACTCTTTCTCCGGCAGTCGGCTCATGATCTCCTCATTCAGTAACGCGAAATAGTTTTCGGGTACTTTAAAAGGATTTTTTGCTTTGTCTATTTCATCTAATTTACTGATCTTTGCTTTCATACGATTAAAACTATTATTTTCAAAGATTTCGTCAAGAACTTGTTTTAATCATCTACTTCTTTGACAATGATTGTAATACCTTTTTTTTCTCCTTATCTTTGCGCCGCAATCCGCTTATGTGTAGACTTTGCCTTATACAAAAGGTTTAATCGGTTTCACCCAAAATCTTTTCAATTTTCTTAACAGCATGATGATAGGATGCTTTGAGTGCCCCCACCGAGGTGCCGAGGATGTCCGACATATCCTCGTATTTCATTTCATCAAAATATTTCATCTGAAAAACAAGGCGTTGCTTGTCGGGTAGGGTGAGTATGGCTTTTTGCAGCTGGGTCTGTGCCGTGTCGCCATCGAAATACACATCGCTCTCCAGGGTGTTGAGCAGGAAGGTGTCGTCGTCATCGATGGAAACATTGTTCTGATTTCTTTTTTTATTCAGGAAGGTGATGCTTTCATTGATGGCAATGCGGTAAAGCCAGGTGGTAAGTTTTGCTTCTCCCCTGAAATTTTCGAGGTTACTCCATGCCTTGATAAACACATCCTGCAGAATGTCGTTGGCATCGTCGTGAGAAAGCACCATCTTTCGTATCTGCCAGTATATCCTTTCGCTATACTCAGATACAAGACGGGCAAACGCTTTCCGGCTTGTAAGCGGATTACGCAATTCTTCCAACAGTCTTTCCTCGTCGATCATTTCTGTGTATTCGGACTTTCGCGCAAAGTTACCTAAAAATTAGTCTCTTTTCTCAGATATTGTCCCCTTTTTCAAACCAAGTCACGAAATTCTCTGCAGTGCTCGTGTTCTGATGCCACCACGCCAGTGATTCGGGATAGTAGGATACGCTGATATAACGACAGAAGGTGTCGTAAAAGCTGGAGTGCTCGATGTGCGAAAAGAATGGGATGTAAAAGGTCCAGAAAATACCCTGTTTGTTGCCGTTGAGGCTTTCTTTCTGAAGCACATGCATGATGGACCGGTTCACAGCACAGAATTGGGTAAATTCATCCTCCGTGGCGGCTGTGGCCTGCAGGGAATCGAGCGTGGTGGTAATGGCCTGGTATATCAGGTTCCGATTCAGGCCCTCTTCTATCGACAGGGGAGGAATTTCTTCCGGATTGTGGGATATGTTTTCATTGGTGCGCATCATCTGCTGTTGGATGAAAGAGCGTTCGGCCGGCTTGTCCGTCTTCTTTATGCGCATGGTCTGCAGCATTTCCTCGAAAGCATTTTTCGATCTTTTGCTGTCGGGCTCCAGTAGAAGAAACATCTGCATGGAAAGGATGCTCTGTACCCAAAGACCTTTGTCCTTCAGTGCGTAGGCATACAATAAAAAGGCGCCACTGTGTGATTTATCCAGATCAATCGCTTTCTTTACATGTTCAAGCGTCTTGTCGATGTTCTTGGTTTTATAATAGTTCAACGCCATGTTAAAATGAAGCAGGTACTCATCCCCTAATTTTCCCAATCCCTCATGCAGCAGTGCGAGAGCTTCTTCGGGATGACCCATTTCCACCAGCGCCTCACTTTTTACGGCATAGGCACCGGGTGAAAGATGCTCATCCTGGGTGTTGATGACAGTGGTACTGAATATCGACGCATTTTCAAAATCCTGCATGGCCAGGTAGCTCAGAGATATTTCATACGTAGCCTGCACGCAACTGGGGTTCAATTTCAGGGCTTCCTGATACTTTTCAATGGCTTGCTCATATTTCCCCTCATCGTGTAATGCCACACCTTCCTGAATCAGCTCCTTTATTTTTGACTCCTGATCATCGCTGTAGGCTTGAAATAAAAAGGAAGCGATAATGAATGCGATAAGACTGGTTGTTATTCTCATAAAACTTTTATTGACAGGTTGTCTTTGTGACACCGGAAAACATAAAATCAACCATACTGATCATGGCCTGGTGTGACAACGGCGTTTTATTAATGGGTAAAAATAGGACAAAAAAACCAAATCGAAAGGTACATTGTAAAAAATAGACATTCTTTGTAACAATTATAAACATTTCATCGTGCATCGAAAGGGTTTTTTACTTTTTGAGGGCGGAATTGTTTCGAAAGTTGCCTACTTTTGCAGTGCAATAGTAAAAAAAAGAATATCGTATGAAGTATATACATGTGCAGTTTACCTGCGATCCCGACACAGAGACGGTGAAGGATGTCCTGGCGGCTACTCTGGCTGATATTGGTTTCGAGACGTTTGTGCAGTTTCAGGGAGGATTGGATGCCTATCTCCCGGCCTCACTTTTCATCGTGCCGAAATTAAAAGAGACCCTTGCTGAATTTCCACTTCAGGCTCAGATATCGTGGGAACATCATGAACTGGAAGATAAAAACTGGAATGAAGAGTGGGAACGCCACTATTTTCAACCGATTGTCATCGGCGATCAGTGTTGCATTCACAGCTCCTTTCATTTACCCCAAAAAGCTTATCCATATCAGATAACAATCGATCCCAAGATGGCATTTGGTACGGGCCACCACCCAACTACTGGATTGATCTTGAATGAAATAGTCTCCATGGAGCTGCAGAGCAAAACGATACTCGATATGGGATGCGGCACGGCTGTGCTGGGGATCCTTGCCTCCATGAAAGGAGCCGCCTCGGTTACGGCAATCGACATCGACGAATGGGCCTGTAACAATGCACGTGAGAACGTACGGTTAAATGGCATGAACAACATCAACGTGCAGCTTGGGGGAGCCGAACTACTGGGAGATCAGTCTTTTGATGTGATCTTCGCCAATATCAACAGAAACATCCTGCTACGCGACATGGCGCTATACGACAAGGTGCTGAACAAAGGAGGCCTGATTATCATGAGTGGCTTTTACCAGGACGACATCCCCGCCATTCGTGCCGGGGGAGAAGCGGTGAAATGGAGTTATCACTCCTTCAACGAATTGAATCAATGGGTAGCGGTGACCTTTCATAAACCAAAAGAATGATCTGATTGAAATGTTTTTATATCCGGCGAATTAAGGCTATCTTTGCACAGTTTTTACAATGATTTTAGGTTATTTGAGAAAATGGATTGGCTTATAGAATTAATTACCGGTACGGACATTGCCCATTCAATCATGGTGCTTGCATTGGTGATTTCCGTGGGACTTTTGCTGGGAAAAATTAAAATTTTCGGCATTTCACTGGGCACTACCTGGATTTTGTTCTTCGGGATATTTCTGGGACATCTTGGGTTGGAGATCGATCACAATGTATTGCATTTCCTGAAAGAATTTGGTCTTATTTTGTTTATTTTTTCTATTGGTATGCAAGTGGGACCCAGCTTCTTCTCCTCCTTCAAACAAGGAGGGATTACGCTCAACCTGCTGGCTGCCGGTGTGGTGTTTCTGGGTGTGATTACCACATGGATCATTCATGTTGTCACCGGCATTCCCATTGCCACGATGGTCGGTATCCTTTCGGGAGCCGTCACCAACACACCCGGACTGGGTGCAGCCCAGCAGACCTACACCGACATTACCGGTACCATCGATCCCAATATTGCCACTGCTTATGCTGTAGCCTATCCGCTGGGTGTGGTCGGCATCATCCTTTCCATCGTATTGTTTAAATATATCTTTAGAATCAATTTTGCCAAGGAGAACAGTGAACTGGACAAAGGCAGCGAGTCGAAACTCACCGAAGCCAACATGTTTTCGTTGCTGGTAGAAAATCCTGCGATCTTTGGAAAAAATATACGGGAAATCAAACACCTTATTGACAAGGAATTTGTGATCTCAAGGGTATTGCATGCCAGCACACAAGAACTGGTGGTGCCGCAAAAGTTGACAGTTCTGAATGAAGGGGATAAGGTGCTGGTTGTGTCCAACCTGAAGAATATAGAGGTAATTGAAGTATTCATCGGGAAACGCATTGAAATGGGAAGAGAGGAGTGGAACAAACTGGATTCACAGCTTGTATCACGCCGTATTTCTATTACCAAGTCGGCCATCAACGGACGTTCCATTGGAAACCTTCGCCTGCGGAATCTTTTCGGTGTGAACATCACCCGCGTCAACCGTGCGGGAGTGGACCTGATCGCCGATTCAAGGCTGCAACTGCAGTTGGGTGACCGCGTGACGGTGGTGGGCTCGGAAGAGTCTATTGCGAACGTGGAAAAGTTCCTGGGTAACTCGCTCAAGCGACTGAGGGAACCCAACCTCATTTCCATCTTCATAGGTATTGCCTTGGGCGTAATCGTGGGCAGCATTCCCTTCATGATCCCGGGTATACCGCAGCCGGTGAAACTGGGTCTTGCAGGGGGACCGCTGATCATAGCCATCCTGCTTAGCAAATTTGGGCCCAAATATAAACTGGTGACCTACACCACGATGAGTGCTAATTTGATGTTGCGTGAAATAGGTATCGCCATTTTCCTTGCCTGCGTAGGATTGGGTGCCGGTGGAAATTTTGTGGAGACAGTCATCAACGGCGGATACACATGGATTGGCTATGGTGCCATCATCACGGTGGTTCCCTTGTTGATCATCGGTGTCATCGGGCGAAAAGCATGCAAGCTGAATTACTTTACGTTAATGGGTCTGATTGCGGGAAGCATGACCGATCCCCCGGCCTTGTCATTTGCCAATGCTACGGCAGGAAACGATATCCCCGCAGTGAGCTACGCCACTGTGTACCCGTTGACCATGTTTCTCAGGGTCATCACCGCACAGCTGTTGATTCTCATCTTTCTGTAAGGCAAACGGATCCCTGCTCGTCGGGTAGGTAAATTGTCGCAAACGATTGCATACTATTCTGTCAAAAAGAGAGCATCTTAGGTCTCATGCGTATAAAATTATTGTAGTTTTGTACCAAAGAATATTTTTATGGATCAAAACGAGGAACAATCGTCTTTTGCGATCCGACTAAAACTGACCGAATGGTACTTTTAACATTTCAAATCCATTACCACACTACATGGGGACAGCAAGTCTGCCTGTGCGGGTCGGTTCCTGAACTGGGGGAATTCGATGAATCAAAAGCCATTGTTCTTTCCAGTGAAGGAGATTATTGGTTCACAACAATCAAGGTGACCAACAGAAAATCGATCCAATACTATTACTTCATTCGCGAGGGAGCAACAACCGTGCGCCGCGAATGGGGGACAAACCGTGCTCTACCCATCGCAAAGGGAAAGAAGCACTATCTCATTCAGGACCTTTGGAAAAGTAAACCCTGGCATGCTTATCTCTACTCTTCCGTATTCATGGGCAGCATTTTCCGTCATGCGAATAGCTCTAAACAGGTTAAATATTATGACCATTCGCTTCTATTGCAGCTAATTTGTCCTTATGCCCATCACACCCAGGAAGTCTGTTTAGTCGGTGGTTGTGAGGCACTGGGGAACTGGGACCCAAAGTTGGGCAAGCCCTTGTCTCATATCGGAGAGTGTGATTGGCAGATTGTGCTGAATGCCATGGAGCTTCCTGCCCGATGTGCGTACAAGTTTGTGATCAGAAACAAGGCAAGTGGTGAAATCATTCATTGGGAAGATTGCAGCAACCGTGTTCTTTATGCCGAACAAGCACAACAAGATGGCGTGGTTTACGTGGAAACTGCGTTGCAATATCGCTATCAATATTTTAACTACAAGGGAACAGGAACTTCCATTCCGGTTTTTTCATTGAGGAGCAAAAAAAGCTATGGCATTGGTGAATTCACCGATCTGTATAAAATGATTGACTGGGTCTCCCTCACCGGGCAACAAATCATACAATTGCTGCCGGTGAACGACACCACTTCCACCCGTACCTGGCGCGACTCATATCCCTACAGTGCTATTTCCATTTACGCCCTCCATCCCATCTACCTAGGGTGTAGCGAACTTCCCTTAAAAGATGAGAAGAAAGCAGCACATTATGCAAGAGCAGCAACCCGCTTAAATAGCCTAACCGAAATTGACTATGAGCAGGTGCTGAAGCTGAAGTCTGATTATGGCCGCGACCTGTTTAAGGAGTGCGGCATGGATTACCTTTCGTCGGCCGGTTTCCGGGACTTTTATGAGAAGAACAATGAATGGTTGTTTGCTTATGCCTGTTATTGTTATCTGCGCGACAAAAATAACAGCTCCGATTTCAGGGAATGGGGTGAGTTTAGCCGTTTCGATGCGGCTCGCCTGCATCGGATGATGGGAGTATACCCGGAAACAAAAAAAGAGATCGACTATTGGTACTTTATACAATATCTGCTTCACAAACAATTTTCGGAAGTGAAGGAATATGCCCGGGAAAAGGGTATTGCCATGAAGGGGGATATCCCCATTGGCATCAGTCGCAACAGCATCGACGCATGGACCTCTCCCACACTGTTCAATATGGATACCCAGAGTGGTGCACCTCCCGATGATTTTTCCTATTTGGGACAGAACTGGGGTTTTCCCACCTATAACTGGCAGGCTATCGCCGAAGATGGGTATGCATGGTGGATCAGTCGCTTTCGCAAAATGTCGGATTATTTCGATGCCTATCGCATTGACCATATCCTCGGTTTTTTTCGCATCTGGGAGATACCGTTCCGGGCTCGCCAGGGGCTGCTTGGCTCTTTCAGTCCCGCACTGCCATACACGGCTGAAGAAATTAACGGTGCAGGCATTCCTTTTGATGAGGAGCGCATGTGTCAGCCCTTTATTCATGATAGTTTTCTGTCTGAAATTTTTGGCGCTTATACCGATGAGGTGAAAAATAATTTTCTGGAGATCTCGGGGTGGCAGTTGCATAAGTTGAGACCATTTTGTGATACGCAACTGAAAATAAGTCGCTTGTTCGACGATTTGTCGGACGAGAAAAGCTGTAGGATTCACGACGGGTTGCTTTCACTTTGTACAGAGGTCCTGTTTGTCAGGGACCGAAAAAATAAGGAGCTATTTCATCCGCGCATTACCGCGCAATATACCCATTCGTTCCAATACCTTCCCGATCATGTGAAAGAGGCTTTCAATCGCCTTTACGACGAATTTTATTATCGAAGGCACAATAATTTCTGGCGTGAGCAGGCCATGCAGAAACTCCCCATACTGCTTTCCTCCACGAAGATGATGGCATGTGGTGAAGACCTGGGCATGGTGCCCGATTGTGTGCCATGGGTCATGAATGAGCTGCAAATGCTGAGCCTGGAGATAGAACGCATGCCCAAAGAGGCAAAAAACACATTCACCCATCTGGACCAGCTGCCTTATCTGTCGGTGTGCACAACCTCAACCCACGACATGTCGCCCATCCGTGCATGGTGGAGCGAAAACAGGGAACTTACCCAACGGTATTACAACGAGGTCTTGCATCATGAAGGTGCAGCACCGGAAATATGTAGCGCACAGCTTTGCCGGGAGATACTTACCCATCATTTGCAATCGACAGCCATGTGGGTCATCCTGCCCTGGCAGGATTGGATGTCGGTCGATGAGAAGCTGCGCAATCCGGATGCGACAGCTGAACGCATCAACGTACCAGCCAATCCGGCACATTACTGGCGCTATCGGATGCATCTTTCACTGGAGGATTTGCTGGAAGAAACGGATTTCAACGACATGATCGGTGCGATGAAACGCCCCTGACCGGCTAGCAGCACCAATTTCTCCCATAAAAAAAAGGATTGTACCGCGTAGCGGACAATCCTTTTTTAGTTACAAGAGTTATTTTTAAGCTTTACCTGCGCTGCCGAGTACTTTCTCGGTTTTGTGCATATAGAGTTTTTTCAGTTCATCGCGTGCCGGTCCCAAATATTTGCGGGGATCGAATTCGGCCGGTTTGTTCGCAAACACTTCACGAACAGCAGCGGTCATTGCCAGACGTCCGTCGGAGTCGATGTTTACCTTGCATACAGCCGACGTGGCAGCGTGGCGCAGTTGTTCTTCCGGAATACCGATGGAATCATTCAGTTTACCACCGTACTTGTTGATTGTTGCCACATACTGGGGCGGTACAGACGAAGAGCCGTGCAGGACGATGGGGAATCCCGGAATTCGTTTTTCAATTTCCTCCAGAATGTCGAAACGCAAGGGGGGCGGTACCAATACACCGTCTTCGTTGCGGGTACACTGTTCCGGAGTGAACTTGAAGGCTCCGTGTGAGGTGCCGATGGAGATCGCCAATGAGTCTACGCCGGTGCGTGATACAAAATCAACCACTTCGTCGGGTTCGGTATAGGTGTGGTGTTCTGCCTGTACATCATCTTCAATGCCGGCCAACACACCCAACTCGCCTTCCACAGTAACATCATACTGATGAGCGTATTCAACTACTTTCTTTGTCAGTGCAATATTTTCTTCATAGGGCAGGTGAGAGCCGTCGATCATCACAGATGAAAAACCACTTTCGATACAGTCTTTGCAAAGTTCGAAGCTATCGCCATGGTCGAGGTGAAGCACGATGGGTATCTCATAACCCAGTTCTTTGGCATATTGAACGGCCCCCTGGGCCATATAACGCAACAAGGTCTGATTGGCATATTTGCGCGCACCGCTGGAAACCTGCAGAATCACGGGAGACTTTGTTTCCACACAAGCCGAGATAATGGCCTGCAGTTGTTCCATGTTGTTGAAATTAAAAGCGGGGATGGCATAGCCACCGTCAACTGCTTTTTTGAACAACTCTCTTGAGTTTACTAGACCCAGTTCTTTATAACTTACCATTGTATTTATTGTTTTTTGAAGTGAAAATCTAATGATGAGGCAAAAATACGATTTAATCTGTGATTAATGAAATTTTTTTCTGAAATAGTCATAAAACACTCGTTAAAAAATATACCATTCTTCTTGTTTTCTGGGGATTTTTTTGTTTATTTACCATTCAATTGTTCAGTGAAGATTTAACCTGTTTATCAACTTAACATTTATTGCATTATGATCATCGGTATACCCAAAGAAATTAAAGTACAAGAAGGTAGGGTGGGGTTGACTCCCGCAGGAGCACACGAACTTGTACGCAGAGGACATCGTGTTTTCGTACAAAAAAATGCCGGAATAGATAGCGGCCTTCCAGATGAAAGGTACATCAAAGCAGGAGCAGTCATGCTCGAAACCATCGAGGAAGTATACGGATGTGCCGACATGATCGTAAAAGTGAAAGAACCGCTCGAGCGTGAGTTTGCACTCATCAAAGAAAATCAGATACTTTTTACCTACTTCCATTTCGCGTCGGACAAGAAATTGACGGAAGCAATGATGGAGCGTAATGTTGTTTGTATTGCCTACGAAACGGTGATGGACAAGCATGGTGTTTTGCCTCTGCTGACCCCCATGAGCGAAGTAGCCGGACGGTTATCCGTCCAACAGGGCGCCAAATATCTTGAAAAGCCCCAAGGAGGAAAAGGGGTCCTGCTGGGTGGTGTTCCGGGTGTGAAACCTGCCGAGGTAATCATTATTGGTGCGGGTGTGGTGGGATCAAATGCTGCGCTGATGGCTTCGGGGCTGGGTGCTCATGTGAAGATACTGGATATCAACTTGAACCGGCTTCGCTATCTGGCTGAGGTGATGCCCGCCAACGTGGAGACGGTTTATTCCACCAAGTTTGCGATCGCTGATTTGGTAAAAACTGCCGATCTGGTCATCGGGGCCACCCTGCAGGTGGGCATGAAAGCGCCGCACCTAGTGACACGGGAGATGTTGAAGGAGATGACACCCGGAACCGTAATAATCGATGTATCAGTCGACCAGGGAGGTTGTTTCGAAACAACCCATCCTACCACCCATGCTCATCCCACATATGTAGTGGATGAAATCATACATTATTGTGTGGCCAACATTCCTGGTGCGGTGCCGATCACCTCAACCCGTGCCCTTACCAACGCGACCATGCCTTATGTGCTCATGCTGGCTGAAAATGGATGGGAGGCTGCCTGTCGGGCTTATCCCGATCTGAAACAAGGTCTCAACATTGTAAAGGGAGATGTGGTATTCAAGGGGGTGGCCGATTCGCTTGGCTTATCTTATAAAGAATGGAAATAAAAAATTTCAAGTATATCCTCATTTTCCTTTGCAGATAAGGAAAATTTAATTTTCTTTGTTCTTTACTATTTATAACTTTTATAAATAGCATTAAATTCACAGTTTACTATACTACAATGGAAAAATTCAATCAGGAAAACGAAATCCAGATAGAGTTGAGTGAAGAGATAGCGCAGGGTGTGTACTCCAATCTGGCCGTCATTTCACATTCAACCTCCGAGTTTGTCGTCGATTTCATTCGCATCGTACCGGGTATCCCCAAGGCAAAAGTTAAATCAAGAATCATTCTTACGCCGGAACATACCAAACGATTGTTTATGGCCTTAAAAGAGAACATAGAGAAGTTTGAACAGCAAAACGGGCCCATCCGCGTACAAAACGAGGCGGGCTTCCTGCCTCCCATTGGGAAGATAGGACAGGCTTGAAAGCAACACGATTAATCTGAATAATATATGGATTTATTAAGTATCACTGCAGTAAATTGGGCAAGGGCACAGTTTGCGCTCACTGCCGGCTATCACTGGATATTTGTACCGCTCACCATTGGCTTGGGACTCATCATGGCCATCATGGAGAGTTTCTATGTAAAAACAGGTAACGAGAAGTGGAAGCATACAACCAAATTCTGGCAAAAGATTTTCGGCATTAATTTCGCCATTGGCGTAGCCACCGGCATTATACTGGAGTTCCAGTTTGGCACAAACTGGTCGAATTACAGCTGGTTCGTGGGTGACATTTTCGGCGCCCCCCTTGCCATAGAAGGCATCATCGCCTTTTTTCTGGAAGCAACTTTTATCACGGTGATGTTCTTTGGATGGGGCAGGGTCAGCCGCAGGGCACACCTGGTCGCCACCTGGCTTGTTTTCGTGGGAGCCACCCTCTCTGCCTTCTGGATTCTGGTTGCCAATGCCTGGATGCAGTATCCTATTGGCATGGCATTTAATCCGGACACGGTGCGCAATGAGATGGTCGATTTCTGGGCAGTGGTGCTCTCGCCTGTAGCTTACAATAAATTTCTACACGCCGTTTTCTCTTGCTTTGCCGTGGGTGCCTCCTTTGTTGCAGGGGTGTCGGCCTGGTATCTCCTGAAAAAGAGGGATACTGATTTTGCCATTCGCGGTCTCTGGATTTCATCGGTTGTGGGACTCGTCTCCTTCATGTTGCTTGCCACCACCGGCGATGGCTCTGCTTATCAGGTTGCACAAAAGCAACCGATGAAGCTGGCTGCCATGGAAGGATTGTATGAGGGCAGTGAAGGTGCAGGCTTGGTAGCTATTGGCCTGCTAAATACCGACAAGGTCTCTTACAACGACGATGTGGATCCCTACATTGCCAAGGTGGAAATACCCAAACTCCTGTCTCTTTTGGGCTATCGCGACATGAACGCTTTTGTTCCCGGGATAAGGGATATCATTGAAGGAGGCTACAGACTCCCTGACGGAACCATCGCTCTCTCTTTTGAGGAGCGCAAAGCACGTGGACAGAAAGCCATTCAGGCACTGGCCGATTACCGGGTTGCCGTGGAGGAGGGACGCTCAACCGATGCAGCCAATCACGAACTTGTTCTCGAAGAAAACTATGCCCATTATGGATATGGCTACCTCGAAACAGGTGAGGATCTGATTCCCAATGTACCCCTGACCTTTTACAGTTTTCACCTGATGGTGATGATCGGGATGTTCTTTATCCTTTTCTTTTTGGTGTTGCTTTTCTATCTCTATAAGAGAGATATGAGAAACACACGGTGGCTGCAATATGTAGCACTGTGGACGATCCCACTCTCCTTTATCGCCAGTCAGCTGGGATGGATCGTGGCTGAGGTGGGCCGGCAGCCATGGACCATTCAGGATATACTACCGGTGGATGTTGCTGCTTCTGCCGTGTCGGCAGGCAATATCACCGCTACATTTGTTATGTTTACGCTGGTGTTCACCGGTTTGCTTATCGCTGAGGTGACCATCATGGTGAAGCAGATCAAAAAAGGACCAGTACGGGATTTTCAACAGGAGGATCACATACAATAAAAATGTTGCACAGTTAAAAAAGTATACAATGATTACATATGAATTTTTACAACAATACTGGTGGTTTATCATGTCACTCCTGGGTGGATTGCTTGTATTTCTGCTTTTTGTACAAGGAGGACAGTCGATGCTTGGCTCTCTTTCGAAAGTGGAAGGAGAAAAGCGACTGCTGATTAACGCCCTGGGACGAAAATGGGAGTATACCTTCACCACACTGGTGGTATTTGGGGGTGCTTTTTTTGCCTCTTTTCCGCTGTTTTACTCCACCAGCTTCGGAGGAGCTTACTGGGCCTGGATGATCCTGCTTTTTTGTTTTGTGCTGCAAGCTGTTTCGTATGAATTTCAGTCGAAGCCGGGGAACATATTTGGTCCGAAGGTCTATCGGATGTTTCTTTTCCTGAATGGCGTGCTGGGCACTTTTCTACTGGGAGTGCTGGTAGGTACCTTCTTTACTGGTTCTGAGTTTTCCGTGGGTAAAGGGAATATTGCCGGTCTGGGTACATCGGGCTTCGTCATCAGTCAATGGCAAAATCCGCTCCACGGACTGGAATCATTTGCCAACCTGCGCAATCTATGCATGGGCTTCGCCGTATTGTTTCTGGCCCGCACCCTGGCAAGCCTTTTCTTCGTGAATAGGCTCGATCATGAAGTGCTGGAGAAACGATCGCGCAAGTTTGTCCTTTACAATGGTGTACCCTTCCTCTTGTTTTTCCTGATTTTTCTGGTCTGGACGCTGCTCGAAAAGGGTTATGCCGTGGATCCTGTCACCCGGGTTGTTTCGTTGGAGGAGATGAAATATCTGCAAAATTTCATCGACATGCCCCTGGTCGCCGCCCTCTTTGTCGTGGGTGTGATTGCCGTCTTATACGGAATTTTGCGGACAGCATTCCTTGCACATTTCAAAAAAGGAATCTGGTTTGCAGGTGCCGGTACCGTTGTCGTTGTGACCATGTTGCTGCTGATCACCGGCTTCAACAACACAGCTTATTATCCTTCTTCGGTCGACTTACAGAGTTCGCTCACCCTGGCAAATTCGGCATCGAGTGAATTCACCCTTTCAGCCATGGCCGTGGTTTCTCTTTTTGTGCCCGTGGTTGTGGCATATATCATCTATGCCTGGGGGGCTTTGGAGAAAAAGAAACTGCGATTGGACGACCTGGAAAACGACGGGCACACGTATTAGGTGGATTGATTCCCTCTTTTTTTATGGGGTTTTTTACCTCTGTTGAACTGATCTCCCGGGAAAATGTGTATTTTTGTACTTTATGGGTGCATTTATGAAGGGAATAAAGGTAAAAACATTTCATTTGCTGCTCGTTTCTGCGCTGCTGTTCAGTGCCTGTAACAACGCAACAAGCAGCGCATTTCGGGCGGATAACCATGTCGACTTCGATACCATAAGGGTGCACGAAAGATACCATCTGGATGAAGACAGTACCAAACCGTATTGTGACGTGCAGGTGGTGTTTGTTTATCCGGTAAGCAGTTCACGAGTGAACGTGGACACGTTGCAGCGCTCCTTCGTGAAACATACATTCGGTACTTCCTATCAGTCACTGTTGGCAACTCAAGCTGTGAATGGTTACGTGAAGAGTTTCGTCGAGAACTACCGCAAAGATGCCGCTGCATATAAAGAAAGCACCAGCGATATCATGGAGCTCAATGCGCTGCTTTCTGAAGAGGAAATCGCCGACAGTGAACATACCCTGAAAGAGCAATTTTACTCTTATTATGAGAGCCTATCCGACTCTGTGGTGTACAACCAGTACGGATTGATAGCTTTTCAGGTGAAACAATCTAACAATAAGGGTGGAGCGATCTCGTACGATTCGTACCGGAACTACGTGATCAATGTGAAAAATGGCAGCCAGGTAACCGAGAACGACATCTTCAATCCAGGATACGATACGGCTTTGCAAGGTTTGATTATCACATCGCTGCTGGAACAGCATGGCGTAAAAACAATTTCGGAGCTTGAAGAACTTGGCTTCTTCGGTGTGCAGGAGATCGTACCCAATCGCAATTTTTTGTTGAATGACAAGGGAATCATTTATACGTATAACAAGGGAGACTACTCTGCATATCAGCTCGATGCCCCTCAGGTATTTATTCCCTATGCCGCCATCCGCTCACTTTTGAGAGAAAACAGCGTGGCATATAAACTGGCCAATTTATAGTGAAAGAAATCAAAACTTATTTTCCTGCTCTTACCGTGAAGCAGCAGCAACAGTTTGAGGCACTGCAGGGACTGTATGAAGATTGGAATGCAAAGATCAATGTGATCTCCCGGAAAGATATCGGCAATCTGACGCAACATCACCTGCTTCATTCCCTTTCCATCGCAAAGTACATCTCTTTCACTCCTGGTACCCGTATCATGGATGTGGGTACAGGTGGAGGGTTCCCGGGTATCCCGCTGGCTATTTTTTTTCCCGATGTACATTTTCTGCTACTCGATAGCATCGGGAAAAAGATCAAGGTGGCAGAGGCTGTGGCAAAAGAAATCGATCTCTCTAACGTGGAGGTGATACACGCACGCGTGGAGGAAGAAAAACGAAAATTTCATTTTATTGTAAGCAGGGCGGTCATGCCTTTACCCGACCTCGTCCGGGTTACCCGGAAGAATATTGCAGCAGACCAGCTGAACGCAATTCCCAACGGTCTTATCTGTCTCAAAGGAGGTGATCTGACCGCAGAAATTCAACCCTTTAGGCGGATGGCAGATGAGATCGAGCTCTCGGCTTATTTTCCCGAACCTTTTTTTCATACCAAAAAATTGGTCTATGTATCCCTGAGTTAATCTCATTATGCTGTTGCGAGTCCCGATAATTACAAAAGAAAGTGTTATTTTTGTCCTACCAATCCGCTGGCGGATGGAGAAAAAAATAATCGTAACCCGACTCTTTCAATGAAAATTAAGACATTCGAATTCAACCCGTTGGGTGTGAACACCTATGTACTCTCCGACGAGACAAAAGAGTGTGTAGTGATTGATGCTGCCTGCTTTTATGCCGATGAGAAAGAACTTTTGCTCCATTACATCCTCGATAACGATCTTGTGGTGAAGCAGCTTATCAACACCCATTTGCATTTCGATCACCTCTTCGGTGTTAACATGTTGGTTTCGCATTTTGGCGTGACATTCGCTTCTCACCGGGATGATGAATTCCTGCTGGAAAATATTCCGGATCAGTTGCAGCTATTTGGTTTTCCCCGCACCAACGTCGATTATAAGCCAATCATTGGACATTATCTGCAGGAGGGGGATCAGATTGCGTTTGGCAATCAGCTGCTTAAGGTGTTCCATGTGCCGGGGCATTCACCTGGTAGCGTGGTCTTTTACCACGAGGCGGAAGGAGTGCTGATCAGTGGGGATGTTCTTTTCCGCTCCGGCGTAGGACGGACCGACCTGGCAGGTGGAGATTACGAGACATTGGTCACGGGAATTCAAAAAAAACTCTTCGCTATGCCCGCAGAAACCAAGGTTTATCCCGGCCATGGCCCTACTACCACCATCGGACAGGAGAAAAAATACAATCCTTTTGTTGGAGTAATGTAGTAAGCAGAAGATCAAAAATAATCATATCGTTCATTATGTTGAAAATGGAACAGTTTAAAAATCGTCACATCGGTCTCTCTGAAGCCGACAAAAAGATCATGCTCAAGTCCCTTGGGATTCAATCAATAGAGGAACTCATCGATCAAACCATTCCTGCAGATATTCGCCTGTCGGCACCCTTGTCGCTTCCGTCAGCCCTGTCGGAACAGGAATATGCAGAAGAGATCGCCCAGATAGCTTCGCAAAACAAGCTGTTTGCCTCCTACATAGGGATGGGCTGGTATGACACCATCACCCCTGCAGCCATTTACCGCAATGTATTCGAGAATCCGGTCTGGTATACTTCATACACACCCTATCAGGCAGAGATATCGCAGGGGCGGCTCGAAGCATTGCTCAACTTCCAGACCATGGTGAGCGAGTTGACAGCGTTGCCACTGGCCAACTGCTCCCTGCTCGATGAAGCTACTGCCGCAGCCGAAGCTGCTACCATGATGCATGGGTTACGCAGTCGTGAGCAGGTAAAGGAAAAAGTGGAAACGCTATTTGTCGATGAACGGATTTTTCCGCAAACACTATCGGTTTTGAAGACGCGTATGCATTATACAGGAATCGAGATAGTTACAGGGGATTGGAGAAGTCTTACTTTCGATCGACCTTTATTTGGAATGATCCTGCAATACCCCGATGGGGAGGGAAGTGTGGAAGATTATCGGGAATTGGTTAAAAAAGCACACGAAGCTGATTGCAAGGTGGCCGTGGCAACCGATTTAATGGCGCTGGTATTGCTCACTCCTCCCGGTGAATGGGGGGCCGATATTGCTTTTGGAAGCAGTCAGCGTTTTGGTATTCCCATGTTCTATGGTGGACCCTCCGCTGCCTTTTTCGCGACAAAGGAAGAGTACAAGCGTTCCATGCCAGGACGCATCATCGGCATCTCGAAAGATGCACAGGGTCGGGAAGCATACCGCATGGCCCTGCAGACACGCGAACAACATATCAAGAGAGAGAAAGCTACCTCCAACATTTGTACGGCGCAGGCATTGCTGGCAACCATGTCGTCGTTTTATGCCGTTTACCACGGCCCTGAAGGTTTGAAAGAGATTGCCCGCCGCATCCACGCAATTGCATCACATGTGAGTGAAGAGTTAAAGGAGATGGGATTCAAGCAATTGAACAAGAGTTTCTTTGATACACTGAAGGTGGCGCTGCCGGAGGGGATCACTGTGCAGGATATTCGGGAAAATGCAGAGATGCGCTCCATCAACTTGCGGTATTACCCAAGTGGTGAGATCGGCATCAGTATCGATGAAACCACCAATAACTACCGTGTGCATGAACTACTAGCCGTTTTCGCCATGGCTGCCGGAAGTTCCAAGGTGTTCCTGATTGATGACCTCCCTGAGAAGATCTCCTTGAAGGAGTCGCAGCTACGCAAAACAGATTTCCTTGCTCATCCCACTTTTCATCTTTATCACACCGAAACAGAATTGATGCGCTACATCAAGCGACTGGAACGAAAAGATATATCGCTGGCTCATTCCATGATTTCCCTCGGCTCCTGCACGATGAAGCTGAATGCAGCATCGGAGCTGCTGCCCCTGGGAATGCCTGGCTTGCAACGTATGCACCCTTTTGTTCCGGAAGAACAGGCTGTGGGTTACCGTCAGATGATTGATGAGCTGGAAGAGATGTTGGCTGAAATTACCGGCTTTGCGGCTACCAGCCTACAACCCAATTCCGGAGCAGCAGGTGAGTATACCGGGCTGATTACCATAGGGGCTTATCTTGAAAGCAAGGGCGAAGCACATCGCAAGGTGGTGCTTATCCCGGCATCGGCACATGGCACCAATCCCGCCAGCGCCGCACAGGCAGGCTTCACCCCGGTAACAGTTGCCAGTGACGCCAAAGGAAATGTCGACATGGATGATTTTCGCAGCAAGGTAGCGCAACATGCTGACAATCTGGCTGCGTATATGATTACCTATCCTTCCACTCATGGCATCTTCGAGACAGAGATCAAAGAGATGTGCCGGCTCATACACGAAGCTGGTGGACAGGTTTACATGGATGGTGCCAATATGAATGCGCAGGTGGGATACACCAACCCCGGCACCATTGGTGCCGACGTATGCCATCTGAATCTGCACAAAACATTTGCTATCCCGCACGGAGGCGGTGGACCCGGCGTGGGCCCCATCTGCGTGGCGGAACATCTGGCTTCCTTCCTCCCCGGTCATCCCGTAACGATGGAATCTGACAAAAACACCGTTTCTGCAGCGGCTTACGGCAGTGCCGGCGTACTGGAGATCACCTACGCCTATATTCGGATGATGGGGGCCGAAGGTTTGAAAGAGGCTACTGCAGCGGCTATTCTCAGTGCCAATTACCTGGCCGAAAAGCTGCATGATTCTTACGGCATTGTCTACCGGGGCACCAACGGAAGGGTGGGCCATGAGCTGATACTCGATTGCCGGGGCCTGAAAGAGGTGTCGGGTATCACCGAAACAGATATAGCGAAACGACTGATCGATTATGGATATCATGCACCCACGCTGTCATTCCCTGTTCATGGCACACTGATGGTTGAACCCACTGAGAGCGAAAGTCTGTCGGAATTGAACCGGTTTGTGGACACGATGAACCAGATTCATGAAGAGATTATTGAAGTATCGCGTGGTGAATATACAGCCGAAGATAACGTATTGGTGAATGCACCGCATCCTCAATATGAGGTGACAGCCGACGAATGGAATCATGCCTACTCACGCAAAAAGGCTGCATATCCGTTGCCTTTTGTTGCGGAAAACAAGTTCTGGGTAAATGTAGCCCGTGTAGACAACGCATATGGTGACCGCAATCTGGTCTCCTGTCTGTGCATGCCAGGCATATCAGAATAAAACAGAAACATGAGGAGAATAAAAAGGTACCCAGTTGTGTCAGAACAACTCGGGTATCTCTCCGTGTTCAAAAACAACCATGGGGGAATTGGATATATCTTTCATAAAGGCGTTGATCACCTCCTGGTTTACTTCGGTGAGCATTACTTTGACCTTGTTTACCATCACATCGGGATAGGCTCCGGCAAAGTGGGACATCACAGGGTGGTTATCTGGAATGGCAGGATCGACCAAAAATGCATCGATCCGATCCATTACCTGCATCATCTGCTTGTATGAATATTGTACTCTCTCCACTCGGAAGTTGTCGGTACCAAGCACGGCTATCAGCTGTTTGCGGTATTGCTCTGGTGCTCCGGTGACAGCAACCACGAATGTGCCGCTATTGTCTATGAATGAACCTCCGTAATAGTCAGGATAAAGATCGGGGTCCGATTCTCTCTCCATCCAGTCCTCATCAAAAGAAAGCATCAGTAGCTCATGCAAATCAGTAGCAGATAGATTGTCGACTTTGTTATTGAGCACACTGTCTGCTGCGGGACCAGATTGGTTTGTCGTATTACGTTGGTTTCCCTGTTGGTTGCACGAGATAAAAAGAAGCGAACTCAACGAGATCAGGAAAAAAGTGATGTTTGTTTTTTTCATTTTTACAAAGCGATAGGTGTCAAGCAATGAATGTTATGTATAACGGAAATTAACGACATTTTGTTTCGGAAAATATGTAACTTTGTCGGCGATGAAAGGGCATTTGCCTGTTCCACAGTTAAAAAAATGATAGTATGGCGCACCCGTTAGTTCGATATATGGTCGTTGTGAGCACAATAATGCTTTCCCTTGTTGCGTGTGGTGACGAGGATATCTCTGAAAATGCAGCCCGCCTGCGGATCAAACTCACCGATTCGGCTTCACCGGTGGTCAAAGAGCTTAATTTCGACATCAAGGCGATTGAGGTGTATGCCACCGACACCGTCACGAATGAGGGCGAATGGGTGCCCCTTGCGTTTGAGGGGGGTAAATATAACCTGCTGGCACTGAGGAACGGAAAAACCGTTGACCTGGTGGACCAGTATTTCCCCGCAGGGAAAAGAATAGAACAGGTAAAACTGATTCCCGGAATAAACAGCTATTTTGTTCCCGTAGGCGCCAACAATATTCCATTGAACATTCCACCAGAAATAGCCGAGGGTATTGTCATCGACAATGTAAATTTGTTGCTTTCCTCTCACATCATTTCCAGCATCGTCATCGATGTGAATGTAACCCATTCGGTGCGTGAATCAAACGGGAACTACTTCCTGTATCCCGTAGCGAGAGCTTTTGCGGAGACATTTGGTGGTAAGCTGCGCGGTTACGTGGCTCCCGTGGAGGTTGTTTCTTTTGTCGCGATCGTGCAGGAGACAGATACCTTGATAACCCTCCCCGAAGCCGATGGCATGTTCATGTTCACCGGCCTGAATCCCGGTCCATGGGAGGTGTATCTGCTGACTTCACCGGAGGCAGGCTATCGGGATACCCTTTTTACTGAAACAATAGAGGATGGACAATTGAAAGAAATTCTCCCCAAACCGATCACCCTGTTGCCAAAATAACGGTTTACACGCTACAGAAGATATTCATCCTTTCATACTTCTTCCATTTATTTAACGTAAGTGTCTGAACTTCCGGACCGCACTTGCTTGTTTAAAAAGGCGGTGAAACATGGTATGTTTTTCCTTCAACCAAACTTTAATTTAAAAAAGAGACTTATGAAAAAAGGATTTTTGAAAAACAGTTTTCTAACAATGGCTGCAATGTTGATGTTATGGAGTGTTGTGAGTTGCACGAATGAAGATGATAAACTGACGGAGGGGAAAGCAACGATTCAATTTAAATTGACAGATGCTCCCGCTTTAGCGTATGAAGAGGTAAATATTGATGTCCGTGGAATAAGTGTTGGCATTGCCGATGAATTTGCGGAGGAAGATGAAAGCGATGAGGACTCAAGTGAAGTGACCTGGATTGAGCTGGATGTGCCCAATCCTGGATTATATAACCTGCTGGACTTGAGAAACGGGAAAACAATTCTACTAGCGAACGGCGACATCCCTGCAGGAAAAATAAGTCAGGTCAGATTGTTACTCGGTGATGAAAGTAACGTCGTAATCGATGGGGTGCCGCATATTCTACAAACTCCATCGGCCCAGTCAAGCGGTCTTAAATTTAATCTTCACCAAACACTGCTCCCCGATTTGGCGTACAGCTTTGTCATCGATTTTGATGCAGCCCGATCGGTTGTCAGAAAGGGTAATGGCACTTATAGCCTGAAGCCCGTTATTCGTACTTATGCTGATGCCTTCGGCGGTTCAATTAAAGGAAAAGCTTTGCCAGCAAGAACCCAATCGGCTGGGGTGAGTTACGTTCAAATTATCCAAAGTGGAGACACATTGATATCGCTTCCGGAGGATGACGGAACGTTCCTTTTCCCGGGCCTGAATCCGGGATTGTGGGATCTGACCGTTTTCGCTGACACAACAACAAATTACAGAGATACCCTGATTTATGATATTGAAGTAAAAGCAGGAGAGGTCGTAGACAGGGGAGAGATTGTACTTCACAACAATTGATTCATGCAATATTTCTGATAAACCACTAAATGGTGCTTTTCAAAGGCTCCATTTAATTTATTTTCACATCTCCAAACGTGCAAACAACGCCTTCTTTATTATCTTTGCAAGAGCTTTTTGCATTCGGGAAGAGAAACAAACAATTAATACTGAAAATAAATGAAAAGATTCCATTACGCATTGATTTTGGCTGCCTTGATGGTTTTGGGTACATCCTGTAAGCCCAAACAAAGTGCATACAAGCAGGTCTATGAAGCCGCTAAGGAAAGAGAAATGCAACAAACAGCTTCTCAGCCCACCACAGTGGTGAAAGATGCCAGTCCGCTTCCCCCGGTTGAGGTGTCGGTGAGAAAAGAAAAGGTTGAGCCGGTTTATGCGAACGATGCAGCCGGGTTGAAGAGATACAGCGTGGTGATCGCCTCTTTGAGTGTAAAGCTCAACGCAGAATCCCTGAAAGAACGGATGACCAACGAAGGACATCAAGTGATTCTCGCCCAAAATGAACAGGGTATGTACCGGGTTATTGTGGCCAGCTACGACGATAAACAACAGGCTGCCGCAAAAAGAGAGGAAATTTACAGCACATATGCTGCCAAAGGCAATACCGATTACCTGAGAAGAACGTATGGTGTGCCTTTCAACGACCTCTGGATTCTGGAGAGACAATATTGAGATCCAACAGCTCATTTCACGAGACGATAAAGCTGCCCGTTATAGAAAATGAGGCAGCTTTTTTTCAGTTTGGCAGATGATGAAAGTACAATTTTTGGGCACTGGAACATCCACGGGAGTACCGCAAATAGGATGCCGCTGCGCGGTGTGTTGTTCCAGTGATGCACGTGACAAGCGGTTGCGGGCATCCGTCAGAATCGAAGTGGAGGGAAAGGTACTCCTGATAGATTGTACGCCCGATTTCCGACAGCAAATGATGTCACTTCCTTTTGTGAAGATCGATGGGGTGTTGCTTACGCATGGGCACTACGATCATACCGGAGGTATAGACGACTTGCGTCCTTTTTCGGCATTTGGTTCTGTTGAACTCTTCATGGAAGAAAAGCTGGAACAGGTTATCCGTGAACGCATGCCCTATTGTTTCGGCCCAATCCGTTACGGAGGTGTGCCGGATATCACCATCCGGAGAATCAACGAAATAAACTCTTTCTTTGTCGATACGGTAGAGGTAATACCCATTCGCGTGATGCACTATAAGCTACCTATTTTAGGATACCGGATTGGTGATTTTGTCTATCTGACCGATGTGAAAACCATTCCAGAGAGAGAGTGGGAGAAACTAAAAAACGTGGACACCCTGGTCATCAGCGCACTCAGAAGAAAAGAACATATCTCACACCAAACGTTGCAGCAGGCATTGGAGGTGGTGGATATCATCGGACCCAAAAGGGCCTTTTTTACCCACATGAGCCACGAAATGGGGCTGCATGAGGAGATTCAAAGAGAACTGCCGTCTCATGTGATGTTTGCATACGACGGACAGGAGCTTACACTCTGAAATAGGAATAGGAAAGTGATCTCCAGCGTTCCATTTTTTTAACTAAAGCAAGCGCAACGTTTTGTGAAAAAGTACGTCATTTCAACAAAGGGTATCTTTTAGTGAAAAAAATATTTTTCTCATTAAACTATCACCAAAAAGAAGTGTCATAGTGTTATGCAAAGTGATTGAATAAAAAATTGATACGAACATAATAAGGGGGAGAAACTATGAAAACGAATAAAATGTTATTGGCCGTTTTGCTGACAGCGGTGCCTCTCTTCGGTTTCGCTCAGGAATGGGATGATATATATGCCGATCCGACGAGCGGTGAACCAGTGCGGGTCCAGAAAAAACAACAGGAGCCACCAAAGAAAAAAGTAGTCATTGTACAAGGTGATGCATCCACCATGGCAGTGACTGCCCGTGATAGAGATGTGGATGAGTACAACCGTCGAAACAACAAAGATGTCCTCCCAACTGAACAGGTTGATGCCGACAGCGCGGTGGATTATACCGAATATCAGTATACCGACCGGATTGTACGTTTTCACGATCCCGAGTCAAGCATCAAAATTACGGGTGCTGAAGAAGTGATTGTCTACGTGGACGATGAGCTTTATGATGATTACAATAATCGTGGCTGGAACACCAACATCTACTACGGAATGGGGTGGGGATCTGCCTACTATCCCTGGTATGATAGTTGGTATGATCCCTGGTTCTACGGGGGTTATTACAGCCCCTGGTCCTACAGTCGCTGGTATGATCCCTGGTTTTATGGGTACGGTGGTTGGTATGGCATGAGGAACCCCTGGTATTACAGTAGCTGGTACTCACCCTGGTCCTACGGAGGATGGTATGATCCTTGGTACTATGGATACGGTGGATACGGTGGATACGGATATGGCGGTGGTTATCACCACGGTTTCCATGACGGATACTACAGCAGCTTAACCCACAACCGATCGGGCAGAAGTTCGGGCACGTACAGGACAAGTTCAGCAAGCAGGAGCTCATCTGCAGCCAGGCTTTCTGGTAGATCATCTACCGCATCTGCTTCACGCAGTGGTTTATCGGGTAGAACAGCCAACACACGCAGCGCTGTGTCAGGCAGGACAGCCACAAGCGGTACGAGAAGTGCCGTGTCCGGCAGGAGTGCTACCTCCACGTCGAGAACAAGAATCATCGATAATTCGGGAAGAGCATTCGACTCCAGAACAGGACGCGCAATTGATCGTTCGACTAGCACAAGCCGTTCAAGCTCTATCAACAGGACTACCACACCTGCCACAAGGAATAGTTCTACTTATCAGCGTAGTACTTCTCCTTCACGCAGCAGTGGAAACACCTATCAGCGAAGCACCACTACTTCACCCACGCGCAGCAGCTCAACCTATCAAAGGGGCTCAACTTCCAGCCAAAGCAGCAATACATACTCCACGCCAAGCAGAAGCTCCAGCTCCAGCTCCAGTACTTACTCGTCTCCCAGCCGTAGTTCATCCTCTTCGAGTGGGTCGTCGTCTGGAAGCAGCAGAAGTTCGAGTTCAAGCTCCGGAAGTAGCGGGCGCTCAAGTGGCAGCCGCAGATAAAAGAAATAACCAGGACTGTCTCATGCAAGCAGGTGATCGCTTGCAGGGGGCAGTCTTTTCTCATACTCACTTAATACAAATAAGATGATGAAAAAATTCACATATCTACTTTCCACGTTACTCATTTTGTCGGGCGCACTTTTTGCACAGTCAGAAGTGGATGCATTGCGTTTTTCACGCGAAGATCTTCACGGTACTGCTCGCTCCATGTCCATGGGAGGCGCTTTTGGTGCACTAGGGGGAGATCAAACGGCAATCTCCATCAATCCTGCCGGTATTGCTGTTTATCGCAGTTCAGAAGTCGTGGGCACACTCAACCTTTCGCAGGAGCGATCGAGTTCAGGAAGCGCGGATGCACACAAGACCCGTTTCGACATGGACAACCTCGGTTTTGTGGGCTACTTTCCCATGAGAAACGATGTCTTCCCGCTCGTGAATTTCGGTTTTTCCTACAACCGACTGAAGTCGTTCGACAAAACCATTTCCGCTGCAGGACCGGCTGCCAGCACCATGATCGATTATATAGCCGACAGAAGTGCCGGCGTGGATCCGGCGAAACTGGAAATGGGGGACAACCTGCCCGATCCTTTTATCACGCAACCCTGGCTGTCGGTGCTGGGATACAATTCCTACCTGATCAACCCGGTCAATGACGGAGAAAGATATGACCCGATCAATACTTTTGGACAGAATGCAGTTGGTGAGATCAGGACAAAGGAACGAGGGCACATCGATAATTACGATTTTACGGTGGGTACCACCGTCAACAATGTACTGAACCTGGGAATCTCTCTCTCCATCAAGGATATATCCTACAGTCTCGAATCGGATTATCTGGAAGATTTTGACGACGGGGGCTATACACTCACCAACTGGGTTACCACCAGCGGTGCGGGCGTGAGTGCCAAGTTGGGAGCCATCTATCGGCCTGTGCATTTCCTGCGGCTGGGTATAGCTTATCACACACCCACCTTGTATGCATTAACAGAGACCTACGAGGCTCAGATTGACGATAATATGGGAGCATATGTGACAGATCCTGATTATGAACCGGGGCAAACCTACTCGGCTGTTTTTACCAACGACTACGATCTGAAGACGCCCGGAAAGTTTGTCGCCAGTATAGCCGGTGTATTCGGAACCAATTTTATCGCCAGCATGGACTATGAACTGGTGGACTACAGCCAGATGAAGCTGGAAATACCCTCCGGATCCTCCGATGATCCTAACTGGTTCGACATCGACAACGAATATATTTCGATGGATTTCCGGCCTGCATCTACCGTGAAGGCGGGAATGGAATACCGCTTCACCCCGCAGTTCTCGGGTCGGCTGGGTTATGCATGGATGCAAAATCCCTATGAAACAACTTTCAGGGAAAGCGGTGATGCAGCCGTCTCAGGCTCTAACACCATCTACCGGATGGAAGGTGACACGAATTACTTCACAGGAGGAGTTGGCTACCGCTTTAATAGGAATTTTTTCCTCGATTTTGCGTTGGTCTACAAAACACAAACCGACGATCTTTATCCTTTCCCCAACCTATGGACCGAGAACAGGAATGACCTGGTGATTGATGCCAGTCCATTTGAACTGAAAAACAGTTCATTCAGGGGACTCGTCACGCTGGGATATAAATTTTAAGGCAAGTCATGAACTTCCGGAACCAGTAAGTCATACTCGCTATTTATACCTTAAGCTTGTTTATTCAATAAATTATGGGTCGGGAGCATCTACAATGGGATGTTCCCGTGCTTTTTTGGAGGATTGGTTTCCGTTTTATTGGCCGTCATTTCCAGTGCCTGGATTAATTTGAAGCGGGTATCTTTTGGCAGGATAATCTCATCGATATATCCTTTTTCCGCTGCCCGGTAGGGATTTGAAAACAGTTCATTGTATTCATTCTGCGCGTTTTGACGCTCTGTCTTGTCGGACGTACGATAAAGAATGTTTACCGCGCCTGCCGCTCCCATCACCGCGATCTCGGCATTCGGGTAGGCCAGGTTGACATCGGCCCCCGACTCCTTGGACGACATGACAACGTACGCGCCTCCATAGGCCTTGCGCGTGATGAGCGTTATCTTAGGAATGGTTGCTTCCACGTAAGCGAAAACGATCTTTGCCCCGTGACGGATGATGCCGTTGTGCTCCTGGTCACGCCCCGGAAGGAAGCCCGGTACATCCTCGAACGTGACGACGGGTATATCGAAACAGTCGCAGAAGCGGATAAACCGTGCCGCTTTGTCCGACGCGTCGATGTCGAGTACGCCGGCCAGGTACGCCGGTTGATTGGCCACAATACCCACCGAACGGCCCCCTAATCGGGCGAAACCCACCAGGATATTTCGCGCGAATTGCGACATGATCTCGAAGAAGTAATGTTCGTCGACCACCTCTTCGATGAGTTTCTTCATATCATACGGGATATTCGGGTCCTCAGGTATCAGCGTTTGCAGCTCAGGCGATTCACGATGAATACTATCTTGAGTAGGAACTACAGGAGGATCTTCCATATTGTTGGAAGGAAGAAAACTCAGCAACTCGCGAATCATCATCAACGTCTCTTCTTCTTCCTCACCCACAAAATGGGCTACCCCGCTTTTAGTGGCATGGACGCTGGCCCCGCCCAGTTCTTCCTTGGTCAACTCTTCGTGGGTGACTGTCTTGACAACATCGGGGCCTGTGACAAACATATAGCTCTTGTCTTTCACCATGAAGATGAAATCGGTTAGGGCAGGCGAGTAGCAGGCACCACCGGCACAGGGGCCTAGAATAGCGGAAATTTGAGGAACCACCCCAGACGATTTGATGTTTTGATAAAAAATGTCGGAATAACCGCTGAGCGCGGACACCCCTTCCTGGATACGGGCACCGCCCGAATCATTCAGCGCGATGACCGGGGCCCCGTTTTTCAGTGCCAGTTTCTGTACCTTTACAATTTTATTGGCATTGGTGCGGCTAAGAGAGCCCCCAAACACCGTGAAATCATATGCGTACACGTATACCAGACGCCCCTCGATCTTTCCGTAACCAGCAACGACGCCGTCTCCGGCAATACGCTTTTCCTGCGTTCCATAGTTGTGGCTTTCCTGTAGTACAAATTTATCAATTTCTACGAACGTATTGTCATCCAGAAGAATATCTATCCGCTCGCGGGCAGTTTGTTTACCGGCTTGTCGTTGTTTTTCAATTGCTTTCTCTCCGCCACCCAATTCGGCCGCTTTGTTTTTTTCCTCAAATGCCTCGTAGATTTCCTGTAATCTCATTGTCTTTTTTCTTTAATTTGTTCTGAATGATATAAGCAACTGATCACGGACCACGGAGTCTCCTTCCTCCACATGGATCTTCTCTACAATGGCATTTTGTGCTGCCGTGTAAGTGCTTTGCATCTTCATGGCTTCTACCACGATAAGCGGATCACCTTGTTTTACTTCCATTCCTTCGGACACCGTTATTTTTATGATTTTTCCGGGCATCGGGGAGGTAATGGTTTCCTGAACCTCTTCGGTTGCCGCTTGACGCCCTCTCAAGTATTTTTTTTGCGGATTCGAGAGCTCGATATCAAAATAGCGGAGATTGGTGGTGATGGTATATTTCCTTTCCGAATGGCGTACCGATTCCGCGTTATACGAGCGACCCTCGTGAATAATTGAGCAGAATCCGCTTTCTGACATCACCACGTCGATATCGTATATTTTTCCGTCCACAGAGATCTCCACCTTATTCCCATCTTTGGAAAGTAGTTCCACCTCGCATGTCCTATTGTCTATTTTAGCCTTCATACGTTGTCATACTTATTCTATTTTCGCTTGTGCTACTTTAATATTATAATATCCCGACTTCCAATATTCAGTGACCCGTTATCGGATTATTGGCGATACACTTTGCGAAAGTTCGATTGCTTATATTCTTAAAACACCTTTTTGCTTACCAAAAGCACGCCAACGGCTTATCGGCAAGTTGTCGGTGGGTGACGACGAGGGCGCATCGTTGTTGTTCACTATATAGTCGATATAGGCAGCGATAACGGCCATGTCTTCTATTTCATTGTCTTGCGCGGCACTTACTTGCAGTTTCTGGCTATTGTCCGCGATGAAATGCGTGGTATAGTTTCCTTTCACGAAATCACGCGTATCCATGATACGACGGAGGTAGTCGATGTTGGTTTTTACCCCCGTGATCTTATACTCGTATAATACGCGACGCATTCGTTCCAGCGCATACACGCGACTGGTTGCCCAGACGATCAGCTTGCCAAGCATCGAATCGTAATAGACTGGTATCTCGTACCCGTCGTAAATAAAACTATCCACGCGTACCCCGATCCCTTCGGGTGTTTGGATATGGCGGATGATGCCGGGCGACGGCGCGAAGTTGTTTTCGGGATCTTCGGCACATATGCGGCATTCAATGGCATGCCCCCGTTGGTGGAGATGCTTCTGGCGTAAACGGAGCCTTTTCCCGTTAGCGATATGTATCTGCTCTTTGACCAGATCTACTCCGAGAACCTCTTCGGTAATGGGGTGCTCCACCTGAAGGCGGGTATTCATTTCCAGAAAATAAAAGTTCATATCGCCATCCACCAGGAACTCAATTGTCCCGGCTCCCACGTAGTTAATCGACTTGGCAGCCTTGACGGCGATGGCACCCATTGCCAACCGGGTTTTTTCATCGATAAAGGGGGAGGGGCTCTCCTCCACTATTTTCTGGTGACGACGCTGTACCGAACATTCGCGGTCGAACAAGTGAATCACGTTTCCATGGTTATCCCCCAGAAACTGTATTTCTATATGGTGCGGCGATTCGATATACTTTTCGATGTATACCGAGTCATTTCCGAAAGATGCCCTTGCTTCTGATTTAGCAGCGTCATAGGCTTCCTGCAAGTGCTTTTCCTCGTAGACCAGCCGCATACCTTTTCCACCGCCCCCCGCGGTGGCTTTAATAATCACGGGGAACCCTATTTTGCGGCACACGCGAAATAAGTCTCTTGGCTTCATATCTTCTGAAGTACCGGGGACAACAGGAACCTTGGCTTTTATCATCTGAAGGCGAGCCGATATCTTATCGCCCATCGCTTCGATGCTTTCAGCCGTCGGACCGATAAAAATGATGCCTTCTTCCTTACAGCGGCGTGCAAAATTGGCATTTTCACTTAAAAATCCGTAACCAGGATGTATGGCATCTGCTGCAAACTGCTTTGCCGCCTGGATGATTTTATCGGCATTCAAGTAACTATCTTGCGAGGAAGCCAATCCTATACACACTGCTTCGTCGGCATACGACACGTGTTTTGACGTACGGTCGGCCTCCGAATAAACGGCAACGGTGCGTATACCCATCTCCTTACATGTGCGCATCACCCGTATGGCAATTTCGCCGCGGTTTGCTATTAATATCTTTTGTATCATTAATTACGAAAAATAGAACTACACCTTAATAAACCTATTTCAATCTCTTTTCTAAAGACATTTAGTTCTAACAAACTTTTCTTCTAATTGTTTTCGTTGCATCTATTTCCTGCCGCATCAGCTGTGCTTCATGCACCTTCCATCTGTGAGATTTGGTTTATTCCCGGTAAAAGAATTACCTTTGTACTCCACTCATAAGATCAAACTGTATGTCACAAGAAAAAGGGTATCTCTCTGCCGATAACAAAAGAAAAGTAACCACCCACCGTCTACTGGAGATGAAGCAGCGGGGTGAAAAAATATCCATGCTCACAGCCTACGACTATTCGATGGCTTCTGTGATAGACCAGGCAGGCATGGACGTGATCCTGGTGGGAGATTCTGCCTCCAACGTGATGGCAGGAAACACTACCACACTGCCCATTACAGTGGAACAGATGATCTACCATGGCAAGTCGGTGATGAACGGCGTGAAGCGGGCCATGGTGGTGATTGACATGCCTTTTGGAAGTTATCAGGGTAACCCTTACGAGGCGGTAGCCAATGCGGTAAAGATGATGAAGGAGACGCAGGCCGACTGTCTCAAGCTGGAAGGGGGAAAAGAAGTACTGCCCTCCGTCCAGGCCATTCTGAGTGCCGGTATCCCCGTCATGGGACACCTCGGTCTGATGCCACAATCAATTAACAAATATGGGACCTACGCCGTGAGGGCGCAGGATGATGCAGAGGCAGCCAAGTTGCTCGACGACGCATACCTGCTACAGGAAGCAGGTTGCTGCGCCATTGTGCTGGAGAAAATTCCAGCTGAACTAGGACGGAAAGTGTCCTCGGAGCTGACAATACCGACAATCGGCATCGGTGCTGGTCCCTATGTAGACGGGCAGGTGCTGGTGATGCAGGATATGCTCGGTCTGAACAAAGGCTTCTCTCCTCGTTTCCTTCGCCGCTATGCCAATCTCTACGATCAGATTGAGTCTGCTGTCCGACAATATATCGATGACGTAAAATCGGCAGATTTTCCATCAGAAGCCGAAAGCTACTAACCGTTGATAGTTTCCTTCCGAGACACTGATTTCTAATGGCTTGTCTCTAAACAGAAACAGCGTATTGCAGAAAGCTGTTCGCTTTTCACAGGTCATTATAATTCGGTATTTCTTTCAGAAATTTATAAGAAAGGTCGTCGAAGTTGAGCCGGTAGCAATAGTGTTGCATGCCGTTGGATACCACCACATGTTTTACCCGCAGCACGCTGTTATAGCGTGCCACCTGATCGAAAACATCCTGATTAATTGTTACTTGAGGTTCCTTGTATTCCAGAATCATCACCGGCTGAAGCTGTGTGTTATACACCACCGTATCGCAACGCCGAGTGAGGCTGTTTAATTTTAGGGAAGCTTCGTTGGCGATAAGCGAAGCCGGGTAACCCTTCTCCGCAATCAGATAGTGGACAAAGTGTTGTCGTACCCACTCCTCGGGTGTAAGTTGCAGATATTTTCGCCGCAGGGGGTCAAATATCTCGTATCCGATACTTTTTTTTCGGATTTTTGCATCATATGAGGGGAGATTTAACCTGTACATATTGTATCTTTGTGGGTAGAACCGGACTCCAACAGCACAAAAATAACGCTTTTTTATGAGAACAAAACAAGAAATTGTGGAGAACTGGCTCCCCCGGTATACCAAACGACCGTTGCATGAGTTCACGAAATTCGTACTGCTGACCAACTTCCAAAAGTATGTTGAGATCTTCGCGAATCATTTCAACGTGCCGGTCGTGGGGGCGGATGCCAACATGCCCAATGCCTCTTCCAACGGGATCACAATCATCAACTTCGGGATGGGTAGCGCCAATGCCGCGACAGTCATGGATTTGCTCAGCGCAGTTGCTCCCACAGCAGTACTATTTCTCGGGAAGTGCGGCGGACTGAAGGCGAGGAGCGAATTGGGCGATTACATTCTGCCCATCGCAGCCATCCGGGGTGAAGGGACATCGAACGACTACTTCCCGCCGGAGGTGCCTTCCCTTCCTGCATTCAGCCTGCTGCGTGCTGTCTCCTCCAACATCCGCGATTTTGGAAGGGACTACTGGACTGGGACGGTCTATACCACCAATCGCCGTGTGTGGGAGTATGACGATGACTTCAAAAGCTACCTGCGCCAGGTACGTGTGATGG
The DNA here is from genome assembly GCA_002411515.1 of Proteiniphilum sp. UBA5267. Taxonomy (GTDB): domain Bacteria; phylum Bacteroidota; class Bacteroidia; order Bacteroidales; family Dysgonomonadaceae; genus Proteiniphilum. The sequence goes on along the minus strand of DHTF01000107.1, from coordinate 61,506 downwards.
CGGTAGATATGGAGACTGCCACCCTCTTCACCTGTGGCTTTGCCAATCATATTTCTACTGGTGCACTGCTGCTGGTGTCGGATCAGCCGATGATATCTGCCGGGGTGAAGACCGAGAAAAGCGATCAGCATGTCACTGAGACTTTCGTGGAGGAGCATGTGAAGATCGGCATCAAGTCTCTTTCCTCCATCATGAACAACGGTTCCACCATCAAACATCTCCGGTTCGACTGGTAAATCGATGGACCAAGTCTTCCCAGGTTACATGGTTCGATAAAATTAAATTGTGAATACCCTATGGCTGCAGCCCCTAAACTGACTTACGACGCAATACGAAACGACATCGAGCAACGCCGCTTTAAGCCTGTCTACCTACTGATGGGCGAGGAAGCCTATTTCATTGATGCCCTGACAGAACTTTTCCAAGAGACGGTACTGACGGAAACAGAAAAGGATTTTAACCTGCTTACTTTCTACGGAGTGGATTCCGACACCAATACAATCATCTCTGCAGCCCGCCGTTTTCCCATGATGGCCGAGTACCAGCTTATCATCGTGAAGGAGGCCCAGCAACTTGATAATCTGGAGCTGCTGGAACATTACATGAAAAATCCGATGCTTTCAACTCTGCTGGTCATCAACTACAAACACGGCACTGTTGATCGACGCAAAGCCTGGGTAAAGCAGATCGACAAAGCAGGCGTTGTATTTGAATCAAAGAAACTCTACGATAACCAGATTCCTCCTTTTATTACGACTTACTTCAGAGACAAAGGGATCGGCATTGATGAGAAATCGTCCCGTATGCTTGCTGATTACGTGGGGAACGATATCAGCAAGCTGATTCCACAGCTGCAGAAGCTCGAGGTATCGTTGCCGGAAGGCACTGATCGGGTGACTTCGGGGTTGATCGAGAAGAATGTGGGCATTAGCAAAGATTACAATACTTTTGAACTGCAGAACGCCATCATCAGAAAAGACGTCATCACCGCCAACCGGATTGTAGAATACTTCGGCAAAAATCCGAAGGATAATCCCATCATGGCAACCCTAGCTGTATTGTTTAATTATTTCAGCAACCTATTGGAGTGCTACTGGTTACCGAGAAAAGATGAAGCAACCATTATGGCTGCTTTAAACCTACGATCGAACTACTTTGTGCGGGACTATCTGACCGGGTTGCGGAATTACAATGCCAACAAGGTGATGGAGATTATCTCCGACCTTCGCACGTTTGATGCCCGTGCGAAGGGAATAGACAATGTATCCGTCTCGCAGGGTGACTTACTCAGGGAGCTGGTATACAGAATAATGCACTAACTGCCGGTGATCCACTGCACAATCTTCTCACTCAGGGGACTCTCACGGGGTAACACCACATCTACCAGCCTACCTTGTTCGTCTACCATGAACTTTTGAAAGTTCCAGGTAACCTCCTGATCGAGCACGCCGTTTTCCGACTTCTGCGTCAGCCATTTATAGAGTGGTGCCTGATCGTTTCCTTTGACGCTTATCTTGTCCATTATCGGGAATGTGACGCCGTAGTTAGCTGTACAAAATTCTTTTATTTCTCTGTTTGTACCCGGTTCCTGATTGTTGAAGTTGTTCGCAGGAAACCCAATCACCACGAAGTTCCTGTCCCCGTAGCGTTCATATAAGGTTTGCAGATCTTCATACTGGGGTGTAAGACCGCATTTTGATGCCACATTTACAACCAGCACCTTTTTTCCTTTGAGTGATGCCAGATCAAATGACTTCCCGTTGATATCTTTCACGGTGAAGTCGTGCAGCGTTTTGCTTCCAACCGAAAAAGACCCGGTTTTTACTTTTGCATTTCCGTTATTCATAGCGGATGTAGTATTTTTTTGCTGTCCGATAGCCAACAAGGTTACGAACATAAAAATGAGGATGCTGTATAATGCTTTCATATTGTTTTTTTACTTGAAATAGATAAACTTGACATCTTTTAAACAGCAATGCAAGCCTGCCTGTTCATTTCAAGGAACATTTTATTATCTGTTGGAAAATATCAACAAGATTAATAATATCTATTCATCTCTTTCTCAATAAAATAATAATAAACAAACCTTTTCAGATTTAATTTTTTGAGTTGATTTGTATATATGTAGGTAAATATTCCAAAATCCAGCAGTTTCATTCCTTTACTAACACACAAGGTGAAAAAAAGGAAACAGTACATTCAACAATTTACATTTCTATTCAAAAAAGACGTACAGAATAAGATACAAATGTAACAATAGGGTAGGGAGTTGAAAGTTTAATTTGATTATATTACAATTGTATATTACTATTGTTTATATAAATCGGGACTGTAACAAAACTATATTTTCCTATTTAACATTCAAATATATCAATATTTATTTAATGAATATTACTATATAACAGCAGTTTATAATTATATTATAAAGAAAGAGTTCCTTTATTTTTTGGAAGATGGCAGAGCATCTGAATAAAACGTTAAATACGCTAGTTATTGCTTATTCATATATCTAATTATGAGTATTATGTATTAAAATATTGAATTATGAATTAATTGTATATACAGATGTGCTTTTAAAGTTTCCATATGTTTCAGTTACAAATGTATTTGATATTGGCACAATTGTAATTTACAAATATAAATATCTCCAATTTTCATTTGTAAATAAATATTTATACATTTGTATCATTATCTTTGTCACATAAGTTATACCCCTCCGAACATTGAAACGCAACAGGCTATGAAAGATCGAATAAGAGTAATCATGGAAAAGGAAAATCTGACGCCAGCGAGGTTTGCCGACAAATTACAGATAAACAGGGCGGTAATTTCTCATATTCTGAATGGCAGAAATAATCCCAGTCTCGATGTGGTGACAAGAATTCTGGATGAAATGCAATACATCAATCCGGAATGGCTTCTTAAAGGAACTGGCAGCATGTTAAAAAAAGAAGTTGACCGGAACGATCAGCCTGTCGAGCCCGATTTATTTCATCAGACGATGATAAATCAAAGGGAAGATCCGGTTGTTGTAGACGAAAGGCAGGAAACGTCGTTTAAACCGACAGCATTCACCCCCAAAAATGCTGAATACAAGCAAGTAGAGCCTCCGAAAATTGAGATCAGAAAAATCTCGCAAATAATTATTTACTATACCGACAACACTTTTGAGATATTTAATCCTCAACCAGGAATAAGCGAAACGATAAAATAATTTTTTTTCTCATTTCTGTTAAACAAAGAGAAGTCTCATTGAGTTATTATATTTGTCCGATCGTTTTCTTTCGAACGACAAATATCAGTAGCCAAATGAGAGGAAATGAACATAAGGAAGATGGAACGCATATTCCCAGACCTACATTGGGAATATTTGATGTAATGATGCTGATTATTGGCATTGTGATTGGCGCAGGGATATTCCGTTCCCCACAGGTGATTGCGTTAAACTCCCCCAATGAATATTTTTTTTTAGGTATCTGGATAGTCGGGGGAATTATATCGCTTATTGGTGCGCTGTGTTACGCTGAACTTAGTGCCGCTTTTCCAAGTACGGGAGGCGATTACCATTTTCTAAAGCTCGCATTTGGCAAACGATTCTCCTTTCTCTATGCCTGGGCTCGTATTGTAGTTATTCAAACAGGATCCATCGCCATGCTGGCATACATTGCGGGAGATTATCTTTCCAGACTACTTTCTCTTGGCGCTTTTTCGTCGGCGCTGTACGCCGCATCCATCATAATAATCATCACATCAATCAATGTGTTAGGAATTCGATTCGGTACGGGTACACAGAAACTGCTAACCATCCTGCAGATAACCGGTATTCTGATGCTGATCGGAGCAGGCCTTTTTGCTGAGCCTTCCACTTCCAACGCAGGAGTAAAAGAGACTGTTACGAATAGTGTCCCGATTCAGCCCTCGATCAGCCTAGCGGTCATTTTTGTCCTGCTGACCTATGGTGGATGGAACGAAGCGGCTTTTGTTTCATCCGAGCTGAAATCAGGCAATATGACCTGGGTACTGATTGTCAGCCTCCTGTTAATCACTGGAACCTATTTGCTGATTAACCTTTCCTTCCTGAATGTATTAGGACTGGAAGGTATCGGAGATTCCGAGGCGGTCGGTATGGAAATGATGCAGCAGCTCACTGGAGAGAAGGGAGCCATGCTGATCGGTCTCTTGATCACGCTTTCGGCAATTACTTCACTGAACACCACGATCTTTACAGGTGCCAGGTCGAGTTACGCTCTGGGAAAAGATTTCTCTCCTCTCTCCTTTTTGGGAAAATGGAACGGGAAGAAATCGGCACCAGTAAACTCCCTGCTATCACAGGGGGCCATTGCCTTGTTGCTTGTATTCTTTGGCGCCACCATGCCCGATGGGTTTGAAGCGATGGTCAACTTTACGGCACCCATATTCTGGTTTTTCTTTTTAAGCACAGGAATCAGTCTGTTGGTGCTGCGTGTAAAGAGAAAAAATGTGGCAAGACCATTCAAGGTACCGCTCTATCCGGTTTTACCTATTTTGTTCATCGCCACCTGTCTCTACATGTTGCATGCGAGCCTTGCTGTGACCGGTCTGGGCGCATTCCTGGGTGCAGGTCTGCTTCTCGTTGGCTGGTTAATCACCTTTGCTGCAGGCAATCAGCGTAGTGCATGAGTTGTCGGAATTATTTTATTTGTCCACTTAAAATGCGAATTGTATGAAACGAATTATTTCTTTTTTGATTTTCTTTCTCTTCTGGGGTTATCTTCAGACAAACGCCCAGCAGATTGTATTGGATGTGCCTTATGTTCCGACACCGAACAGGGTGGTAAAGGGCATGCTGGATTTAGCCAATGTTGGCAAGGATGATGTGGTTTACGATCTGGGATGCGGGGATGGCAGAATTATTATTGCGGCCTCAAGGGATTATGGTGCTATCGGTATCGGAGTGGATATAAATCCTGTAAGAATAAGCGAGGCCAAAGAAAATGCCTTAGCCGCGGGAGTAGAAGACAAGGTAAGTTTTTATGAGGGGGACCTGTTTGACTTCGATTTCAGCAAGGCCACTGTATTGACCCTCTATCTGCTTCCGGATGTAAACCTAAAGTTAATGCCAAAGATCCTTGCCGAAATGAAACCAGGTAGCCGGGTAGTGTCTCACGCTTTCGATATGGGAGACTGGAAACCGGACGACCAGATTTCTGTGGATGGTAAATCGGTTTTTCTTTGGATTGTTCCTGAAAAAGAATCACGATAACTTTTGGTGGCTTAATTGAAAATTATGATGTATTTTTGTACTTCATAAAGAGAGCTAGCTGATGAAAGTACGCGATTTTACCATTTGTTCCAACACCCGGTTAAATGACCGGAACCACCTTATCAAAGTCACACCGGTCGACAATAGCCCTCTTCCGGAGATGTTTCCGGGGCAATTTGTTCAGATTCTGGTTCCCAACTCCCCGCACGTGTTTCTGAGGCGGCCCATCTCCATCAATTTTGTGGATGAAAAGCAACATGAAATCTGGCTTCTGGTTCAACGTGTGGGAGAAGGAACCGATAAAATTGCGACTCTTTCGGCCGGTGACACGCTGAATATGATTTTTCCGTTGGGTAATTCCTTCACGCTGCCCACCACGAAAGGAAGTTTTTTGCTAATAGGCGGTGGCGTAGGCACCGCCCCCCTGCTTTTTCTAGGAAAAAGAATGAGGGAGAAGGGTTTTGAACCAGAGTTTTTACTGGGCGGACGTAGTGAAAAAGATATCCTTCAGCGCGACGATTTTGAACCTCTGGGAACGCTCTACTATACCACCGAGGATGGATCTCTCGGAGAAAAAGGATTTGTGACCCAACACCCAATTCTGCAACAAAAGAAATATGATTTTATTTATACCTGTGGTCCCAAACCAATGATGGTGGCAGTGGCACGTTTGGCACAAGAGTGCGGAATTGGTTGTGAAGCATCTCTTGAGAATCTGATGGCCTGTGGCTTTGGAGCCTGTCTCTGCTGTATTGAGAAGACCGTCAAAGGAAATGTTTGTGCCTGCACAGAAGGACCCGTTTTTAACATAAAGGAACTCACATGGCTGAATTAAATGTACAGATAGGAGATTTGAGGCTGAAAAACCCGGTGATGACTGCCTCGGGTACATTTGGTTACGGGACGGAATATACCGATTTCATGGATCTGGGACGCCTGGGAGGCATCTTTGTTAAAGGGACTACATTGGAACCCCGCCAGGGAAACGATTACCCAAGGATGGCCGAAACACCTTCGGGAATGCTCAATTCGGTGGGATTGCAAAATAAGGGGGTCGATTATTTTGTAGAACACCTCTATCCAAAAATAAAGGATTATGACACACACATGATCGTGAATGTCTCAGGATCGAGTGTGGAAGATTATGTCGCCTGTGCGGAAAAACTGGCCGATCTGGAGAAGATGCTGGCCATAGAGTTGAATATTTCTTGTCCCAACGTGAAAGAGGGAGGCATGGCTTTCGGTACTTCCTGCCAGTCGGCAGCGGAAGTCACAAGGCGGGTTCGCAAGGTTTTTCCCAAGACATTGATCGTAAAGCTTTCACCTAATGTGACCGACATCACCGAGATTGCTTCCGCTGTGGAAGATGCCGGAGCCGATTCCGTATCATTGGTCAACACCTTCCTGGGCATGGCCATTGACGTAGAAAGCAGAAAACCCAAACTCTCAACCATCACCGGCGGATTATCGGGCCCCTGCATCAAACCCATCGCCCTGCGCATGGTGTGGCAGGTATATCATGCGGTAAAGATACCCATCATCGGCATGGGAGGTATTTGCAACTGGCAGGATGCAATTGAATTTATCCTTGCCGGAGCTACTGCTATACAGGTGGGTACCTATAATTTTATCGATCCCATGGCGTCGGTGAAGATCGTAGAGGGAGTGGAAGCCTATCTCGACCGGCATCACATTGCTTCGGTTGAGGATCTTGTAGGGAAAATGAATTATCTCTGAGGCGAAAAGACAACCAAATGTGTGTGTTATTCAGGATAAATGTCTTGATATTAACCTTATTTCTATCATAATGTAGTTTTTGATTCCGTTTTTTTTGACAAAATGAATAAATATGGTAACTTTGCATTTTCTATTTGTCAATTAGATTTTTAAGTGTATGTCACAACTACAAATACCTGCCGGATACGAACCAGTGCTCAATTTAAAGCAGACGGAATTGGGTATCAAGCATATCAAGGATTTTTTTCAGGCAAACCTTTCTTCCGAACTCCGTTTACGCAGGGTAACTGCACCCCTGTTTGTAGAGAGTGGTACAGGCATCAACGACGACCTGAACGGAGTTGAGCGCCCGGTTCATTTCCCCATCAAGGATATGGGAGACAAACAGGCTGAGATTGTCCACTCCTTGGCAAAGTGGAAACGGCTCACGCTGGCTGACTACGGCATTGAAGAGGGCTTTGGTATTTATACCGACATGAATGCCATTCGAGCGGATGAAGAACTGGATAACCTCCATTCATTGTACGTAGACCAATGGGACTGGGAGATGGTGATAGGCGAGCAAAATCGCAACGTGGATTTTTTGAAGCAGATTGTGCGACGCATCTATGCAGCCATGCTGCGTACCGAATATCTGGTCTTCGAATTGTTTCCTGCGATCAAACCTCAACTCCCTTGTGAGATCACCTTTATTCATTCGGAGGAGCTGTTGCAACAGTATCCGGGTATGGATGACAAACAACGTGAAGATGCCGTCACCAAAGCGTATGGCGCGGTATTTGTCATCGGCATCGGCGCTCCTCTTTCCAATGGCATTCCGCATGATGGCAGGGCGCCGGACTACGACGACTGGAGCACAATAAACACTGAGGGCTATGCGGGATTGAACGGTGATCTGCTGGTCTGGAACCCTGTTTTGGGTAAAGCAATGGAACTCTCCTCGATGGGCATCCGGGTGGATGCCGATTCCTTGAAACGACAGCTGAAATCGCGTAACAAGGAGGATCGACTGGGTTTGTATTTTCATCAACGACTGGTGAACAATGAACTCCCTCTTTCCATTGGAGGCGGGATTGGGCAGTCGCGTTTGTGCATGTATTATTTGCGGAAAGCACATATCGGTGAAATTCAGGCCAGCCTGTGGCCGGAGGAGATGAGGCAGAAAGCAAAGGCACATGGATTACTGCTTATTTGAACAATTTTTACGCAAATAATTCAAATCCTTCTTCAAAAGAGAAGGATTTTTTTAGTTTAAAAAAGTTTATCTACTTTCGCATCATCAATTAGACAACAACCTATGAATGTAAAAATAGAAGAGAGCTGGAGAGCTCAATTGCAGAAAGAGTTTGGAAAACCTTATTTTGAGGAACTAACAGCTTTTATCAGACAGGAGTATACAAACAAAAAAGTATATCCTCCGGCAGGATTGATTTTCAATGCCTTCGACCGATGCCCTTTCAATGAGGTAAAGGTGGTGATCGTCGGACAGGATCCTTATCATGAGCCGGGACAGGCCCATGGATTGTGCTTTTCTGTTACCGATGGGGTGGCAATTCCTCCCTCTCTGATCAATATCTACAAGGAGATTCATGCCGATTTGGGAAAACCCATCCCCCATTCCGGTAACCTGGAGAGGTGGGCCGAACAGGGTGTGCTGCTGTTAAATGCTACGCTGACCGTACAAGCACATCGTGCAGGCTCACACCAAGGAAAAGGTTGGGAAATTTTTACCGATGCTGCCATCCGGCAACTCGCATTGGTGCGGGAACATCTTGTTTTCATCCTTTGGGGTGCCTATGCTCAGCGGAAAGGAGCAGAAATAGACACGAATAGGCACCTCGTGTTAAAATCACCACACCCTTCGCCACT
>DHTF01000107.1:8217-52425 GCA_002411515.1 Proteiniphilum sp. UBA5267 | reverse complement strand
GGCAAGGAACCAGTCGACTGGTGAAAAAAAAGGTCGACTGCGGTTGCTTGCAGCGTTAACCAACGCTTCCCTCGAGACTGATCTGCAAGAGCTTTTGCGCTTCAACAGCAAATTCCATTGGCAACTTGTTTACCACCTCTTTCACATAACCATTTACAATCAGACCAATTGCTTCCTCTTCACCCAGACCTCGCTGGTTGCAATAGAAAATCTGGTCCTCGCTGATCTTCGAAGTCGTGGCTTCATGTTCCAATACTGCCGAAGGGTTTTGAATGTCGGTATACGGGAAGGTGTGTGCACCGCAGTGATCGGTCAGCAGCAGGCTATCGCACTGTGAGTGGTTGCGGGCATTCTCCGCTTTTTTGGTCACCTTGACCAGCCCGCGGTAGCTATTTTGGCTACTGCCGGCTGAAATACCCTTGGAAACGATGCGGCTGCGGGTGTTTTTGCCCAGATGTATCATTTTCGTGCCGGTGTCGGCCTGTTGAAAGTGATTGGTTACGGCCACAGAGTAAAACTCACCCACCGAATTGTCTCCAGCCAGTATACAGGAAGGATACTTCCAGGTGATTGCCGACCCGGTTTCCACCTGCGTCCAGGAAATCTTGGAGTTGACTCCCTTACAGATACCTCTTTTGGTGACAAAATTATACACTCCTCCGTTTCCGTACTTATCTCCCGGGTACCAGTTTTGTACTGTGGAGTACTTTACTTCGGCATTGTCGAGGGCAATGATCTCCACGATGGCCGCATGTAGCTGGTTCTCGTCCCTCATAGGTGCGGTACAACCTTCTAGATAACTTACATAGGAATCGTCGTCCGCCACAATAAGCGTCCGTTCAAACTGACCCGTATTGGCAGTATTGATACGGAAATAAGTAGAAAGTTCCATGGGGCAGCGCACCCCCTTTGGGATGTAAACGAACGATCCGTCGCTGAATACTGCAGAGTTTAGCGCAGCATAAAAATTATCCTTGTAGGGGACCACTGTACCGAGGTATTTCTTTACCAGATCGGGGTGATGTTTCACTGCCTCGCTGAATGAGCTGAAGATAATCCCTTTCTCTGCCAGTACTTCCTTGAAGGTGGTTTTGATAGAAACACTGTCCATCACCGCGTCCACAGCCACACCTGTAAGCTGCTTCTGTTCTTCCAGTGGAATACCCAGTCGTTCAAAGGTCTTGAGCAACTCAGGGTCTACCTCGTCGAGGCTCCCGGGCTTTTTCTTTTTCGTGGGATCAGCATAATAGATAATATTCTGGTAATCGATGACCGGTATCTTTAGATGTGGCCAATCTGGCAGTTTCATTGTCAGCCAGTGTTGGTAAGCCTTCAACCGGAATTCAAGCAACCATGCCGGTTCCTCCTTTTTGGCTGATATCAGCCGGATAACATCTTCATTTAGTCCCTTTTCAATTATCTCGGTATCTACCTCTGTCGTAAACCCATATTTATAATCCTGTGAGGTCAGGTCGTTTAATATTTGATCTTGATCTAATTCCTGCATAACTTTTACCTATTCTGAGCATATGCCCGATTTTACTATGACATCATATGAAATGATGTGTCAGTTAAGTAACAATTGCCTTCTAGCTTTTGTTGTACAAAGATAATGCTTTTTCATCAATTTATTCTATAGATGAACACCTATCAAATAGATGAACAAACCAGTCACCTTGTATGTTAATGAGTAGTAAATCAAAAAAAATCAAATTCACTTGTGGTGTCATGTTTTAGGCGATCTCGGCTTTGCACGTATATGGTCTAGTATGAAATATGCCACGTAAAAAAAATCGTATGAAAAAAGGAACCCTGTTATTTTTCACCCTCTTTATGGTTTTGGGACTGACGGCTCAATCACATTATAAGGTAGACCCAGCACACTCCTCTGTCAACTTCAAAGTGAAGCACATGGGAATCACGTTTGTGCATGGTAAGTTCGAGAAGTTTGATGGCGGAATCATTGGAAACCTCAACAACACGGATGATGTGCGTGTCTTTTTCAATGTAGAAACAGCCAGCATCAACACCAGCGTACCCATGCGGGACAATCATCTCAAAAGCGCCGATTTCTTTGAAGTAGAGAAATATCCGGCAATGACTTTCGAGAGTACACGTGTGGAGAAAGTAGACGATCAGCACTACAAGCTACACGGTAAACTACAAATTAAGGATGTAACGAAGGACACTACATTCGATGTCGTATACGGCGGTACGGTGAAGGGACAAGACGGTAGCGAGACGATTGGTTTCATTGCCAAAAATAAAATAAATCGACTCGATTATCACGTCGCCTATGATCCCGATGGCTTGGGTATTGGCAAAGAGATAGCAATCACACTCTATCTTGAGTTCAAGAGTGCTAGTGGCATGTGAGGATTAAAGATGTAAACTATATTCCAGGTGAGGTAAGTCCTTATTCTCTTTTCGAAAAATTACGGCTGACGATCCCTTCGGGAATCAGAATATCTTCCAGATCGGTGTAAGGTACCGTCACACTGATCACACCCATGGCATAGGGGGCAATTTCATATTGATTATACGCATAATGAATGCCCTCTTCGTCTAGTCGGAAGTTGTTGTTGGGCACAATATCCTCGATGGTAAAAAAACCTTTTTCCAATAGAGAATCGGGCTCGCTTACCTGGTACGCCTGCATCAGTTGACGCACAATCTTTTCTGTTAGGGGCTTATAATAACCCGGTACAAAAAGATCTTCTTCAGAGAGCGTCACCAGCCTGTTCAAGTCGACGTTGGTGTAGGTGATGCGATATGAACCGTGTGCGCCCCCCTCATAGTCGCTGTATTCAACCGCATAGCTGAGAAGAGAATCATTTTGAAACAGTATTTTGTTGTTCAGGTTCATGTAATACCAGTACCACATCGGCATGGATCCCTCGATACGGGCTTTATCCTCATAATACGTGTTCGATAAGGATTTATAGCGTTCGCTGTAGTTACGGAGGTACCTATCCGCAGCTATCTCGGGAGTAAGCATACCCAATTCCGTGTCACCGAAGAAAGTGCCTGTAAAAATCTGCTGCAGCCTTGCAAGTTGTGTGGCATCGCGGAATTTAACCGGATAGGTAAAAGAGACATGTACATCGGCATAGGGCAGTGTGCTGTCCAGCGCATGAAGAAGTGGTATTTGCTGTATTGTGACAATGCTGTCGAAAACAATCCGGTTTTCGTTTCCCCTGCGTCCACCGTGACATGAAGAAATGGAAGAGATGAGAGCTGCTAAAGAAAGCAACCAGAGAACTGTGATAATTATTTTTTTTGTCTTCATTGCGCGTCTTGGTTACGATTGATACGATTTTCTGTCCAGAACGTCGATTTTTACTGAATGATCTGTTTTATTGCGCCCAGTTCCGGATAGAAGAAAACCTGGATGGGTAGCTTCATGTTATCGAACATCTTCCTGGTTAACACGTCCTGCGATCCGTATTGCACCACGTCTGTTTCCTTGTTTAGAACAGTATTGTTTCTGAATTCTACGGTCAGTATAGCTTTTCCAGGAATGTTATATACAAGTCCTTCGTTGAGCTTTGTGTCCAACCGCTTAAGATCGCTTTCAGACAATTCTAGGGGAACAGTCTCCGTTTTATTTTGCAGCGAAAGAAGCAGGGGCTCTCCGGCGAGATCATCTGCCTCTACAGGCCCCAGCTTTTCTGAAAACCGGGCCAGCACCATCTTATCGATATCCTCAGCATCAGGCACAACGGTATAGGTCCGGACAAAGTATTCCGTCTGCAGGCTTCCGACGAAGAGTGACGTCAGCGCTTGTTCCTGCAGGTTGATCTCGTCCATCACCACTTTGTAGGCATTTCCATCGGGTGGCATGCTCTCTGCTTCACCGGTAAGTATATCGGTGCGGCTGCGGCGCAGGTCGAATATCTGTCTTGCTACCAGTTCAGCCTGCTTGGCGACAGATCCGGCCATCAGGGTCTCCTGGGAAAGGAACCTTCGCGGGTCCACGGGAGGAGTCTCTCCTTCCGGCAGGACAATCTTCTCTGTTGATTCTGGAACGGGATCGGCGTTGATTGAGACAATCAGTCCATCCTCCCGCAGATAAACAAAGGGTTCGAAACTTTTGGGCTGAAATTGTACCATGAACGAATTATTCTTGTCAGGTATACCCTTGTTGACCATCGACACACCTTCCAGTGTATGGATAACCCTTTCTTCGGTAACTGGATTATCTATCCCTAAGTAACGTTGGGCGTAGGGGTAAAAGTCACCCCGTTTATAGCTGCTTTTTTTTACCAGCAGCGTGATCTCAAACGATGTTTTGGGGAGCGTGTAAATCACACCATAGTTGTCGGCCTTGACGGCATTGACACGAGTGGTCTTTTGTGCCTGCAGGACGGTGAAAGTCAACACGAAGGCGGAGAGAAGAATATATTTGAGGTTCATTGTCATATAGTTGTTATTCAGTACTTATTCAGTTGTTATTAGAAACCAACGGCGAAAGCCGAATCACACGAACGCAGTGAACAAATAACGTGCACAGCAACAAATAAAGCACGCGAAGTAGACAGTATCAGTGGGCCGATTGGAACTGAGTCAGAAAACGGACATCATTCTCTGAAAACATTCGCAGATCTTTCACCTGATACTTGAGGTTGGTGATTCGTTCAATACCCATTCCCAATGCGTATCCCGAATAAATGGTGCTGTCGATGCCGCAGTTATCCAACACGTTGGGGTCTACCATGCCACATCCCAGTATCTCCACCCATCCCGTATGTTTGCAGAAAGGACATCCTTTGCCTCCGCAGATGTTGCAGGAGATGTCCATCTCGGCACTTGGTTCGGTAAACGGAAAATAGGAAGGCCGCAGCCTGATTTGGGTATGCTCTCCGAACATCTCCTTGGCAAAGAAGAGGAGAGCCTGCTTCAGGTCAGCAAACGATACCTCTTTATCGATATAGAGCGCCTCCACCTGATGAAAGAAGCAGTGTGCACGGTAAGAGATCGCTTCGTTCCTGTATACACGACCCGGGCAGATGATGCGAATGGGTGGTTTGGTATTTTCCATTACGCGGGTCTGTACCGATGAGGTGTGTGTGCGCAACACAACCTGGGGATCATGCTGAATAAAGAAGGTATCCTGCATGTCGCGGGCGGGATGATCCTCTGCAAAGTTGAGCGATGAGAACACATGCCAGTCGTCCTCTACCTCCGGTCCCTCCGCAATGGAAAAACCCAGTCGCTTGAAAATATCGTTGATCTCTTCTTTGACAATCGATATAGGATGCCGGGTGCCGAGTGATATCGGGTAAGCAGTGCGAGAGAGATCAGTCTCAAGCGTAGCCGAATGGCTCTGGTCAAACTGCTCCCTGAGCAACTGTATCTTCTCCGTAGCCTTCTGCTTCAGCATGTTCACACGCATACCCAGTTCTCTTTTCTGTTCAGTCGGGACCGTCCGAAAATCGTCCATCAGTGCGGAGATAATTCCCTTTTTACTCAGATACTTGATGCGTGCGCCCTCCAACTCGTCGATCGTGGAGACCGTCAGTTGTTCTATTTCAGAAAGAAGAGATTCAATTTTTTCTATCATTGTGCAATATCATTTTACTTTCGCCGGCAGATAGCCTGTTGTATGTTCAAGATGTTCAAAATACAAAAATACACTTTTTATGGCAATCCGGTTTAGTTTTGATGAAAGATTTGCCACGGGAAAGAGCCGTCCGGGATTAAATTTGTACATTTGTCTTCCATAAACTGATTGCTGTAACAGATGCTCGACACCATTCGCACATACATACAGAAGGAAAAGCTACTTTCTGTAGAAGCCACCGTAATCGTTGGCCTGAGCGGGGGTATGGACTCCATGGCGTTGCTCGACATACTGACGCTGCTGGGTTACCGGTGTGTGGCTGCGCACTGTAACTTTCATCTACGTGGTGCAGAATCCGACAGGGATGGCGATTTTGTAAGGAGGTGGTGTAAAAGTGTGGATGTACCCCTTGTCTCCATCGATTTTGATACCCGCGAATATGCTTCCGACAGGAAGATATCCATTGAGATGGCTGCCCGTGAGTTAAGATACCGCTGGTTCGAGATGATGCGGGTGCAACACCAGGCAGAAGCCATTGCCGTGGCACATCACAGGGATGATTCGGTGGAGACAGTACTTATGAACCTGATTCGTGGTACCGGCATTAAAGGGCTGAGTGGCATCGCGCCAAAAAACCGAAAGGTGGTGCGTCCCTTGTTATCTGTTTCACGCGAAGAAATTGCCCGGTACATGGTGTCACGTGACATTCCCTATGTGTTTGACAGCAGCAACAACGACGATCTCTTTTTGAGGAATGCACTCCGGCTACATGTCATACCCACACTTGAGGAGCTGAATCCCGCCGTGAAGGAAGCAATTTATCGCACTGCACAACATGTGGCGCAGGCGGAGAAAGTATACAATGCTGCGATGAAGGAGTCGATGGAGAAGGTTGTGCAGAACGACAGAATTGATGTTCGGGAACTGCGAAAAACGCCCTCGCCACAGTCTCTCCTGTTCGAGTTGCTCACACCGATGGGCTTTGGGCCCTCCACCATCCAGGATATTTGCAGCAGTATGGATGCCGAACCGGGAAAGATCTTTCTGTCCAGGTCACACCGGGTGATCAAAGACCGTGATTACTTCCTTATCGATCAACTTCCCGACAAGGAAGCCACGGAACAATCTTTTTTCATTGAGCTACAGACAAATGCGTTGACGATGCCGCTGCCTCTCACCTTTTCCATTCTCCCCATGCCAATCACCATCGAGCGAAACAAACGTTTCCTCTATGCAGATTTTGACCAGCTTAGGTTCCCGCTCACCCTTCGGAAGTGGCGGCAAGGTGACTGGTTTATTCCTTTTGGCATGAAAGGCCGAAAGAAGCTGAGTGATTATTTCACCGATCGCAAGTTTAGCCTGAAAGACAAGGAAGCGGCTTGGGTTCTTCTCTCAGGAGAGGAGATTGTCTGGATCGTGGGAGAACGCCCCGACGAACGTTACCGCATCCGGGAGGGTACCCTCCGTGTTTTTCATGTTTCCTGGACGGAGGATACGTAACATGGACTGTCCCAAATAAACTTTTTCCTGTTTTCATGCAACTTTTTTCTTGTTTTTGCATCTTACCTATAAAACCGAAAGAGGTTTATTTTGTTATAGCATATATATAAAATAATAATAAAAGTGATCATGAAGAATAGTACGTTAAAAGACATTGTGATTGTGGGCGCGTTTGCCGGTTTTGCTTATTATGTTTCCCGCTATTATCGCCAGAAGAAACAAAAAGAGAGGGAACTGCGCGAAACACTCCACTTTCAGTTGTTTTAACGGGTTGAGATTCCGCCCACAGTAAACCAAAAAACGCATGCAACCAATGCAGGTCGCCCAATATGGGGCGGTGACGGCTGTGTTGCATGCATATTTTTTTTGTATCTTTGCATACCGAAAAAGAAGTATAACATTTTCGTGAATTTTTACTTATGCTCACACTGAAAGTTATCAACGATAATCCCGAGGAAGTGATTCGTCGCCTGTCGAAAAAACATTTCGAGGCGAAGGAAATCGTTGCAGAGATCATTGCCGCCGACGAGGTCAGACGCAGTACACAGACATCACTCGATACCATTCTGGGAGAGATCAACGCCCTTTCGAAGTCGATTGGTTCGCTCATGAAAGAGGGAAAGAAGGAAGAGGCTGCTGCCGCACGCGAGCAGGTGGTCACATCGAAGGAAACCGCCCGACAGTTGGAAGAGACCTTAAAAGCTGCGGCAACCAAAATTGAAGAGTTGCTGGTTATCGTACCCAATCTTCCTCATGAGTCTGTGCCCGATGGAAAAGGAGCGGATGACAATCTTGTGGAGAAAACGGGCGGGGTAATGCCGGTCTTGGCCGACGATGCATTGCCTCACTGGGAACTTGCAAAGGAATACGACCTCATCGATTTTGAGTTGGGGGTAAAAATTACCGGTGCCGGATTTCCAGTCTACAAGGGCAAAGGAGCACGCCTGCAACGAGCACTGATCAATTTCTTTTTGGACAGTGCGCGAGATGCCGGCTTTCTGGAGGTACAGCCACCCTACGTAGTGAACAGCGACTCCGGCTTTGGTACAGGTCAACTGCCCGACAAGGAGGGACAGATGTACCATGCTACTTTGGACGACCTTTACCTGATACCCACCGCTGAAGTACCCGTAACGAACATGTACCGCGATGTGATTCTCGATGAAAAGGAGTTGCCATTAAAAAATACCGCCTATTCAGCCTGTTTCCGGCGAGAAGCGGGTTCTTATGGAAAGGATGTACGCGGACTGAACAGACTTCATCAGTTCGACAAGGTAGAAATTGTTTGCATTGAGAAGCCGGAACACTCCTACGAAAGGCTCCAGGAGATGGTTCGATATGTGGAGACCTTGGTGGAGAGACTTGAGCTTCCCTGGCGCATTCTTCGCCTTTGTGGGGGTGACATGAGTTTTACCTCTGCACTGACCTTCGATTTTGAAGTCTACTCTGCCGCACAGCAACGCTGGCTCGAGGTAAGTTCTGTATCTAATTTCGAAAGCTATCAGGCAAATCGTCTCAAATGTCGTTACCGCGATGCCGACCGCAAGACGCAACTTTGTCATACGCTCAACGGCAGCGCCTTGGCTCTGCCACGCATCGTGGCTGCGTTACTCGAAAATAACCAAACATCTTCAGGGATACGCATACCGGAAGTACTGGTTCCCTACTGTGGTTTCAGTTCTATTTGATCGGCACCTTAAGGGGTGAGCATCCTGATTAACTGTAGAATGGCCAGATTGGCCGTCCGTTCAATATTCTCCTCGCGGCTGCTGCCAACCCGGTATGCGACCGAGAGGAGTTTTCCGTTGTGCCGGGTACATATCCAGACTGTTCCCACCGGTTTTTCAAGTGTTCCCCCTTCAGGACCCATGATGCCGGAGACGGCGATACTGCAGCTTGTCTTCATGGTATGGGCCACATGCTCAGCCATCTGCTCTACTACCTCCCGGCTTACGGCTCCCTTTTTGTCTATTGTTTGTTTGTCTACCTGCAATAGTTCCTCTTTGATGCGGTTGTCGTATGACACGATGCTCCCTTTAAAATAGTCTGAAGCTCCCGGTACAGTCGTAATGCGATGTGCAATATACCCACCCGTGCAACTTTCTGCTGTGGAGACCGTGAGTTGCTGCTTACGCAGCTTCTCCCCAAGGAGTGCTTCCAACGTTTGATCGCTTTCGGAAACAAACTCCTTGCCAAGGAGCTGTTTTAGCTTGTTCCCTTGTTGTATCATTTCCGGTTTTCGTGATTCACCCCATGCCGAGAGCCGCAACTGGATAAATCCGAAAGAGGGAAGGTAAGCCAGAGAGAATCCTGCAGGAAGCTGGGTCTCGAACGTGGCAAGCCGCGTAGCAAGGGCCGACTCAGTAATACCGCAAACCAGGTAGCTTTGTTTCAGATAGCCTTTCGGCTGAAATTGCACTTGAAGGCGTGGAATGATGTCGTCACGCATGGTCGTCTTCATTTCAAAAGGTACCCCCGGCATGGATATCAACACTTTTTTTCCATTATTGAAGCAGAGGATGGGAGCCGTGCCCACCTTGTTTTGGATTACAGTAGCATTCACCGGAACAAAAGCTTGATTTCGTGTAAGTTGATTTAACTGGATGTTTCTTTTCAAGAAGATCGATTCAATGTTTTGCAGTACTTCATTGTTGAAATCCAAGGTGGTATGAAAATAACGGCAAAGAGTGTGTTTGGTGATGTCGTCGGTTGTGGGCCCTACGCCCCCGGTGAGCAGCACGATGTCGGCACGTTCAAAGGAGACATCAATTGCCTTGATGATGTCATCGCTGCGGTCACCCACCGTGGTGACAGCCACAATGATGAAACCTTGCTGCGTCAGCTCACGTCCCATCCATACAGCATTGGTGTTTACAACCTGTCCGATCAGTAGCTCATCGCCAATAGAAATAATTTCTACCCTCATTTTTTTATTTTCTGTGTTAAAAAAGAACTGCAAATAAACAGATAATCCCGATAAAAGAAAAAAGAAAATCTTTTATTTTTTTATTTTAAAGGATTGTACTATCTTTGCCAACTGAAAAATGAGACGATTAAAATAAAAGATATGAAGAAAGAAATTCATCCCAACAATTACCGTCCGGTGGTATTCAAAGATATGTCGAACGAAGAGACTTTTATCTCCCGTTCCACGATTAACGCCAAGGATACCATCGAAATAGACGGTGTCACTTATCCGTTGGTAAAACTTGAGATCACCAGTGCATCGCATCCTTTCTACACCGGAAAACAAAAACTGGTGGATACGGCCGGACGTGTAGACAAGTTCATGAGCCGTTACGGAGATAGGAACAAGAAAAAATAAAATTTCCTCAAAGGTATTGTATGAAAAGAGACCATCTCAAAACAATTTTTGAGATGGTCTCTTTTTTTTCAGGTAATACTTCTTGCACGGATAATAGGATAATAGAAGGGTAATGGGTTATTATCTCCTTATTGATGAATAAGCCAAACATAAGGAATATATAAGGGAATACCGAACAAGGTACGAAGAAGAGGCTGTCTCGTAACATAACTGAACCGACCCCCAAAAGTTAGACAAAATGCTTTTGGGGGTCGGTTCAATCTTGAGACAGCCTCTTTTTCTGTTGTAAGCGTATGAGATTCGCGTAATTTTGTCTATTTTTGTCCTTCGATGGCTTTTTCAACGCCTTTTACCGGTGAAGATCATCAAGAAATAAACGAGACCAATGAAACAACTGATTCCGGCAGCATTGATTCTGCTGCTTTCACTTTTTGTTCCGCAGGCGCCTGCTCAGGTGCAGCTGAACGATAGTGCCAAAATAAGCCTGCTCACCTCCTCTCCCTGGTATGGAGCTGTATATGCTTATTTTGGTCATACCGCCATCCATGTGCAAGATGACTCCACAGGCGTGAATGCCGTTTTTAACTATGGCTATTTCGACTCATCACAACCCAATTTCATCTACCGTTTTGTAAGGGGCGAGACAGACTACATCCTGGGAGTGACCACCTACGAGGATTTTTTGTGGGAGTATGGCTACAAGGGACAAGAGGTGGTTGTGCAGGAGCTGAACCTCTCTCCCGAAAAAAAACAACAGCTTTATGAGGCACTCTCTCTC
This sequence comes from Proteiniphilum sp. UBA5267, assembly GCA_002411515.1. Lineage (GTDB taxonomy): Bacteria > Bacteroidota > Bacteroidia > Bacteroidales > Dysgonomonadaceae > Proteiniphilum. Next base: position 41,259 of record DHTF01000107.1, on the reverse strand, counting down.
AATGCCTTGCCTGAGAACAGGGAATACCGGTACAACTTTTTCTACGACAACTGCGCCACCCGTCCCCGCAACATGGTGGAAAAATATACAAATGGGGTTATCAACTATCCGCCTACACCTCAGGAGCAAACCTATCGAGATCTGCTACATGAATGTGTCTCCGCGAATCCCTGGCTCCTGTTTGGTATTGATTTGGTTATCGGAAGCGAAGCCGACCGGACGATCGATGTGCGGGAGAAGATGTTTATTCCCCGTTACCTGATGGACTCCTTTGACGGTGCCATCGTTCAGGAAAACGATACGTTGCGTTATCCCCTGGTGCAGAGTAGGCATGTTGCATTGGAACGGAATGTGGAAAAAAACCACCCGAATACTGCAACTTTGTTCACTCCCTTTGTTACAGCCATCGTGCTGTTGTTACTGACCCTGTTGATCAGCCTCTTCCAACTAATTAAACGCTATACAACGAAGTTTACCCTGCTGTATGATACCCTCCTTTTTGGTCTGGTCGGACTGGGTGGAGTGGTGCTCTCTTTTCTGATGTTCTTTTCTGTTCATCCTGCCATGATACCCAACTGGAATTTTGTCTGGCTAAACATTTTCGCCTTTGTGGCCGCCTTTTTATTTTGGGTAAAATCGGCAAAGAACGTCGTTTATTTCTATCATTTCATTAACTTTGCAGTCCTGACACTTTTTCTCCTCTTCTGGTGGTTGATACCTCAGCAATTGCCGACAGCCACCATCCCCCTTGCGATGAGTCTGTGGGTAAGATCGGGTACAACTCTCTTCATCTGGAGGAAAAAGAGACGGGATAAAAAGCGGTTCAAGTCGAGCAGCTACTACAAGGCAGGATGGGGACAGTGATTCGGTTAACGACAGCTATATAGAATGATCAGGATATTATCTTCTTTGGTGGCCATCTTTTCGATTACCACGCTATGTGCACAACATCCCACGGGAGAAGTGCCTAAATTAGTTGTGGCCATCACCATCGATCAACTCCGGGGCGATTACCTGGAAATGTTTAAACATACGTTCGGACAAAAAGGATTTAACAGGCTGCTATCCGGCGGATTGGTTTACAGCAATGTGAACTACGACTTTCCAAATCCCGACAAAGCCTCTGCCATTACCACCATTTTTACCGGAGCCAATCCTTCTTATCACGGTATCACGGCTGAAAACAAATATTCATTGAGCTTGAACAGGGAGGAATCTTCCTTTTTTGATGACAACTTCCTTGGGAATTTTACATCCGACAAGCGATCACCACTTCCAATTAAGGTCTCCACCATTGCCGATGAACTAAAGATTGCCTCGGGGGGACAATCCGATATTTATGCCTTTGCTCCAGACGCCTCGCAGGCGCTCGCCTCGGGAGGACACGCCGCCAGCGGTGCCTACTGGATTGAGGATGTTACGGGTAAATGGGCCACCACCACCTTTTACCGGAACAAGCAGCCAATTGTGGATCAACATAACCGCAGCGCCCAATCTCTCACCAATACCATTGGCAGCATTACCTGGCGTCCAGCCATCGACCTGGCCCTTTACAATGCTTTTCCTTACACCAAAAACAGGTATAATTTTCAACACTACTTCGGCGCCGATAAAAAGGATAATATCCGTTTGTTCAAACAGTCGCCTTTTGTAAACAAGGAGGTGACCGACATGGCTGTAAAGATGCTGGAATCGGGTAGCCTTGGTAAGCGCATGAACCCGGATTACCTGGCTCTTACTTTTTATGCTGGCAATTACGAAAAAGCACTCGATCAAAACTACTCGTTGGAGATTCAGGATACCTATTGGCGTCTCGATCACGAGATAGGACGGTTGCTCGATGTTATTGAAACGACGGTGGGCTTAAGAAATACGCTGATCTTTGTGGTTTCTACCGGTTACTTCAACGAGCAGGAAATCTTACCTGAAGGAATGGTGACAGCCGGCGGCGATTTTTATCCCGACAGAAGCCAGGCACTGCTTAACATGTACCTGATGGCGCTCTATGGTCGCGAGCAATGGATCAGGAAGTATTACGACAGACAGATATTTTTCGACCGGAAACTACTGGAAGATAGAAAGATTGATCTAGCAGAGTTACAACAGAAAGCTGCAGAGTTCCTGGTACAGTCCGCCGGCGTGCAGGATGTGATTACCTCACACCAGATGCTGCACGGTGCCTACAATGAAAATGTACAATATTACCGGAATGGTTATTACAAAGGGGTATCGGGCGACCTTTTCTTGGAGTTACAACCAGGCTGGCGGGTGGTCGATTCCCAAACGCCGGACTCTTACCGGGTACGAGAGAATGCGGTGATCTCGCCAGTTATATTTTTTGGTAGTGACATCAAACCCCAAAAGATTGAACGTACCATTGATGCCACCGAAGTTGTACCCAGCGTAGCCTACCGCCTACGTATCAGGGCTCCCAACGCTTCCAACGGAAAGATATTGAAGGAACTCTTTTAACCGTGAAAATACATTTATATTGAAATCATTCAACGAGGGATTGCATCGAATGCTTCCCTTCAAAAAAAAAGAACAACAACATACAGAATATGGGATTCAACGACATTATTTCAAAAATATTTGGCAACAAAGCACAACGCGACCTGAACGAAGTGAATCCGGTCGTTAAGCGTGTAAAGGATGCCTATGCTGCCGTGGAGAAACTTTCGAACGACGCACTTCGCGAAAGAACGAAAGAGCTGGAAAGATATATTCAAGAGCAGGTTGCAACAGAAAAGGGTGAGATAGAACAACTTAAAGCTGGACTAGAGGAGGTAGATCTCAACGACCGTGAAGCAGTCTGGAACCAAGTGGACTCGCTGGAGAAAGTGATCACCGAAAAGTATGAGAAAGCACTGAACGAGATCCTACCCGTTGCTTTCTCCATCATGAAAGAAACGGCACGCCGCTTCACCGAGAATGAAGAGATCGTGGTCACGGCAACCAACTTCGATAGGGATCTGGCTGCCTCTCATGACTTTGTGCGCATCGAGGGAGAAAAGGCAATTTATCAAAATCATTGGATTGCCGGCGGCAACGAGATCACCTGGGATATGATTCATTACGATGTGCAGCTCTTTGGTGGTGTGGTATTACATCAGGGTAAGATTGCCGAGATGGCCACGGGTGAAGGAAAGACGCTGGTAGCCACGCTGCCGGTATTCCTGAATGCACTCACCCACGAGGGTGTGCACGTGGTAACGGTAAATGATTACTTATCAAAGCGCGACTCGGAATGGATGGGGCCGATGTACATGTTTCATGGTCTGTCGGTGGATTGCATCGACAAGCATGAGCCTAACTCCGATGCACGACGCAAAGCATACGAATCGGACATCACCTTTGGAACCAACAACGAGTTTGGCTTTGATTATCTACGCGACAACATGGCTGTCTCGCCCAAAGACCTGGTGCAGCGCAAACACAATTATGCCATCGTGGATGAGGTGGACTCGGTTCTGATCGACGATGCCCGAACCCCGTTGATCATTTCCGGGCCAGTACCCAAGGGGGACGATCAACTGTTTGATCTGTTTCGCCCTCGTGTGGAAGTGATTGTGAAGGCACAACGCGACCTCACGACACGGTTTCTGGCAGAGGCTAAAGCCAAGATGGCCTCGACCGATCCTAAGGAACAGGAGGAGGGAGCACTACTACTTTTCCGATCTTATAAGGGTATGCCTAAATACCAGCCGCTGATAAAGTTCCTCAGCGAACAGGGAATTAAGGCAGCCATGCTCAAGACAGAGGCATTCTATATGCAGGAGCAAATGCGCAACATGCATGTTGCAACCGATCCGCTCTACTTCGTAATCGACGAGAAGCAGCACAGCATTGAGTTGACCGATAAGGGGATTGATATGCTGACTGGCAAATCGGACGACCCTCAGTTTTTTATCCTGCCAGACATCGCTTCGCAGCTGTCAGAGCTGGAGCACTCGGCCGGCACCGATGAAGAGAAGGCCGCAAAGAAAGATGAACTGATGCAGAACTACGCCATCAAATCGGAGCGGGTACATACCGTAAACCAGTTGTTGAAAGCATACACCCTTTTTGAGAAGGACGATGAATATGTGGTAATCGACAACAAGGTGAAGATTGTGGATGAGCAGACTGGCCGCGTGATGGAAGGGCGCCGTTACTCCGATGGACTGCACCAGGCCATCGAAGCAAAGGAGAGAGTGAAGGTGGAAGCAGCTACACAGACATTTGCCACCATAACCCTACAGAACTTTTTCCGTATGTATAGCAAGCTGGCCGGTATGACCGGTACGGCCGAAACCGAAGCTGGTGAGTTTTGGGACATTTATAAGCTGGATGTAGTGGTAATTCCCACCAACAAGCCGATTGTCCGGGACGATCAGAACGACCGCATCTACAAGACAAAGCGCGAAAAATATACCGCAGTCATCGAAGAGATTGAGAAGCTCATCAATAGCGGACGCCCAGTATTAGTCGGTACGACCTCAGTGGAGATATCCGAATTGCTGAGCCGCATGCTTTCTCTGCGAAAAATTAAACATAACGTACTGAATGCCAAGCTTCACCAACGTGAAGCCGAGATTGTCGCCAATGCAGGACAAAGCGGCGTTGTGACCATTGCCACCAACATGGCCGGTCGCGGTACAGACATCAAGCTGTCAACGGAAGTAAAAGCTGCTGGCGGGTTAGCCATCATCGGTACTGAACGGCATGAATCGCGCCGCGTAGACCGTCAGTTGCGCGGACGTGCTGGACGTCAGGGAGACCCGGGTTCGTCGGTTTTCTTTGTCTCACTCGAAGATGATTTGATGCGTCTCTTTGCTACCGAGCGCATTGCTGGCCTGATGGACAAAATGGGCTTCAAAGAGGGAGATGTATTGGAACACAGCATGCTAAGCAAATCTGTGGAGCGAGCTCAGAAGAAGGTGGAAGAAAACAACTTTGGCATTAGAAAAAGGTTGCTGGAGTATGATGATGTAATGAACTCGCAACGTGAAGTAATCTACAAGCGCCGTCGCCACGCCCTGATGGGTGAACGCATCGATAACGACGTGGCTGGCATGATCACGGAAACAGCTCGTAATATCGTGGAATCGAATGAAGATGATTACCAGGGTATGAAGCTCGACCTACTGCGTGTAATGGCACTCGAAGTTCCTTTCAAGGAGACTGAGGTAAAAGGGTTGAAGTTGCAGGAACAGGTGGAGATGGTCACAACCAGGGCGTTTGAGACGTTTAAGCGGAAAACGGAACGACTGGCCGAAATAGCCCACCCCGTGATCAAGCAGGTGTATGAAAATCAAGGAGCCATGTATGAGAATATTCTCATACCCATTACCGACGGGAAAAAGGTCTACAACATTGCCTGCAACCTGAAGGAAGCTTACGAAACGAACTCCCGGGCTTTGGTGAGAGCATTTGAAAAATCTATTTTGCTACATACCATCGACGAAGATTGGAAAGAGCATCTTCGCGAAATGGACGAGTTGCGGCAATCGGTGCAGAATGCCAGCTACGAGCAGAAAGATCCACTTCTGATCTACAAGTTGGAGTCATTCAACCTCTTCAGGGAAATGATCAACGATGTGAATTCAAAAGCGGTTTCCATCCTCATGCGTGGTCAGATACCGATACAGGATCCAGCCGGGGTACGGCAGGCTGCACCGGAACAGAAGACCGATTACAGCCGTTACCGGACCCAAAAAGAAGATTCCGAGAGCCAGATAGCTGGAAAAGGAGACCACAACGGCTCTCCACAGCCACATCAGCCACAGAGGCTGGAGCCGATTCGTGTGGAAAAAAAGGTGGGTCGCAACGATCCTTGTCCCTGTGGAAGCGGTAAAAAATACAAAAACTGCCACGGTCAATAAGGTAAATAAAAAAGATTAAAACAGGGAGCATTTGTCTCTCTGTTTTTTTGTTAAATCCAAAGAAAAGCAGTATCTTAGTGTAGTCAAACAGCACTTTATTTGTATAAAATAAAATGCTGTGAATGAACTACATGCGGAATATTATTAAAGAGAATAATCACATTTTAATATGATTGATCAGGAAGACAGAATCATCAAGATTAATATCGAAGATGAAATGAAATCATCATACATCGATTATTCGATGTCGGTGATCGTTTCCCGTGCCTTACCCGATGTGCGTGACGGTTTTAAGCCGGTACACCGGCGCATCCTGTTTGGTATGTCGGAACTGGGCAATACCCCCGATAAGCCCCACAAGAAGTCAGCCAGAATTGTGGGTGAGGTACTTGGTAAATACCATCCCCATGGAGACTCCTCTGTGTATGGTGCCATGGTGCGACTGGCACAGGAGTGGAGCATGCGTTATACGTTGGTTGACGGCCAGGGTAATATGGGTAGTATAGATGGAGACAGCCCCGCAGCCATGCGATATACAGAGGCCAGGCTCAACAAGCTCGCCGAAGAAATGTTGCGCGATATAGACAAGGAAACGGTTGATTTTCAGTTGAATTTTGATGATACACTCCAGGAACCAACTGTTCTTCCCACACGTATCCCCAACCTGCTGATGAACGGATCCTCCGGTATTGCCGTAGGGATGGCCACCAACATGGCACCACATAATCTTACAGAGTGTGTAAATGGTATTATCGCTTATATCGACAATAACGACATCGACACCAAGGGGTTGATGCATTATATCAAAGCTCCTGATTTCCCCACCGGTGCCTATATTTACGGTTATAAAGGGGTTGAAGAAGCATTTGAAACAGGCAGGGGACGCATTGTGATGCGTGGAAAAGCTGAGATTGAATCGGGAAAGACACACGACAAGATTATCATCTCCGAGATTCCCTACCTGGTAAATAAGGCCGAACTTATCAAGTATATTGCCGAGCTGGTAAATGAAAAAAAGATCGAAGGCATTTCCAATGTCAACGATGAGTCTGATCGCGATGGTATGCGCATCGTGGTGGATATCAAACGCGATGGAAACGCGAACGTCGTACTCAACAAACTCTATAAACTTACCGCATTGCAATCCTCTTTCAGCGTTAACAACATCGCGCTGGTAAAGGGACGTCCCGAACTACTGACCCTCAAACGAATGATTCAACTGTTCGTGGATCACCGGCACGACGTGGTAATCCGTCGTACCCGTTATGAACTGCGTAAAGCCGAGGAGAGGGCACACATTCTGGAGGGTCTGATCATTGCTTCCGACAACATCGATGAAGTGATTGCCATCATTCGAGGCTCATCTACACCCCAGGAAGCTATTCAACGTCTGATGGAGCGTTTCTCACTCAGCGACATCCAATCACGCGCGATTGTGGAAATGCGATTGAGGCAACTGACCGGTCTGGAGCAAGATAAACTACATGCCGAATATGACGAAGTACAGAAGCTGATTGCCCATTTAAATAATCTGCTCAATAGTGAGGATTTGCGCATGCAAGTAATCAAAAAAGAACTCCTTGAAATTCGTGAAAAATATGGAGACGAACGTCGTTCTGAGATCATCTTCTCTTCTGAGGAGATGAATCCTGAAGATTTTTATGCTGATGATGAGATGGTGATTACCATTTCTCACCTAGGCTACATCAAACGTACTCCACTCGCCGACTTCCACACCCAGAATAGAGGAGGAGTGGGAGCCAAGGGTTCTGTTACCCGGAATGAAGACTTCGTGGAATATATCTACCCGGCTACCACACATAACTACATGCTTTTTTTCACCCAGAAAGGTAAATGCTACTGGTTACGCGTTTTCGAGATTCCGGAAGGAACCAAAAACTCACAGGGCCGAGCTATTCAGAACCTGCTGAACATTGATCCTGATGATAGTGTAACTGCTTTTGTACGAGTAGATACACTCACCGACGAGGCATACATCAATTCGCACTATTTGCTGTTCTGTACTAAGGAAGGTGTGGTGAAAAAAACCTTGCTCGAAGCATACTCACGTCCCCGACAAAACGGGGTAAATGCCATTACCATCCGGGAGGAGGATCAGGTGATCTCGGTGCGGTTAACCGACGGCAATCAGCATGTGGTTCTGGCAAACCGTAACGGACGTGCCATACGCTTTAAGGAGGAGGATGTTCGCCCGATGGGACGTTCTGCTACCGGTGTAAAAGGAATGACACTCGATGAAGACGGTGAAGATTGTATCATTGGCATGATCTGTATGAACCAACAATCGGATAATACCATCATGGTTGTCTCAGAACAGGGTTACGGGAAACGAACCCGGCTAGATGACGAAGATGGTGAACCAATTTATCGCATCACCCGAAGAGGAGGAAAAGGTGTTAAAACACTTAATGTTACTGAAAAAACGGGCAAACTGGTGGCCATCAAGAGCGTATCGGAAGAAAACGATTTAATGATAATTAACAAATCTGGCATTACAATACGTATGAATATTTCCGATATTCGCACCATGGGACGCGCAACACAGGGAGTCCGCCTCATTAATCTGGAAAAAAGAAACGATCAGATTGCTTCTGTTTGTAAGGTGAACAGGGACGAAATGGACGAAGAAGAGCTCTCTGATGAGCCAAATGGCACACAGGACGAATCAGATACCAATGAGGATGCATAGTTATTAAACTTTTTTGTTATCTAAAAGTCAAATTATGACAAACGTATCAGAACGAGCTGGAAAATCATTATACCCAGCAGATACTTGATGAGTTTGCACAAACAGTAATTGATTTAAAAAACATCCATATAATCACATTAAAACATCGAGTAAAATGAGAAAAATCTTATTCCTTACTATGGTTGCCCTTCTTTCTGCAGGGAGCATCTTTGCACAAAAATCGGCATTAAAAGATGCCAAAAGAGCATTAGGGCGTGACGATTTAAATGAAGCCCGGACGCTAGTAAAACAAGCTTCCACTCATGCCGAAACAGCCACAGATGCGGAGACCTGGAAAATCATGGGCGACATAGGCAACAAAGCTTTCGACAATGAAAGAACCAATGCTATGCTCGGCAAGCAATCGAATGACAAGGTTATGTACGACGGTCTTTATGAATCTTATCTGCCGTACATAAAAGCAGACTCTCTGGGTGAACTCCCGGACGAAAAAGGCAAGGTTAAAAACAAATTTCGCAAAGACATCGCCGGAATCCTCCGTGCTAATCATCCTTTTTACATCAATGGAGGAGTCTACTATAACGAACAACGCGACTACAAAAAAGCGACCGATTTCTTTGAGATCTACTGGAATATTCCTTCACTTCCGATGTATGCAGATCAGAAAGATGCATTCCTGATCGACAGTACATATCAGACTATCAAGTATTACGCCATCATCACTGCCATTCAAGCTGAAGATCACAAAAGGGCATTGAATATGTTGGAACGTGCAGCCAAAGAGCCTTTCCTTGAAAATAGCGCCTACAAGGAAAGTGACATTTATGAACTGATGGCCAGTGAATATGTGAATCTTGGAGATACGGCTAAATATCTCGAAACATTGAACTTGGGCGCTGAAAGATTCCCCAGTAGTAAATATTTTATTCCCAACCTTATCAATGTGTATATAAAGGGGGGAAATACCCAAAAAGCAATGGACTATCTTGATACCGCTATTCGCAATGATCCGGCCAATGCCTGCGATTTGAACAGCGTAAAAGGCGCCTTGTTGGCTGAAAAGGGAGATTTCTCAGCTGCTGAAGCCGAGTATAACAAAGCCCTGACACAGGATCCAAACTGTGAAAGAGCACTAGAAGCCATTGCCGTGAACTATATCCTTCAGGCACAGAATTTAAAGGAAAAAACAGCTATGCTGTCTGACAGACAACAGCAGATGGCCAATGACAAAATCACCATCGAACTTTATCAGAAATCTCTGCCAGCACTCGAAAAGTATGTCGAAATCCTCAGGGGGCGCAATGCTGAAAAACAAGAACTAGAATCGGCCTTGCTCAAACTACGTAACGTATATTACAACCTGAGCAGCATGGGTGTGGACAAAGCCGCTGATTTGGAAAAGGTGGAAAAAGAGTTGAACCTCTAATTCAACTTTCAAACTCTATAAGAAAATGAAACTTCGCGATAAAAGAGTGACGTCTGAAAAGATGTTGCTCTTTTTTTTGTTTGTAGTGGAATAGGCAATTTTTAATGATAATTGTAAAGCGGACAAAATCATTAAACATAATAGATATTATACGACAATTGCATCTATTTAAAAGGCGTCACTGTTGTTCGGTCGTTTTACAAATAACTCAGGGTTGATCCTTCTGTAAAAAGCTGCTAGCTGAACGTGAATATTTACTATCTTTGCAGCAAAATTCGATCAACGATGGAAGAATTGAACAACATAAGCAACCAACGATACAATCAACGCGGTGTATCTGCATCGAAAGAAGATGTACACAACGCTATCCGCCACATTGACAAAGGAATTTTTCCAAAGGCGTTCTGCAAAATAATTCCCGACTACTTGGGTAACGATCCAGCTTACTGCAACATTATGCATGCAGATGGTGCTGGCACAAAATCATCGCTGGCCTATGTTTATTGGCGTGAGACAGGCGATCTTTCAGTTTGGAAAGGAATTGCTCAGGATGCGTTGATCATGAATGTAGATGACCTGCTTTGCGTTGGTGCTACCGATAATATCCTAGTCTCATCCACCATTGGCAGAAATAAAAATCTGATTCCCGGAGAGGTCATTTCTACTCTCATCAATGCCACCAATGAGCTGTGTGAAGAACTCTCCTCATTGGGTGTCCATATTTATCCCACGGGCGGTGAAACAGCCGATGTGGGCGATCTCGTACGTACAATCATTGTGGACAGTACGGTTACATGCCGCCTGAAGCGTTCCGATGTGATTGACAATGCCCACATTCAGGCTGGGGATGTAATTGTGGGTCTTTCATCATCGGGACAAGCGACCTACGAAAAAGAGTATAACGGAGGCATGGGCAGTAACGGACTCACATCGGCTCGACACGATGTGTTCGCCAACTACCTGGCACAAAAATATCCAGAAAGCTACGATGCTTCTATGCCTGCCGATCTGGTATATGCGGGCGGACTGCGGTTAACGGATGAGATTGAGGAGCTGGGCATGGAAGCTGGAAAACTGGTACTCTCCCCCACTCGCACCTATGCACCGATTATATCACATATAATCAGAGATTTAAAAGAAAATATTCACGGAATGATTCACTGCTCTGGTGGAGCACAGACAAAGATACTGCACTTTCTGGGAGATAATTTGAAAGTGGTAAAAAACCAACTTTTCCCCGTCCCTCCCCTCTTCGAACTGATACAAAAGCAGTCTGGTACTGACTGGAAAGAGATGTATAAGGTGTTCAACATGGGGCACCGGATGGAGCTTTATCTTTCTGAAGAACATGCGGCACGCGTCATAGAGATTTCTAAATCGTATCATGTGGATGCCCGCATCGTGGGCCACGTAGAGAAGTCACATGTACGGGAACTAGTGATAGAAAGTGAGTTTGGCCGCTATAAGTTTCTCTAACAGGGAGCCACATCAAAAATATGTCAGATAATTCGTTACTCGATAAATTACAACATCTCGTCACCCGTTTTGAAGAGGTGGGCACGCTCATCACCGATCCAGCCGTCATATCAGACATGGATCGATACGTGAAGTTGAACAAGGAATATAGTGAGCTCGAAAAGATTGTTTCAGTTCGCAACCAGTATAAAGGTGCACTCTATGGCATCGAGGAGGCGCGTCATATTCTTGACAATGAGTCTGATATGGACCTTCGACAGCTTGCCAATGAGGAACTTGCAATCCATACAGTAGCATTGCCACAACTGGAAGAGCAGATAAAGATGCTGCTTATTCCGGCAGACCCGGAAGATGCAAAAAATGTGATCATGGAGATCCGCGGAGGTACAGGAGGTGATGAGGCTGCCATTTTTGCAGGAGATCTGTATAAGATGTATACCCGATATTGTGAAGACAAAGGATGGAGAACTGACCTGGTCAGTTTCACCGAAGGGACAGCAGGAGGATATAAGGAGATCATCTTTACAGTTAGCGGTACGGATGTGTATGGTACCTTGAAATATGAGTCAGGTGTGCACCGCGTACAACGGGTACCACAAACAGAGACACAGGGACGCGTACACACTTCGGCAGCCACTGTTGCAGTGTTGCCTGAAGCGGAAGAGTTTGACGTAGAGCTCAATCCGGCCGACATAGACTTTCATACAGCGCGCTCGAGCGGAGCTGGCGGACAGAACGTGAACAAGGTAGAAACCAAAGTACAACTTACCCACAAACCATCGGGCATCGTGGTGGTCTGCCAGCAGGCACGATCACAATTACAAAACAGGGAACTGGCCATGCAAATGCTACGAACCAAACTCTATGACATGGAACTCACCAAGCGGCAAGGGGACATTGCCTCTCGCAGGAAGACCATGGTCTCAACCGGTGACCGCTCCGCCAAAATACGTACATACAACTATCCGCAGGGGCGCATCACCGATCACCGCATTAATTACACCATCTACAATCTTGCAGCTTTCATGGATGGTGAGATTCAGGGAGTGATTGATCAGCTGATGGTGACAGAGAATGCGGAAAGGATGAAAGAAGCGGATCTTTAAACCACAGATATGACAAAAAAACAACTATTCGAACAAATACAAAAAAAGCAATCGTTCCTCTGTGTGGGACTCGATAGCGACATCAATAAAATTCCCGAACACCTGCTCAATGCCGATGATCCCCTTTATGTTTTTAATAAGGAGATCATCGATGCTACAGCACCCTGGTGTGTAGCTTACAAGCCCAATCTGGCTTTTTATGAAAGTAGGGGGTTAAAAGGATGGCACGCATTTGAAAAAACTGTGGCCTACATCCGTCAACGTTATCCACACCATTTTATCATTGCTGACGCCAAACGGGGAGACATTGGGAATACCAGCGAGATGTACGCCCGCAGCTTCTTCGACGAAGTGAAGGTGGATGGAGTAACCGTAGCTCCCTATATGGGAGAGGACAGTGTGAAGCCTTTCCTGCTCTATCCTGAACGTTGGGTGATTTTGCTTGCACTAACCAGCAACAAGGGGTCAGGCGACTTCCAGCTGACCACCGATGTACAAGGTGAATGCTTGTTTGAGAAGGTGCTACGTGTTTCCGGAAAATGGGCATCCGATGAGCAGATGATGTATGTGGTGGGGGCTACGCAGGGTAAGCTGTTCGAGCAGGTAAGGAGGATTGTTCCAAACCATTTCCTACTTGTGCCCGGTGTGGGAGCACAGGGGGGATCACTGGAAGAGGTCTGCCGTTACGGAATGAACAGTCAATGTGGTCTGTTGGTTAACTCTTCGCGCGCCATAATTTATGCCGGAAAAGACGAAGACTATGCAAGAGTTGCGGGTGAAGAAGCTCACAAACTCCAGCAGGAAATGAAGGAGATGCTTGGCAAATACCTGCCCAGTATATTTTAACTACTGCGAACTCTGAGCCGATTCAAGTCCTGTGCATGTTCTGAAAACGGATAGTTGACTGCCGACAGCTGAAAGCAAAAATTATGAAACGAAAGATTATCAACGATCCGGTTTTTGGATTCATCACCATACCCAACGACTTTGTGTACGAGCTGATTCAACATCCCTACATGCAGCGCTTAAACCGTATCAGGCAGCTGGGACTAGCGGCTTTCGTCTATCCGGGCGCTCAGCACACGCGCTTCCATCATTCTATCGGTGCCATGTTCCTGATGGATGAGGCAATGAAGACGCTGAAAGATAAAGGTCATGAAATAACCGAGGAGGAATATAATGGTGCGTTGGCTGCCATTCTGATGCACGACATGGGACACGGACCTTTTTCCCATGTTCTGGAACATACGCTGGTGACACAGATCCATCATGAAACCATTTCGTTTCTGCTGATGCAGCAGATAAATGAAACCTGGCATGGTGCACTGCAGACAGCCATTGACATTTTCACCGACAACCATCCCAAACGATTTCTTCATCAGTTGGTGAGCGGACAACTCGACGTAGACCGTCTCGATTATCTGCGCCGCGATAGCTTCTTTACCGGAGTGAGTGAGGGAAATATCGGCTCAGCACGCATCATCAAAATGCTGGATGTGAAGGATGATAAACTGGTGGTAGAGTCGAAAGGAATCTACTCTATAGAGAACTTTCTGATGTCGCGCCGACTGATGTACTGGCAGGTCTATCTCCACAAAACAGCGGTGGCTGCTGAAAAAATGATGATCAATACCCTCCGGCGCGCCAAAGAGGTCTCTCTCAATGGAAGGAAGCTGTTTGCATCGCCTGCTCTCTCCTACTTTTTGCATCAGGAGCCAGAGATAGCCGACTTTACACAGCATGGTGAGGCTTTGCATCATTTTATCGATCTGGACGACAATGATATCTGGACATCACTTAAAGTGTGGGCCGACCATGGGGACAAGGTATTGTCGCTTCTGAGTTCAGGCATGGTCAACCGAAAACTGTTCAAAATTGAAATAACAGATCAGCAGATTCCCGCGGAAAAATATGAAGCCATGCTACAGAGTCATCGCATGACGTATAATCTGAGTGCCCACGAAGCATCCTATCTTATTGCATCTGACCAGCTTGTCACCAATATGTATAATGAACAAGACGATAGCATCGACATCATCTATAAAAACGGCACAGTAAAAGATATCTCATTAGCATCCGATATGCTGAACATCGAATTGCTGAAAAAGAAAGTAAAAAAATATTATTTTGCCTATCTACGCAGTTAGATTAGATTATCTTTTCCTATCCCATCTTCATTTTCGACCTCCTTATTCTCCACTTCGGTGTGTTGAGCCGTGGGAACAAAAAACCAAACTACAATCAGGCCGATTGCTCCGAGCGTGAGTATCAACATCCGGATAGCATGATGCTGAATTACGACAAAAGAAGAAAATAACACCATGCCAAGCATGAAGGCAATGATGCCAATTTTTCCTTTGCGGGTGATCCCTTTACTCCTTTGATAATTTATGATCTTCGGGCCCAGCAACTTGTTTCTCAACAGCCAATTATACAGCTTCTTGGAGCTTTTAGCATAAAGGTAAGCCGACAAAAGAGCCAATGGCGTAACCGGAAGTCCGGGGACCACGATGCCAAGTATGGCCAGTGCCAAGGAGAGTGTTCCTCCGATAACATAGAGTATGCGGGTAATCTTATTCTTTTTGATAGCCAATTTCAAATCTTCTTCCGGAATGGCAGTAGTAATTTCTCTTGCCTCCGAGTGGTAATGCTGTATATTATCGTTCTTTGTACTCATTTTTTCTCTGTAAAACGTGGATTGCAAAGATAACCAAATTATCAGATCATGAAGATTCCATCCATTATTTTTTGGACATAAGGATAAATAAACTACCTTTGCAAAAATTGTTAAGGTTATAAAAAAACTTGCACCAATGATGGAGCCCACACAAGGAAAGAAAAAGAAAATCAGTCTGCTTTTTGTCTGTCTTGGAAATATCTGTCGTTCCCCGGCAGCCGAAGGAATCATGAAAAGTATTGTGGAAAAACATGATCTGCAGGATGTGATTGAAGTGGATTCAGCTGGCACTTCGGGATGGCACGAGGGAGAGCTACCCGATGAAAGAATGAGAGCCCATGGTGAGAAAAGAAAATATGATTTTTGTAGTCGTTCCCGAAAGTTCAGAAAATCAGATTTTGATACATTTGACTACATTCTCGTCATGGATCAAAACAACTACCATAGCGTCAGAACGCAGGCTGAGAATCCGCAACAGGTGGCTAAAATTCACCTATTGATCGAATTTTCCCGCCAGTACAGTCATTATGACGAGATACCCGATCCCTATTATGGTAATTCATCTGATTTCGAATTGGTGCTCGATTTGTTGGAAGATGCTTGCAAAGGTTTACTTCTGACAATTAAAAATGATTTTTCTCTAATATAATAAAACAGGGCGAATTTCCCCGCCCTATTTGGATAAACTTGCAATAAGTCATCTTGAACTCAGCAATCCCGGCATTCTCAATCATCAAGGCAATCTGATTTACCTCATTTATTTCCACTATTTTGGATAGAGATTATCCACATTGCGGGTGCGCAGTTTTTTCACTGTATCCACTCTGCTTTTTCGTATAGTTCGACAAACAGGGTTTACTTTAATGATATTAACATTGTAAACTATAGAAAAAAACCCTGATTGCCGTTTCTTTATATAATATATCAATTAAAACGACAACAGGGATTTTTATGGAAGTTTAAAAAGGCTCAGACAACGTACAGTGAACTGATGGATTCGTTGTTGCACACACGCATGATGGAGTCTGCAAACATGTCGGCCACAGAGAGGATTTTCACTTTTTCCGATTTCTTGGAGTACGGGATGCTGTCGGTGAAGATGATTTCCTTTAGACGTGAATGATCTACTCTTGTGGATGCGGGATCTGACATAACAGCATGACTGGCAATTGCTCTTACTGAGTTAGCTCCGTTCTCCATTATCAGATCAGCTGCCTTAGTGATGGTGCCTGCTGTATCCACAATATCATCAATCAGTATCACATCCATCCCTGTTACGTCACCGATAATCTGCATATCTGATATCTCATTTGCTTTTTTACGCAACTTGTAACAGATTACCATGGGACAACCCAAAAACTTGGAATAGGCACTGGCTCGTTTTGTTCCCCCCACATCTGGAGTAGCAATGACCGTGTTACTCAGATCGAGTTGTTTGACATACTCGATAAATACCCCCGATGCATAAAGATGATCTACCGGTACGTTGAAAAAACCTTGAATCTGATCTGCATGCAAATCCATGGTTATCAGTCTATTTATTCCGGCAGCCGCGAGCATGTCTGCTATTAGCTTTGCACCGATGCTTACGCGTGGCTTATCTTTTCTGTCTTGTCTTGCCCACCCGAAATACGGAATGACGGCCACGATAGATTTCGCTGAGGCTCTTTTTGCTGCGTCTATCATCAGCAATAACTCCATCAGATTGTCAGAATTTGGGAAAGTCGATTGGATCAGAAACACCTGTTTGCCACGAATAGACTCTTCGTAGGAAACGGCAAACTCGCCGTCGGCAAAATGTTCAATGATCATGTTACCCAGTGGGCAACCCAAGCTGTTACACACCTTCTCAGCGAAGTAACGTGATTTACTTCCCGAAAAGATTTTAAAAGGTCTCTCCTGCATGCTTTTAATTTTGAAAAAACAGTGATCTTGTTTTTACGTGAATAATCTCTCTTAAATTGTAAGAATGATTCTGCAAAAGTACAAAAACTATATGCAATAAAGAGAATTATCTTAAAAAGAAATGCGATATATTTCTCCCATGCAGGCATCGAGCTTTATCCTGAAGGGGGATTCCTCAGAGAACATGATTTCGTTACTTTCCTTGTTCAGAAGGGGAGTTAACCTACCATTTACCTTGCTCTCCAGATTAAAAAATGAAAAGGCACCTGCAGGAATATGCACGGTACACTCCTGTTGATGGTCATCGAAATTAGCTATTACAAGCAAACAGGATTCCTGATAACCTCTCAAAAAGACAAATAAACGCGTTGAGTCGAACTCCGTATTATCATAGTTGGCGCTCATCAGATCATAAAAAAGTCCGACTGAAAGTGCTGTTTCCTGGTTGCATAAATTGATCAACAGACTATAGAAATCACGCAGGCTTTTTTCTTCTACGGTCAGAAGTTGATCGTTCCATTTACCATGGTTGTTCCATCGGCGCAGTGTATCCATCGACCAGTAGTCGAAAATGGTTGTACGTCCGTTCTTTCCGCTGAAACCCTCCTCATCCATGCCTTTTTCTCCAAACTCCTGCCCTGCATACACCATGACAGGATTGCGGTTGATACAACAAATGACAATCATGGCAGCCTTCCCATTCCTTCCTTCTTTCAAAAAATAGTTGGATGCCAGTCGCTGTTCATCGTGATTTTCTAGAAAATTGAGCATCTGAGACTGTATATCGCCCACCTGATGCAAGGCGAAGGTAATGTCGGACGAAGGTCGGTAGCGACAGGCCACATCGCGCAATACATCGTAAAGGCCTACTTTATCGTAGAGATAATCAAAAGTATTGTAGCGCAAAAAGTCGCGATAGGCATCCGGGTTGTATATTTCTGCCAAAAAAAGGATGCTTGGATATGCACTCTTCAACTGAGGAATCACCCATTGCCAGAAGGCTAAAGGAACCATCTCCGCCATATCGCAGCGAAATCCGTCAATATTCTTCCCAGCCCAAAAGAACAGAATTTGCTTCATTTTTAACCATGTATCGGGGATGGGATCGAAGTATTCTGTTCTGCCGTTTTGATAATCAACGCCATAGTTCAGTTTCACTGTTTCATACCAATCATATTCGGTGGGTTGGTGGGTGAAACAATCATTTCCTGTGACTTTGGCGGGATCTTCCCTGTAGGCATTCTTCCCCGGATCGTAGTTGTTGAATTGAATGCCGAGTGCGTTGCCCGGGAGATAGTAAAAATTGTTTTGCGGTGAGAAGGCAACTTGTTTATCATCTTCTTCCCCCAAGTCAACGAGATTGCCAGGTTTGCTGATCGATTGATAATTACGTGCCACATGGTTGGGTATAAAGTCGATGATCACCTTCAGCCCTACTTTCTGAGTGCGACCGACCAGATTTTCAAACTCCTGCATCCTTTTGGGAATGTTTGTCGCCAAATCGGGATCTACATCGTAATAATCACGTATGGCATAAGGCGATCCGGCCTTACCTTTGATAATCTCGGGATACTGCCGTGGAATACCATAAGCGGTATAATCGGTCATGGAAGCATGCGCCAGCACACCAATGTACCACACGTGGGTATATCCGCTCTCTTTTATTTTGCGTAATATTTTGTTGGAGAGATCATTGAATTTTCCACATCCGTTCTCTTCAAGGGTACCATGTTGTTTGTTTGCTCCACCTTTATTTCCGAATAGGCGAGGCAGTAACTGATAAATAAAGATTTTCTCGTGGTGCATAGACTTTCTTTTGGGTTAACCTCCTTTAAAACGATCAAACTGTATACGTACTTTTTTGGTCAGCTCGTCGTGTCGGTGACATCTCTTCACGATCTTCCATGACTCATTCTCGCTCATTTTCACAGCAGCATGATGGTAACCGGCCTCCATAATGGTATGTTGATTTTGTAAATCGAACATCGAGAACTTTTCAATTCCCCCTGTTTCGATGAGTATGTCACAATATGTTTTGTCAAAGAGAGTGTTTGCATTGGACATCAAGCTAAATGTGCGCTCCATCATGGTCTTGATATTGTCCTTGACAGAGGGAGGTATCATCAGTGAGACATTAACTCCAATCACATATTTACATTGTTTGCGTATAACCGATACGGGGAAGTTTTTGAGCAGTCCCCCATCTACATATTGCACACCGTTAATATGCTGGGGAGAAAAGACAATGGGCACCGAGCAAGATGCCACCACAGCATCCACTAGATCGTCTCCATTGGAGAAAATAACAGTAGAAGCCCTGTTCCAGTCTGTTACAACAGCACAGAAAGGTATTTGCAGTTCTTCAAAGCGGGTGGCTCTCAGGTTTTTTTTAAGAAAAGTGTGCAGTCCCCTGTTTTTCAGAAAACCCGTTTTGGGAATGGTGAACTCGACAAACTCCCGGAACTCGCGCTTACGAAAAAGCTCAGCTATTTCATCGGGATGATATCCATCAGCATAAAAAACACCTGCCAGTGCGCCTGCACTGGTTCCGACAATGATGTCTGGTTTCAATCTGCATTTCTCCAATACCTTCAATGCGCCCAGATGGGCAAAACCTTTTGCTCCTCCTCCGCTAAGGGCGTAACCCAGAAAATAATCGTAGTGGTGACTGAAAAGTGCCATAGATGATCGAATTTGATGACATTTGATATGCAAATATGCAATTTTTTTTCACGAATTGTCCTTATTTCTGCAAGGATTTTTTTTCACGTTTATATACGCAGACTTGGCATGTTACCCTATACTACCGTTCTTTGTTTCCTTCCCGATTCAGTTCTTCCTTTAACTGCCGCATGCTCTTTCCAAGAACAGGATGGATTCTGTCGGGTGCAATATCACACAACGGTGTAAGCACAAAATCTCGGGTATGAAACGCAGGATGGGGAATCGTGAGTGCGGGCGTATTTAAAACCAGATCTCCGGCCATAATGAGATCAATGTCGATGATTCTGTCACTATAGCATCCTGCCACACTTTTTGTACTCCTACCCATTTCCCGTTCAATTTCCTGCGTTTTTGAGAATAGGGTCATAATGTCTGAATGGAAGGTTGCTTCGCATACACAGTTAACAAAATAGTTCGGCGAATTAAATCCAACAGGTGAAGTAATATAAAGAGCGGACAGGGAAATAATTTTTCCTATCCGCTCTTCAATTTTATCGAGTGCTACAAAAATATTTTGTTCTTTGTTGCCCAGATTGGAGCCCAACGCCAAAAAGATGGAAGAGACCATGGTTTTTTAGTCCACTATCAGCATGGCGTCCCCATATGCCCCGAAGCGATATTTCTCTTTGATGGCTACTTCATAGGTATCCATGATTATTTCATAACCTCCAAAGGCACAAGCCATCATCAAAAGCGTGGAATAGGGCAAATGAAAGTTGGTTATCAGGCTGTTGGTAAGAGTGAAGTCGTAAGGTGGAAATATAAACTTGTTGGTCCATCCCTCCCTGGGTTTCAAATGGCCGTCGGTACTCACCGTAGTTTCCACGGCACGTAGCACCGAGGTGCCCACGGCGCAGATATTCCGTTCTTCATCTTTGGCCTTGTTCACCCGCTCACACAATGCAGTGTTGATAATCATCTGCTCCGACTCCATCTTGTGTTTGGTCAGATCCTCCACATCTATCATGCGATAAGCGCCCAGTCCGTTGTGCAGCGTCAGAAAGCCGAATTCGATATCCCTGATCTCCATTCGCTTCATCAACTCGCGGCTAAAATGAAGTCCGGCTGCCGGGGCTACAACTGCTCCCTCATTTTGTGCAAATATATTTTGATATCGTTCCACATCATCCGGCGTTGCTTCACGTTCGAGATACTCTGGAATAGGGGTCTCACCGATGGAAAAGAGTTGTTTTTTAAACTCATCGTATGGCCCGTCGTAAAGAAAGCGCAGGGTACGCCCACGCGAAGTGGTGTTGTCGATTACTTCAGCCACTAATTCTTCATTATCACCAAAATAAAGCTTGTTTCCAATGCGTATTTTCCGTGCCGGATTGACCAATACATCCCATAAATGCTGATCAGGGTTGAGTTCCCTCAATAGAAACACTTCAATCTTGGCTCCCGTTTTCTCTTTATTCCCATAAAGTCTCGCAGGAAAAACCTTGGTGTCATTGAAAATGAAAAAATCGCGTGGTTGAAAATACTCCAATACCTCCTTGAAAACCTTGTGCTCCACTTTCCCGGTTTTCCTGTGTACAACCAGAAGACGTGCTTCATCACGATGATCGGCGGGGTACTTCGCAATAAGTTCCTCCGGTAAATTAAATTTGAATTGTGAAAGTTTCATATGTTCATTATTCTATATTCCTGCTAAAAACTGATCGATCTCCTCCATTTCCAGGCAATCATCCAATGTAATCCCTCCCACCCTGGTGCGTGTCAATGCTGTCAGGTGAGCTCCTGAATGCAAGGCTTCACCTATATCCCTCGCAAGTGCCCTTATATAGGTACCTTTGCTGCAAACCACACGGAGCAAAATATGAGGGAGATCGTAAGAAATCAATTCGATATCATCTATAACCAATATTTTGGGTTTTAGTTCAATATCTTCATTTTTACGTGCATACTCATACGCTCTTTTCCCTTCAACCTTCACGGCGGAGAAGAGTGGAGGGACCTGCTCTATGGTTCCTTTGAACTGTTGGAGGACTTCGCTCACCAGTTCTCTTGAAATATGGGATGTAGGATATTCCGCATCTATCTCTGTCTCCAGGTCGAATGAAGGTGTGGTAGCACCCAGTCTTATTTGTGCGACATACTCTTTTGTCTCTGCCTGCAGCGCTGCGATCTGCTTCGTTTTTTTTCCAGTGCAGACAACCATCACGCCTGTTGCCAGTGGATCGAGGGTGCCGGCATGACCTACCTTCAGCTTTTTTATCTTGAGTTTCTGGCATAACTTTGCCCGCAGAACCCGTACCACGCGGAAGGAGGACCAGTGCAATGGTTTGTTTATATAGAGAATTTCACCTTCGATAAAGTCCATTGTTTGTTACATGCTTAAATCGACACCGGCGAGCATACATATCAGTAACAAGGATCCGACAATGATCCGATAGATTCCAAATGCTCTGAAACCATGTCTGGTAAGGAAATTGATAAAAAAGCGAATGGCAAATATAGCGACAAAGAATGCCACTATGTTGCCAATAAGCAATAAAAGAAGATTTTCTCTCAGCATCTCGCTGCTCACCGGATCCTGCAAAAGTTGAAAGAGCTTGTATCCGGCTGCTGCAGCCATGGTGGGCACTGCAAGAAAGAAAGAGAATTCGGCTGCATTCTTGCGAGATAGTTTGGTGCCCATTCCCCCGACGATGGTGGCCATGGAACGCGAAACGCCTGGAATCATGGCAATACACTGAAAAAAACCAATCTTCAGTGCTCGCTTCCAAGTCATCGACTGGTCCGCAGACGGCCTATTGAACCAACTATCAACGTACAACATGAAAATACCCCCCACAACCAACATAATGGCAACAACGATGACGCTCTCTAGCATTGCATCAATATAATCACCCAGAAGCAACCCGATCACTCCTGCAGGAATCACTGCAATGAAGAGTTTCCAGTAGAAGTCGAATTTCCAAAAAAGCCGCTTTAGTATCTCCCATTTTTTTGTGTTCACTGGCGATCCAGCATGCGTATGTTTATCGGGCAATGTGTTGTTGAGTCGGAAGAAACGTTTCCAGTAGAGTATGACCACCGACAGGATTGCGCCAAACTGAATAATGACCGTGAATGCTTTTACAAATGGAGAGCTTTCTACGCCAAGCAATGCTTGGGCAATGATCATGTGACCCGTGGATGAAACCGGAAGAAATTCAGTAAGCCCCTCTACAATAGCAATGATAATTGCTTCGAATATATTCATGAAGTTGTTATTTTGGATAGATAGCCGGCATCCATTGTATTACTTTTTTTTACGTTCTTTTGATGGATAAAGAATGCCTACGATCATCAATGCGAATCCGGAAAGGGACACTATAGGCCCGATCTTTATTCTCCGTGCACTGAAAATATTGGGTTCAAAACCACCCTCAAGTGAGGTAGCAGGTCCGGTCATTAGCAGGAAACCTGCAATAATTAAGAGCATGGCAATCCCGCAAATAATCAGGTTTGTTTTGCTGAGTGCAAAGTTTTTTTGTGACATATATCTTGGATATTTTATATGTAATATAGTTGATCGGTCTGCATTTTCAGATACCTGTTTACTGCGAATGCTGTAGCCATGGTGGTGATCAACACCCCAAGCAGGATGACAATTCCGAATACAATAACCAGGTCGGTCATGTTCACGATGGGCTCCATCGAGAC
This sequence comes from Proteiniphilum sp. UBA5267, assembly GCA_002411515.1. Classification (GTDB taxonomy): domain Bacteria; phylum Bacteroidota; class Bacteroidia; order Bacteroidales; family Dysgonomonadaceae; genus Proteiniphilum. The sequence continues at coordinate 17,720 of DHTF01000107.1, read as the reverse complement.
ATACTCCCTACTGAAATAGGAGAGCAAGAGCCAAAGGATTCCATTGGCTACAAGGCCCGCCACAATGCCTGTGTACACGTTATGTACCAGAAATGGTTTCCGGATAAAAGCTGGGGTGGCGCCTACCAGCTTCATAGTGTGTATGAGAAACCTTTTTGAGTAAATACTCAGGCGAATGGTGTTCCGAATGAGTGCAAATGAGATGAATGAGAGAATGATCGCAAGAATCAAAAGCACCGTCATCAATTTTGAGAGGTTGTTGTTGATCAGGTCGATGGCTTCCTGCTGATAAAGCAAGTCGGTAACGTTATGTTCTTGCCGGATGACCTCGTTGATCATGCGGATACTATCGTTATTTGTGTAAGCTGCATGTAGAAATATCTCAATGCAGTCCTGTGCGGGGTTGTATCCCAACAGCTCCTCGGGATCTTCGCCCAGGTCTTTGATCAGTTGATCTTTGGCTTCCTCTTTGCTGATGAAACGAGACGATTTAACAAAAGGCTGTGCATCGAGGTTTTTACGGATTGCCGTAATCCGGGCGTCACTCACATCGGAAGAAAGCATAACATTGAAACTCGTGTTTTCTTTCATATACTGCGACAAACCCTTTCCCATAAAAAGAATCAGTATGGTCAGTCCCAACAGCACCAAAACCAGTGAGATACTGATTGTAGATGTGATCTTTGCATTTAAAAACCGGACAATGGATACTTTTTTCTTATTCGACATACGACTTCGGATATACGAGGCAAAGATGGAGTAAATATACTTACGCCAAAATTAACTGCAAAGTAATAAAAAAAGTCGCAGAAAAAGAGGGTTTAAGCCAAATAATAAGGCAAAAAAACTTAATTTATGAATCTCTTCAGTTTTCTTTGATCTCTTTCTCCAGTTGCTTGCTTCGTACGACCGATGCGAAAATAGAAACAACAATCAACACCAGGATAACCAACAGGGAAGTGGTGGTGGCAATATAAAAAGAAGCATCGTGTTCGTGTGCGTAATGATTGAGGGTCATCTTCGTCCCAATGAAAATCAGGATGGCGCTCAGAGCATATTTCAAATAGTAGAAGTAGTCCATCACACCCCGCAGGGCAAAGTAAAGCGAGCGTAGTCCGAGAATGGCAAATATATTGGAAGTATAGACGATGAACATGTTGGTGGATACGGCAAGCACCGCAGGGATAGAATCAACCGCGAAGACGAGGTCGGTCATCTCGATAACCAGCAATGCGAGAAAAAAAGGTGTGGCGTATAGTCTTCCGTCGATTCTCTTAAAAAATCTATGCACCGACATGTCGTCGGTCATTGGAAAAACTTTACGAAGAAATTTAACAAAACGATTTTTGTTCATATCCTTTTCATCGCCAGTCTGGTTTTTTTCTTTTTCCTTTATCAGATCGACCACCATCTTGATACCAGTAAACACAAGAAACGCACCAAAAAGGTACATTACCCAGGCAAACCGTTCAATCAAGGCGATCCCGGCAAAGATAAATATAGCCCTGAATATCAAGGCACCCAGAATCCCCCAAAAGAGGACATCGTGTTGGTATCTGGGATGTATCTTAAATGAAGAAAATATCAGGATGAAAACGAAAAGGTTGTCGATACTCAATGATTTTTCAATCACGTAGGCGGTAAAAAATTCCAATGCCGGTTCCTTTCCGAAAATAACATAGACGAACAGATTGAATAGCAGCGCAAGGGATATCCAAAAGAGACTAAGCCACAAGGCTTTTTTCACATTGACTATTTCTCCCTTTTTGTGAAATACGAACATGTCTAGCGCAAGCAGAACGACTATGAGAATGAGGAATCCGATCCAAAAAGCAGAACTAATTATCATTTAAAGAAATAAATTATGTTATGAAATAAGTTGTAAAAAATCCCACAATAAACATTTTCTTACCACAAAAGTTCATTTCAGCATTTTTTTCGATTTCCGGCTGTCCGGGTCATGATGTACGATCAGTGCGTGGCGATAGGTTCATTTGAGCTGCTTTCTCGAGCAAAAAATCATAAGCCGCATCCTTTTCATTGGGAATCACGCCATCGAGTATGGCATCCTTGATGGCCGATTTTAACAATCCCACTTCCCTTCCGGGTGTGAGGCCAAAAACTTCCATGATCTCCTTCCCATCGATAGGGGGCTGGAAGTTGCGTACACGATCCTTCTCTTCAATCTCCAGCAACTTTCGGCGTACGATTTGAAAATTATTCAGAAAACGCCTTACCTTCTCTGGATTCTTGGAGGTGATATCAGCCTCACAGAGCGTCATCAGGTCGTCGATGTCGTCACCCGCATCAAAGAGAAGCCGACGTACCGCAGAGTCGGTCACCTCCTCTTCCACCAGTTGCATGGGACGCATATGCATCGACACCATCTTTTGTGTATACTTCATTTTCTCATTCAGGGGGAGCTTCATCCGGTTAAATATTTTTGGGACCATTCTTTCACCCACGATGTTGTGGTTATAAAAAGTCCACCCCAGTTTTGGATCCCATCGTTTGGTTACCGGCTTCGCGATGTCATGCAACAGAGCGGACCATCGCAGCCAGAGGTTGTCGGTTTTCCTTGCAATGTTATCCAGCACAATGAGCGTGTGGTAGAAATTATCCTTGTGACCCACGCCATCTTTTGTCTCTGCTCCCTTGAGTGCAATAAGTTCAGGCAGGATGATCTCCAGTAATCCGGTCTTTTCAAGGATGTTTAACCCCAAAGAGGGTTTGGGAGAAGCGATAATCTTGTTGATTTCGTCCGTAATCCGCTCTCGGGAAACAATGAGGATCCGTTCTTTGTTTCGTCTTATCGCATCGAAGGTGTCGGGGTAGATGTCGAAGCCCAACTGTGACGCAAAACGGACAGCACGCATCATCCTCAGTGGGTCATCGCTGAATGTAATATCCGGATCGAGGGGAGTGCGAATAATCAGGTCTTCCAAATCCTGCATCCCGTTAAAGGGGTCGAGTAGCTCCCCATAACGATCACCATTCAGACAAAAAGCCATGGCATTGATGGTAAAATCACGTCTTTGCTGATCTTCCTCCAACGTTCCATTTTCCACCAACGGCTTACGGGAATCGTGACTATATGATTCTTTCCTGGCACCTACAAACTCAATTTCATAATCCTTGAACTTGAGTTGTGCCGTTCCGAAATTCTTAAAGACAGTTAAATTAAATTTCCTTCCCAGCTTCCGTGAAACCGCTTCTGCCAGCGCAATTCCCTGTCCTACAGCTACCACGTCAATGTCTTTCGAAGGACGACGCAGAAAATAATCGCGCACAAACCCTCCAATCAGGTAGCATGGCATCTTCTCTTCATCGGCCACGCGGGAAATAAGCTTCAGCACAGGAATATTTAAATGAGACTGTATCTCTTCTTGAGATATCTCTGTATACATCTTCACCACAGTTACTTATCTGTTATAAATTACAAAATTACAATAAATGTACTTTAAAACCCTCTTTTTGCTAATATATTTTGTAATTTTGCCACATAAAAATAGAGTATAAATGCGTCTTTTTGTACATATTACCTTGTTATTTTTTCTTTCATGGGGTCTTTTTTCCTGTTCTGGAAAAAAAGGAGATGCAAAAAATTATCTGGAGGAAGCCAGACAGGCTTATAAAGAATCCAACTACATGCTCGCTAAACTGAAGATTGACAGCATAAAAATTCTCTTTCCCAAATCTTTTGATGAGATAACTGCAGGATTCGCGTTGATGCAGCAGATACGTATGTCAGAAAACACTCGAAATATTATTTATTGTGATTCGATGTTGCGTGAACAGTACAGTCAACTGAACGAGATGCTTACAAAATTTGATTTTGTGAGAGACGATCGTTATCAGGAGTTTGGGGAATATTATCCGAAGATATACCCTCACGGGGCATCCTTGGATCGAAACGGCCTTCGCTCTGGAGTAGGAGAAAAAGGAGCCTTATTCATAGAAAGTGTACTTTCCGGCACTGCCATCCAACATCATCAAATAAAGGTACGCTCGCGCGATGGGAGTTTTGCAGAATCACTTTCCGTTTCTTCTGACGGCTTGAATTACCGTTTTAAAACGCTGGATAAATCTTTTGAGGTAGTCCGCTTTACTGGAAATTATGAAAATGGACTAGCCCAATTTATCTATACATTTCAGAATGAACCGCTTACTGTGGAGTTTATCGGCAAACGAACCATCTCTGCTAGTTTAAGTAATGCTGCAAAACAAGGTATTGCCTATTCTTTCGAACTCTCCACACTGCTTTTGAATATTGAACAACTGAAATTTGAGAAGGAAAAAAGTGAAACGTTAATTCGTTATCTTGAATCAAAAAATAAAACCTGATAAAGCTACTGATTTAGATGTAGTTGTTTTTCATATTTGCCAAAACCATTTACCAAAACCATATAAGTGGAAATACATCTACAATTAAAATTAGTACTCACAAGAATCAAAAAAAATGAAAAGAATTTCTTACGCAGTAATTGCGTTTATGCTCGTTTTAGTAGGGTGTGACCAATTAGGAGATCCGTTAATCTCCGACAGTAACTATTTGTCCTTTGAAGGGAAAAAAACTTCTATCCCGGCAGCCACTTCTTTCCGTTCGGGGAATAATTTTGTATTCCAGTTATACACTGAAGAAGACAAATCTGCCAATGACTTCTTTATGGAATTATCTATTCCTGATACACTAACTGATACCATATTCACCATTCCTATGGCACAGGGAGAATGGGCGGTAAAAGGCAGTGTAAACGGCATGACCTTTTCAGGTAATCAACTCGGGAGAACCGGTTTTCAGAGCGCCAATGCACAAATAAAAATATTAGATGGCGCCGGTACCTGTGATTTAAAAATATCTCTTGCTTTGTCCGATAACCGTTGTGTAACCGGTTTCTATAAAGGAATCATCCTTGACTTTTGATTCCACCGGAGATAGCTGAATTTAATTCCTTTACCTACTGATTTCCTGTGAATGTACGGAGATTTTTCCCGTACGTAATTTTAATGCATTGACATTCTATATAGTTTGTGATGCTTGTAACTTTATTATGACTTTTCTTTTAAAAAGAAGAAAAGTCATTTTTTTTTAGTACTTTTGCCTTCAGAAATGTTGGTGTTACCTGTTCCATCTAGCTTCGGAACAGATAATGAAAAGGGAATCAGGTGAAAATCCTGAACAGACCCGCTGCTGTAAGCTCCGCTTACGTGCTGAACAAACCCTTGGCCACTGGTACACCACTCTTTCGTCCTTACCGGGGAAGCTACCCCGCAAAAAGAGAAAGAGTGATATCGGGAAGGCGTTCAGACACGGGAGTAAGTCAGAAGACCTGCCACTTATTTCGGATATGTTAAATAGCTTTCGGGAAATAAAGCTTGAAAACGACACGCACTATTATAATTTTTTACGTGCCTCTTTTTCATGAAGCTTTACCGGAATAAAATTCGGTATAGATGAAGTCCATTACAAACAAACTGTTTCTTTCGTTATTTCTGTTATGCAGTTCTGTCGCCGTGCTCGACGCACAGACCGTAGCCGATACACTGCTTTTGCCAGAGTTGGTAATCACCGAAAGGTATTCCGACCGGGAGATTCGTTCCACAGCACCCATGCAGATCCTTTCACGTAAAACCATCTCTGGATTGCATGCCATGCAGTTGTCAGATGCTGTGAAACATTTTTCTGGAGTTACGGTAAAAGATTATGGTGGCATCGGTGGACTGAAAACCGTCTCGGTACGAAGTCTGGGTGCGCATCATACAGCCTTGAACTACAATGGCGTAGCCATCACCGATGTACAGTCCGGGCAAATCGATATCGGTCGTTTTTCACTCGACCAAGTTGAGCATATCACGCTTCACATTGGCCAGCACGATCAGATATTTCAACCTGCACGGGCCTTCTCCTCTGCCTCTGCAATCAACATAACCTCCCCCACCCCCTCATTTGAGGAAGGAGGAAAAATAAATGGAAAAGCAACTATCAAGGCAGGTTCCTTCGGCCTTTTCAACCCTTCACTTCAACAAAACCTGAAGTTATCCGATAAACTGTTGGCTGCTTTCAGTGGTGAATTCATGTCGGCAAATGGCGCATATCCATACCTGTTAAAGTATGGAAGTGCAGAGGGTGACAGCACCTCCAGAGAGAAGAGAGAGAATAGCGATGTGAAAAACATGCGTTTGGAGACAGCCTTTTTTTTCCAGCCATCGAGGGAGACAACAGGTAATTTACGCTTTTATTACTTTCAGTCAGAGAGAGGACTACCCGGTGCCACCATCTTTTACAATACAAAAAACTACTCCAAACAGCGGCTGTGGGATCACACCTTTTTCGTGCAGGGGCACATGGATCATCACATCTCACCAAAATGGGTACTACAGGCAAATGCGAAATACAACCACGGATATCTTCGTTATCTCGATCCGGCCTATCTGGGTGAGGGAGGGGAAATGGAAGATATTTTCACCCAACATGAATCTTATGGTTCTGTTTCAGCGCTTTTCAAGGCATTTGAAAGACTTTCCTTTGCTGCGTCAACCGATCTATCTCTGGCAACCATGCATGCCAATAGAACTGCTTTTGCCACTCCTGTACGTCTCACATTCCAATCGGCATTGGCAGCCAAATGGATTAGCAATCGCTGGTTGGCTACAGCAAGCCTTCTTTATACACAAACAGATGAGCGGGTAAAAAATGGGGATGCAGCTGCTGACAGGAAAAAATTCACCCCTTATTTCAGCACCTCATTCAAGCCGTTTGATGAAATTGACCTTCGATGGCGGGCTTTTTACAAACACAATTTCCGTTTACCCACTTTCAACGATCTTTATTATCCAGTTGTGGGCACACGGTTGCTTTTGCCCGAAGAGGCACAGCAGTTCAATACGGGCATCACCTACGGCACTTCCATTGGCCAAGCTATGCCTCTGCTCACACTCACAGCTGACTTCTATCACAATCGTGTAAAAGATAAAATCATAGCCTACCCTACCAGCAATTTACACCAGTGGGCGATGATGAATGTGGGGTTGGTAGAAATAAACGGCCTTGATCTCTCCATAGAAGGTCTGGTTCATCTTTCTGATCGTATTCAGTGGCTTTTTGGAGCAACCCATGGATATCAAAGGGCTGTCGATAAGAGCAACTCCTCATCATCCTCCTATAACCACCAACTTCCCTATACGCCTCGTCATTCCGGTTCGGTCAGAAGTACACTGGAAATGCCCTGGTTTCGGGCAGCATACACCCTGATATGGTCGGGTGAGAGATATGCAAATGGTTACAACAGTGAGGTATCCCGCATGCCCGGTTATGCCGACCACGCCGTTTCCCTGGCTAAGGAGTGGCAGACAAGCATGGGCCGACTCATGTTGGCAGTGGAATTACTCAACCTGTGTGGTAAAAACTATGAGATTGTACGCAACTACCCCATGCCGGGACGCTCATTCAGAACAACTATATCCATAAATTTTTAATATAAACAGCAACATGATGAATAAAAAAAGATGGTACTTCATGGTACTAGCCACATTGTTTTTGGTGGCATGCTCCGATTCTGATAAACCGGGAGAGATTGAAACTCCCATAGAGGCAAAGGAACTGCTTATTCTGAGCGAAGGCGCCATGGGGAGCAACAACAGTACCCTGGCAAGACTGGATCTGTTATCGGGGGTATTAAATCCCGACTATTTCCGCACGGTGAACAAAAGAGGACTGGGAGATGTAGGGAACGACATGATACAATATGGCGCCAAAATCTTCATAGTCGTGAACAAGTCGAGCACCATTGAAGTTGTGGAAGCTTCATCCGGCAAATCTCTCAAACAGATTCCCATGAAATCTGATAATGGACAAGCCCGGGAGCCGCGCCGTCTGGCAGCAGGCAACGGCAAAATATACGTCACTTCTTTCGATGACACGGTAACACGCATTGATACGGCTTCCTTACAGCCGGATGGCAAGGTGACTGTAGGGATGGATCCGGAAGGAATAGCCTTCAAAAATAACAAGATTTACGTGGCCAATTCTGGCGGGCTGAACTGGGCCAATGGCTACGATCATACCGTTTCTGTGATCAATGCCGTCACATTTACCGAAGATTACAAAGTGGAGGTTGGAACCAATCCAGGTACAGTTCAGGCAGATAGCGAGGGAGATGTGTACGTGAGTGTGACTGGCAATTACAACGACATTCCTGCTGCATTTAAAAAGATCGACGCAGCAACTGGAGAAGTGACCCCGATTGATGGTATCATGTCGCCCATTAAATTTATAATATCCAACAACAAGGCATATATTATCAATGGTACTTATGGAGAACCTAATCGCATCATTGTTTTCGACTGCCTCACCGAAAAGATACTCACAGACAATTTTATCACCGATGGTCCCACTATCGAGACCATAAACAATATCTCGGTAGATGGCTTGACGGGCGATCTCTTCGTTGCGGAAACCGACTACATCACCCCCGGGAATATTCATTGCTTTGATAAAAATGGCAAGTTGAAATACACGCTTACCGCAGTGGGTATGAATCCGTCGGTGGTTGTGGTGATGTAAAAGAAAAAGCTGTATGCAAATAACCTGCATACAGCCTCTCTACTACTTTATTATTTTGATAGAAAGGCATTCCAAGTGATTGGCGTGCCTTTTACTTTTCTCCGGTTCTTTTATTACCTGCTGTGCGTACCGGAATCATATTCTACGGCATCTCCGCTATTGCTATCGGTATATGGGATGAACCCTTCTTTTCTCTTCAAGTAGAATATTTCTGTCTCATCTTTGGAATCACGCACAATCTCAATCAATTCAAAGCCCTCTTTGCTGAGCATGTTCAGCACGGCAATCATCCCGTTAAACGAAATGGGACGGCGACGGTCGTCGGTGATCTGCGGTGTGCGGCCTCCTTGGCCCCAGTCCACCCGCACCGTGATCTTCGAGCTCAGCAGGGGTCCCGAATCAGACCAGATGCGAATATAATCGGCATCCAGCTCTGCAATCGGTTTTTCGTTCACATACTGTGCACGGGCAAAGGAGATGCTCCCCATAACAAACAGCAACAAAAGAAAAAAATTAGCTTTCATTGTTTCGGCATTATTAGTTAGTCCAGTTTCAATACAGCAAGGAATGCCTTCTGCGGTACTTCCACATTACCAACCTGTTTCATCCGCTTCTTGCCCTCCTTCTGTTTTTCGAGTAGTTTGCGCTTTCGGGAGATATCACCGCCATAACACTTGGCCGTTACATCCTTGCGCACCGCCTTTACTGTTTCGCGTGCGATGATCTTCGCACCGATAGCTGCCTGAATCGCAATATCGAACTGCTGGCGTGGTATCAGCTCCTTCAGTTTCTCGCACATGCGTCTACCGAAGCTCTGTGCATTGTCGAAATGCGTCAGCGTGGAGAGTGCATCCACCGGCTCGCCGTTGAGAAGGATATCAAGTTTCACCAGCTTCGAGGGACGGTAGTCGTGCATGTGGTAATCGAACGAAGCATATCC
>DHTF01000107.1:7077-7976 GCA_002411515.1 Proteiniphilum sp. UBA5267 | reverse complement strand
GAAATATAATCCTGCTTGATCAGCACACCTCTTTTCCCCAGACACAGCGTCATGATGGGCCCGATGTAGGTGGTGTTGGTAATGACCGATGCACGGATAAAGGGTTCATCAATTCGTTCGATGAGCGTGGGATCGGGAAGGCCACTCGGGTTGTGCACCTCCTTCATGATTCCTTTCTTGTCGTATATCCGGTATGAAACGTTGGGAACAGTGGTGATCACATCCATATTGAACTCCCGCTCGAGTCGCTCCTGGACGATCTCCATGTGAAGCAACCCCAGAAAGCCGCAACGGAATCCAAATCCCAGTGCCACAGACGACTCCGGTTGAAATGTAAGCGAGGCGTCATTCAGCTGCAACTTCTCCAGCGAGGCACGCAGGTTTTCGAAATCCTCACTTACAATGGGATAGACACCTGCAAAAACCATCGGTTTCACCTCCTCAAACCCTTCAATACTTTTGGCTGCGGGACGTTTCACATGGGTAATAGTGTCTCCCACCTTCACCTCTTTCGACGTTTTGATTCCGGAGATAATATATCCCACATCGCCACAGCGCACCTCCTCGCGTGGCACCATGTTAAGGCGTAGGATACCCACTTCGTCGGCCTCGTATTCCTTACCGGTATTGATGAACTTTACCAGGTCGCCCTTGCGGAGGGTGCCGTTCACAATCTTGAAATAGGCAATGATGCCCCGGAATGAATTGAAGACAGAGTCAAATATCAACGCCTGCAAGGGTGCCTCGGGGTCGCCCTGTGGTGCGGGAACCCGTTCGATGATGGCACTCAGAATCTCCTCGATACCGATGCCGGTCTTGCCGCTGGCACGGATAATCTCGTTCCGCGGTGTACCCAGTAGCTGCACGATCTGATCCTCCACCTCATCGGGCATGGCACT
>DHTF01000107.1:1897-7066 GCA_002411515.1 Proteiniphilum sp. UBA5267 | reverse complement strand
GCCTCGGGGTCGCCCTGTGGTGCGGGAACCCGTTCGATGATGGCACTCAGAATCTCCTCGATACCGATGCCGGTCTTGCCGCTGGCACGGATAATCTCGTTCCGCGGTGTACCCAGTAGCTGCACGATCTGATCCTCCACCTCATCGGGCATGGCACTTTCCAGATCAACCTTGTTGAGTATGGGAATGATCTCCAGATCATGTTCCAGAGCCATGTATACATTGGAGATGGTCTGCGCCTGAATACCCTGTGCCGCGTCAACAACCAGCAGAGCACCTTCGCAGGCAGCAATGGAGCGCGAAACCTCGTAGGAGAAATCCACGTGTCCCGGAGTGTCGATCAGGTTGAGCGTGTACTTCTCCCCTTTATAGACATACTCCATTTCTATGGCGTGACTCTTGATGGTAATGCCTCTCTCCCGCTCCAGATCCATGCTGTCGAGTACCTGTGCCTGTAACTCCTTTCCTTCTACAGTCTTGGTAAACTCCAGCAGGCGGTCAGCCAGGGTACTCTTGCCATGGTCAATGTGCGCGATGATGCAAAAATTGCGTATATTCTTCATCCAGTAATTTTTCGATCTTAAAATTCCGCGTTGTTAGGGGTGCGCGGGAATGGGATCACGTCGCGGATGTTAGCCATACCTGTTATAAAAAGCATCAGCCTTTCAAAGCCAAGGCCAAAACCCGCATGGGGGGCTGTACCAAACTTGCGTGTTTCCAGATACCACCAGATGGGCTCTATGTTCATGCCTGTCTCCTCTACCCTACGCAGCAGCTTGTCGTAATCGGCTTCACGTTCCGAGCCACCAATGATTTCTCCAATTTTAGGGAAAAGCACGTCCATGGCACGGACTGTTTTACCATCTTCATTCTGTTTCATATAGAACGACTTGATCTCCTTCGGATAGTCGGTCAGGATCACAGGGCGTTTGAAATGCTTCTCTACCAGGTAACGTTCGTGTTCCGACTGCAGGTCGGCTCCCCAGTAAACCGGAAATTCGAATTTCTCTCCCGAGTCTTCCAGTATCTTCACCCCTTCGGTGTAAGTGAGACGCACAAAATCATTCTCTACCACGAACTTCAACCGGTCGGTCAGTTCGTTATCGTACATTTTCGTCAGGAATTCAATATCTTCCATGCAATGGTCCAGCGCGTAGCGGATCAGGTATTTCAAGAACTCCTCTGCCAGGTCCATGTTGTCGTTGTTGTCGTTGAAGGCAACCTCCGGTTCAATCATCCAGAACTCGGCAAGATGTCGTGGTGTGTTGGAGTTCTCGGCACGAAAGGTAGGGCCAAAAGTGTAGATGGCACCCAGCGCCATGGCTCCCAGCTCCCCTTCGAGCTGTCCCGAAACGGTGAGGTTGGTCTGTCTGCCGAAGAAGTCTTCGGTAAAATCAACTTTCCCCTCTGCATTGCGTGGCAGCTTTTCGGCATCGAGTGTGGTCACCTCAAACATGGAGCCGGCACCCTCTGCATCCGAAGCCGTAATGATGGGCGTATGGAAATAGTAAAAACCCTTGTCGTTATAAAACTTGTGAATGGCATACGACATGTGGTGCCGCATCCGGAAGATGGCACCGAACGTATTGGTGCGTGGGCGTAGGTGGGCGATCTCGCGAAGGAATTCGAGCGAGTGTCCTTTTTTTTGCAGTGGGTACACGGCAGGATCGGCCTCACCGTATATTTCAATTTCGGTAGCCTGTATTTCCACCGACTGCCCCTGCCCTTGCGATTCGACCAATGTGCCGTTTACGTTGAGGCATGCGCCAGTGGTAATAGGTTTAAGAAACTCTTCACCAAATTGCGATATATCAATCACTATCTGGATGTTGTTGATTGTTGACCCATCGTTTAAAGCGACAAATCCCACATTTTTGTTACCTCTGCGGGTGCGCACCCACCCTTTAATGTTTACTTCTTCGCCGAAGTTGGTAAGCTGTAAAGCTTCCGAAATTTTTGTTCTTTTAAGTTGTTTCATATTCAAGGCTGTCTCCCCTGCGGGAATGATGCTATATCTGTGTTCTTCCTTCTTTTCAGAAGAAATGAGTAATCAGTGAATAATTGACCGGTAGGTCAATGGTGGCCCTGCACTTTTTCGGATGCAGGGCGAACCGGTTTATTGAGGTGAAACGTTAATCAAAGGCCCCCATGCGCAGCATGTTTACCTCCTGTTCTGAGAGGTAACGCCATTTTCCGCGGGAGAGTTTTTTCTTGGTTAGTCCGGCAAAATAAACCCGGTCGAGTTTCAATACCCGGTAGCCCAGTTTCTCGAACATGCGGCGTACCACACGGTTTTTGCCCGAGTGTATTTCAATGCCCACCTGCGTCAGATCTTCTTCCGTGACGTAGCTGATTGCATCGGCATGGATCTCCCCGTCTTCCAGTTCAATTCCATCGGCCATAGCCTGCATATCCTCCATGGCCACCGGCTTGTCGAGCCACACCTGGTAGATCTTCCTCTTTTCGTATTTCGGATGTGTTAATTTTGATGCCAGGTCTCCATCGTTGGTGAGCAAAAGCACACCAGTCGTGGCCCTGTCAAGACGTCCCACAGGGTATATCCGTTCAGAGCAAGCACTTTTTACCAGTTCCATCACCGTCTTACGGTTTTCCGGATCATCGGTAGTGGTCACAAACCCTTTTGGCTTGTTCAGCAGCACATACACCTTACTCTCCAGCGTTACCGGCTGGTTGTGGAACATCACCGAGTCAGCACGGGTTATTTTGGTTCCCAGTTCGGTCACGATCTCCCCGTTTACTTTTACCACACCTGCCTGTATGAATTCATCCGCTTCACGGCGTGAGCATACGCCTGCATTGGCAAGATATTTGTTGAGCCGGATCGGTGCATTGGGATCGGCATTTTCTTTATACTTGATCTGCTTGAATGGTTTTTTCTTCTTCAACTTTTTGGGGCCTGTAGCCGACTGGCTGTTTCTGTTTGGTGATTGATCACCCCAGCCGCGGTTTCCATAATTTCCCCCTGGTCCCCTTTGTGGTGATTGGATGCGTTCCCCCACCCTTGGGCGGCGTTTCCGTGGAGCTCCTTCGCCCTCACCATATGTATTTCTTTGTTGTGAGTCGCCCCAACTCTGATTGTAGGAACGCTCCGGTGAGCGATACCCTTCTTGGCGTGGTCTCCGCTCATATCCCTGGTTCCGGTTGGATGAATCATAACTCTGGTTTCGGTTTGGTGAATCATAATCCTGATTCCTGTTGCGCGAATCATAATTCTGGCTCCGGTTAGGTGAAATGTGTCTCTCATTGTTCGCGCTGCTAAAGCTTCTTCTCGGACGCGATTCTTCGTTGTTTGTTGTCATGTTGCTTTCCTTTTTGTTTGAATGATAAAACCTCACGGTTTATAGTTTCCCTTGTTTTCCTAAAACACTGGCCAGGTATCCATATCGGCAAGATAACTCAACCAGATTCTCCATAAATTTAATTTTCTTTTTCCTTTAAATACTTAAATACCTGTGTAACTTTGCGGTGTAATTGCTTTTAACTCTTGCTTTACCCGTTCGTCCACGGCCAATCCGTCGATAAATTCTGAAATAAGTTCTTTCGTAATATGTTTGTTGGTTCGTGTGAGGCCCTTCAGCACCTCATAAGGTTTCGGATACCCTTCCCTTCTCAATATGGTTTGAATACCTTCGGCAACCACTGCCCAGTTATTCTCCAAGTCTCCCTCTATTGCATCACTGTTTAATAACAATTTATCCAGTCCTTTTGTTGTGCTTTTCAGTGCAATTATTCCATGTGCGAGGGGAACGCCAATGTTTCGGATCACAGTAGAGTCGGTAAGATCGCGTTGCAGCCGTGAAATGGGCAGCTTAGCCGACAAGTGTTCCAGAAGTGCGTTGGCAATGCCGAGGTTCCCTTCGGCGTTCTCAAAGTCGATGGGATTCACCTTGTGTGGCATGGCCGACGAACCCACTTCTCCCTCCTTGATCTTTTGTTTGAAGTACTCCATCGAGATATACTGCCACATATCACGGCAGAAATCAATGAGAATCGTGTTAATTCTCTTCAGGGCATCAAAAGAGGCAGCCAGTGCATCGTAGTTGGAAATCTGCGTAGTATACTCCTCCCGCAGAAGATGAAGTTTGTCACGCAAAAATTCTTCGGCGAATTTTTTCCAGTCCATAGTCGGATACGCCACCTTGTGTGCGTTAAAATTTCCCGTGGCGCCACCGAACTTGGCTTTTGTTGGAATATGTCGCAGCACCTCCAGTTGATTGGCGAGCCTGTAAGCAAACACCTTCATCTCCTTACCCAGCCTGGTAGGCGATGCCGGCTGTCCGTGGGTGCGTGCCAGCATGGGGATGTCCTTCCATGCATCGGCGTAAGCATCTATCTTTGCGACTATTTTTTCAAGTTCCGGAATGTAGACCGTTTGCAGTGCCTCCTGCCACATCATGGGCGTGGCCGTGTTGTTTATGTCCTGTGAAGTGAGTCCGAAGTGGATGAACTCTTTGTATTCGGAAAGCCCAAGCTGGTCGAATTTTTCCTTCAGATAATATTCTACTGCCTTCACATCGTGATTGGTGGTCTTTTCAATCTCCTTGATCATTAGTGCATCCTCTTCCGAGAAATGCTCGTAGAGTGCTTTCAAGGATGAGAACCTTTCTCTGTCTACTTTCTCCAAAGAGGGTATACCTGCTTCGCATAGAGCAATAAAATACTCCACTTCTACCCTCACCCGATATTTTATCAGGGCATATTCCGAAAAGAAGGCAGCAAGTTCATCTGCTTTATCTCTGTATCGTCCGTCGATGGGCGAGATGGCTGTTAGTTTGTTCAAGTTCATTGTTTTGGCGTTGCGCAAGTGGGTTTAAATCGATTTCTGAATGGCGGGAAATCACTTTTCTGCTCATTCACTTTTTCATCGTAGCTGTGTCTTCTAAAAAAAAACGTAACTCCCCTGTTTTCACGATACAAAAATAATGATAATTATAGAGCCGAAAAAATTTTTATAAAATTATTTGCAAAATATTTTGCAGTAAAAAAAAAAGAGTCTATCTTTGCATCACTTTTTCAGAGAGCAACCTCCAGGAGCGGAAAAGAGCACTGAAAAGGAGTTAAAAAAATTAGGGCGATTAGCTCAGCTGGTTCAGAGCGCCTGCCTTACAAGCAGGATGTCGGCGGTTCGAATCCGTCATCGCCCACCCA
>DHTF01000107.1:0-1753 GCA_002411515.1 Proteiniphilum sp. UBA5267 | reverse complement strand
GAATCCGTCATCGCCCACCCAATACCACAAAACGGTTTCAAGAAATTTCTTGGAACCGTTTTTTTTATTTTTAGTCAAACCATAGTCAAACAAATAATTTATTTATAGCTTTCTTTATCTTTCACTTCACCCCCAAATAAATCTGCGGGATTGGTAAATTTTTCCAATTTCATACCCCCACAGCACAAAAAATCTCCGTGTATAAAAGAGAGAACGGGGTGAGGTTTGGAAATGAGTAGTCTCTTTTTTAAAGATCCGCCCCGGTCGTTTTTCGGCCGCTGAGGGCAACGCTCTCACCCCTGTCAGTAGTATTTTGTTCAGCTGATATCTTTATCGTCTTAACTGCAAAGTCCCTCAGAAGGGCTGTAAATGCCTCAATATATAAGGGTGGAAAGTTTCCCAACCTCCCACCCCCAAAAACAAGTGTGTGCATGTAATGTTACGGTAAACTTGTTCCGGGAGAACGAACAAACATACCTCCCGGCATTTCCTTAGCGCGTCATTTCTCTTGCTTCAGTCCTCTTCACTCGTGGAAGTGGGAGCTCATCTCTTGCTCTTGATAATTTAAGTACTGAGGACTCATGTTCATACAGTTGGCTTATCGCTGTGTTTGAGATCTCCCTCAACCTGTAAAAGGCCTCTCCTGTTTCAACGCCATTTGCCGGGCGGTTGTAATCGGCACAGTAATGCGCTAGGTCGGATAGCCCTTCTAATAATACCGTAACACCTAAAATTTTTCCGTTGAGCTCTAGCCTCTCCTCTGAGTTAATTTTTACTGCTTCCATACACATATTGTATATGACTGTCCTCAAAAGAATAGGACGGAATCCGACGGCTATGAGGGAGTGCAGACCTATTTGGGGATGACCGATGGTCACCTTGAAGCAGTAATCCCTCAAAGGGGAGAGTTGATGAGTCAAATCCTCGCTCCCTCCAACCTAAATCGTGCGTTCAAGCAAGTAGTTCGCAATGGAGGAAGCGGTGGAGTGGACAAGATGAAATGCGGAGCATTACTCCCTTATCTTTTGGAGCATAAGGATGAGCTTGTCGAATCACTTCTCACGGGAAAGTATAACCCTGATCCCGTGCGTAGGGTAGAGATACCCAAGGACAAAGGTAAGAAACGCCATTTAGGCATCCCTACTGTTGTCGACCGCCTTGTGCAACAAGCCATAGCACAAGTCCTATCGCCTATTCATGAACGCGAGTTAAGTGCCGGCAGCTTCGGTTTCCGCCCCAAACGTAGCGCACATGGAGCGTTGCTCCAAGTGTGTCGCCACGTCAAAGATGGCTACCGTTATGCTGTAGGCATAGACCTTGCACGCTTCTTCGATACCGTAAATCATAGCAAACTGCTTGAGATACTATTGAGGACGGTCAAGGATGGACCTGTCATCTCTCTGATACACAAGTATCTTACGAGTGGCGTGATGATAGGCAACCAGCCGTTTGGAAGGCGGAAGCCCGCGAGAATAACCAACGGCACGAGAATAACTTCTACCGTCGCAGGGTAATAAAGTGACATTATAGCATTGTGTTGAAAACTAAATGATAAGCAAAGATAAGATTATTAGATTAAATCACTACATTTGAAAACACATCAATAATTTGACTGGAATTACTAACTTAGCCGGGACACAGAGTTAAGCATAAACGCTTATTTTTGTGTAATATGAGAAAACAAAGAACCCGTTTTGACAAGGCATTCAAAGAGAATGCGGTCAAACTCAGTTTAGAACGCAAGAATATTTCC
>DHTF01000035.1:19409-25119 GCA_002411515.1 Proteiniphilum sp. UBA5267 | reverse complement strand
AAACCTGGAGATTCCGGTAAAAAAATTTATGTCTGGCAACAAGATGGCACTGAGGGATTTTCATAAACTGGTTAAGTCGGATGAATATCCTGTCATGCACATCGAACTCGATCATGTCAGGCTGTCGGATGAGCCTTTGGACGACACTGTTGATGCACTGATCGACGTCACCATCACTGGTGTTACGCGCCGGTATACTTTTCCTGTTAAGGCAGAGAAAAACGGGAGTAATTTCACGTTCGATATAAAAAAGTCAATCAATATTCGCGACTTTAACCTGACCCCGCCTGTGCACATGATGGGGATGCTGAAAGTGGATGAATGGATCACCATCAATCTCTTCATGGAGTGTGACATTCTGCCTGTCGACCAGGCTGAGTTGATCCGGTAAATGGGGGCGTGAGAAAAAGGGAGTCATTTAAACTTTGTTGACAATTTTTTGTCTTACTGTATGTAAGCAAAAAAATCCATAACAAAATGAAAAGAAACATCTTGTTAATTACAATGATTCTGGCTTTTATCTCTTCTTCTTTCTCACAAACTTCAATTACTGAAAGAGTATTTCAGGAAAGTGTGGAGAATAAAGTAGAAAAAATGCAGCAATTGATTGGTTTTGATAACCAGACGGCTCAACTAATCAAGGAAATAGAGCTGAATTTTTTGCTGGAGGTAAATAAAGCCGAGCATTGCCTCTGGTGTAGAAAGCAGAAGCGTATCGGAAAGCTAAAAATAGCACGCGACGAACAATTGCAAAAGATTCTCCCGCGCGATCAATATATCAAATATAACGCAATTGAAAATGATTTGCTGAATGAGCACAATCGGCTATGGCTGGAATAGATATTATCTGTTCTTTTCAATAGGGGGAAGCAATTCCGGATTATCAACGATCACACCCTCCCGGTAAATTGACTCCGTGATGGAGTATAGCTCTGCTTCCGTAAATTGTGGGCTCAATGCATTTTTGTTCCTCGACAAAGATGAAGAAACCTCATATGGTTTGCCCGTAATCAACGATATTGCTTTCGCAAAAAGGTAATCATTTGTATCTCCAATCGGTTTCCATGTTTCCGTATTATATTCCTGAGTCTGTATAGGGTAGTCGGGAACCAATCCATCTGTGGCTATAAAGTCTTTGTTGTTTTTATCGGTATATCTACCCACAATAGGTTGCATGGCCCAATTTTTCAATCTGTTTTTCTCCTCAGTATTGAGGCTTGATTCTTTGTACACAGGCTGAACTCTACCTCCATAACTGTTATATGGATGTATGGTCCATGAAGCAGTATATTTTCCGCTTGTTGTTTCTCCAATATGTTCAACCTGCATGAAAGGTTCCAGGCAGAAAGTGAGCAATTCTGAAGCCGATGCTGAACTACTGGTCGCGATTACGTAAATCTTGCTTAAATTGAGATTGGCACTGACCGGATCTGAGAACTTGGTTACATCATAATCGCCCAGGTAATCATTCCTGTCCCATTTGTTGTTGTCGAAAGCTGCATTTACATAGGTGTTGTAGCTCATGATAGAGAATACCTCTTTATTTCTTACAGCTGTTTCTGGGGCAATTAGCGAAGCCAGGTAATTTGCTGCAGAGATTCCACCTCCTGGGTTATAGCGTAAATCAAGGACCAAATCTGTGATCCCTTCTGTTTTAAAATTTGAGAAGACCCGATGAAGGCTTTCGTTGTAATTTTCGATGAAATTGGTATAGAAAAGATACCCTATTTTTTTACCTTCAATTTCATATACTTTGGAATAAAGGACAGGATCTGTGTAGATTTTGGCAGGAGTAATTTTTACTTCTCTGCTATTTTGAAAATTCTGGTCCAATACAGTGAATGTAGTTTCTGCATTGGCTCCATACATTTTCATGTAGTTATTGAGTGTAATTGTTTGCCCGTTTATTTTGACGATTACCTCTCCTCTCTTCAATCCGGCTGCAGCTGCAGGAGTCCCAGGAAACACATATCGAACAAAACCCAAGAGTGTTGAATAACTTTCATCTGTCCAAAGAACTAACGGTTGGAATCCAAATGCATCAGTTGATTCTCCCTCGAAATCAGCCATCAATGCATCCACATCATCTGTAATCCAGGACCAGCCATTTTTGGTATCGATATTGTGAAGAATACTGTAAAAATATTTTTCCGGATTGAAATTGGCGACAGTCGGTTTTTTGTTTTTTACATCATCGGCCCACAAATAATAGTTGGACATGCCATCATATACAAATTGCGAGACCATGTTCACCTCTTTGGTGATGGTGGCATTCCCAGACAAGGTGGCATCTGTGAAATACACCACGGTGCCGTCAGGCAATGTTGTAAGAGCTGTGGATGGCTCAACAGTATCATCAATTACGGCTTTTACTGTTTCGCTTTGTCCGCTGCTGTAGAGTAAAGTGAATGTTTGGGTTGTATGGTTATATGTGGCCGACTCAAGGCTCCCTTTTTCGGTGATGGGATCATCTTGGTCCTTGCATGCATAAGAAACGGTAAGGAGTATGGAAAACGCAAAAAAGTAGAATAAAATTTTTTTCATCCTGTTTATTAATAAAGTTGTATCAGTCTGACTGCGAAAGTATCAATTAATTTAATCCTGTGCGGAAAATATCAGAATTTTAACTCTCCACCGCTTTGACGTACGATGACTGGTTCATCGGAAGTGCAGTCCACCACGGTAGATCCTTCTGTTCCGCCGATTCCTCCGTCGATTACCAGGTCGGCGATTTCACCCCATTTTTCATGGATGAGTTCCGGATCGGTGCTATATTCCATCTCTTCATCCTCATTTTTTAATGAGGAATTCAAGACCGGGTTTCCCAGTTGTGCAACAATTTCGCGGATGGTGTTATTGGCGGGCACCCGAATGCCCACAGTCTTCTTGTTCTTGTATATTTTGGGAAGCGAGGAGGTGGTGGGTAATATAAATGTAAAGGGACCGGGAAGGTTCCTTTTCATCAGTTTAAACATGGGTGTACTGATTTTTGCATACTCACTCACCACGCTCAGATCGTTGCAGATGATCGAGAGATTACTTTTTTGTGGATTGATTCCTTTCAGGGCGCATATCTTTTCCACGGCCCTTACATTCAGTGCATCACAGCCGATACCGTATAACGTATCGGTGGGGTAGATCACGATGCCGCCCTCGCGCAATATGGCGACGACCTTCTCAATCTCACGCGGTTGAGGATTCTCATTGTATATCTTTATCAGCATAGCACACAAATGTAGTGAAAGCCGAGAAAAACGCCAAACTAGTTTGGCGTTTTCTGAAAGGTACTCGCTATGACTGACTTGTATATAAAAAAAGCTTCAATCGGCCGATTGAAGCTTTTTTATCGGTTTTATTTACGCTGATTTATCCGTAAATTTCGTTGCCATTTTCATCTTTGTTTTCATCGAGCCCGTTGCTGTATTGCTTCATGGCTCGCAAACTCATGCCCATGCTCGAGAAGCCACCATCGTTGTACAGATTTTGCATGGTGATCTTGCGGGTAAGATCGGAAAACATCACAATGCAGTAATCGGCTGCATCATCGGCATTTGCATTACCAAGTGGAGCCATACGTTCTGAGAAATCCATCAAGTCGGTCATCCCTTTTACGCCGCTACCTGCAGTGGTCATGGTGGGCGACTGCGAGATGGTATTCACGCGCACACCTTTGTCGCGTCCGTAGATGTACCCAAAGCTGCGGGTAATGGATTCCAACAGTGATTTGGCATCCGCCATGTCGTTGTATCCGTAAAATACACGTTGTGCCGCCACATAAGTGAGTGCCAGCAAGGAACCACCACGTTCAATGGCATCGAGCTTGCGGGCAACCTGCAACATTTTATGAAAAGAGATGGCAGAGATGTCGAGGGTTTTCATCAACATGTCGTAATCCAGGTCATCATAGGTTCTTTTTTTGCGCACATTGGGTGACATCCCTATAGAATGGAGCACGAAGTCGATTTTACCACCCAGAATCTCCATCGATTTGGTGAAAACCATCTCCAGATCTTCTACATTGGTTGCATCGGCCGGCAGTATCTCGGCGTTGAGTTTCTCACCCAGTTGGGAGGTATCGCCCATGCGAACGGCAACAGGCGTGTTCGATAACGTGATAATGGCACCTTCTTCCACAGCCCTTTCGGCTACCTTCCAAGCAATGGACATTTCGTTCAATGCACCGAAAATAATTCCTCTTTTTCCTTTTAATAAATTGTGATTCATAATTTTATTCATTTAGATCAGCAGACAAAAGAATTTTGTCCTGGTTCACTGTGATCTTTCTTTATTAAGAAAACTGCGCAAATTTACAAAAAATGTGCAATAATTAAACAGTTCAGCACAAAATATGTTCTCCTTGGTACTATTTTTCGTGTGGATGATTCTTCGGCAGATGAATGTAATCATTCCTTCCGCCCTCCCCTTTTATCAATTTTTATACAAGCATTTTGAACATTTTATGGCATGATTGTTTTAATAAGAGATTTGAATATGATGACAATAACATTTATTAATCACAGCTGCTATCTGATAGAATTCGATGGCTTTTCCGTGATTTTCGATTATTATAGGGATGCACCTCGTGAAGATGGTACCAATTGGGTGAATGATTATCTGCTTCAAAAAGCAGATGACTTGTATGTATTTTGTACCCATTCACATTCCGATCATTTCAATCCCGAGATATTTACCTGGAGACAACGAAAACAGAACATCACCTATATCTTTTCTGATGAATTGAAACAGCATGTAATTACCGATGCCGACACACATTGTCTCAGAAAAGAGCAGATCTTTGAAGATCATCGTCTTAAAGTAAAAACATTTGGGTCTACGGATATTGGATGTTCCTTTTTACTTTCTTGTAATGACCGGTTGTTTTTTCATGCGGGAGACCTCAATAACTGGCATTGGAATGAAGAGGTGGGTAAGGCAGAGGCCCTGACTTACGAGAATAATTACCTGTGTGAGTTGGAATTGCTCGCGGAAGACGTACCTCATCTCTATCTGGCCATGTTCCCGGTAGATCCTCGCTTGGGAAATGATTACATGCGCGGAGCGGAGCAGTTTGTGTCGCGCATAGAAACTACGTATTTTTTGCCAATGCATTTCAGAGAAGAGTATGAGAAAGCCAATCGCTTTGGGGAAATAGCTGTTCAGTATGGTTGCCGGTTCCTGCCTGTAAATCAGTCGGGACAAACATTTGTACTTGAATAAAAGAGGATATGAAAGAGGTGGATAGTACGGCCGGTGCAGATGTCATGTGCGAAGAAGGAAAGACCACCGATTAGAACGAATAACATACACAATAACGAATAAAATAACGGATGACTATGGAAATAAGAGCAAGGTTCGACCACTATAATATCAATGTGCTGGATCTGACAAGAAGTATCACATTTTATGAGAAGGCATTGGGACTGAAAGAGGTGCGAAGAAAAGAAGCATCTGATGGATCTTACATACTGGTTTTTCTGGGAGATGGAGTAACCGGATTCACACTTGAACTTACCTGGCTGAGAGACTGGGAGCGGCCCTATAATATGGGAGACAACGAACAGCATCTCTGTTTGCGTGCCGAAGGTGACTACGACGAGATAAGAGCTTTCCACAAGGAGATGGGAGTTGTTTGTTATGAAAATATGGAGATGGGACTTTATTTTATTATCGACCCCGACGGATATTGGATAGAAATATTACCTTTGAAGAA
>DHTF01000035.1:8024-19194 GCA_002411515.1 Proteiniphilum sp. UBA5267 | reverse complement strand
GATGTGCATATGGGCAACATCACAATGGGAGGCAATCATCCCGTGGTGATACAGACAATGACCAGCACCAATACACTCGACACGGAAGCCAGTGTGGCACAATGTGAACGCATCATCGCCTCCGGCGCAGACCTGATCCGTCTGACCACACAGGGGGTGCGCGAAGCAAATAACTTGCGGGAGATTCAACGGCAGCTGAGAGAAAAAGGCTACACAACGCCTTTATCGGCCGATATTCATTTCAATCCGCGAGCAGCAGAAGTGGCGGCTACCTTCGCCGAAAAAGTGAGGATTAACCCGGGTAATTATGTGGACAAGCAGAAAACTTTTGCGGAGTTGGAATATACCGAAGAGGAGTATGCTGCGGAACTGGAGAAAATTCGTGCCAAGGTGGTCACCTTTCTTCAGATTTGCAAAGAACACGGCACTGCCGTGCGCATCGGGGTGAACCACGGATCGTTGTCCGATCGTATCATGTCGCGCTACGGGGATACACCCGAGGGAATGGTGGAATCCTGTATGGAGTATTTGCGCATTGCAGTGGATGAAGGATTTACCGATATTGTGATATCCATGAAGGCTTCCAACACGCTGCTGATGACCAAGGCGGTACGCCTGCTGGTGGACACGATGGATAAAGAGGGAATTCATTTTCCACTTCACTTGGGAGTGACCGAAGCAGGCAATGGTGAAGACGGAAGAATGAAGTCGGCTGTCGGCATTGGAGCATTGCTCAGTGACGGCATGGGAGATACCATTCGGGTTTCACTGAGTGAAGATCCGGAAGCGGAAGTGCCAGTCGCCCGCAAACTGGTGGACTATGTGATGCAACGTCAGAATCATTCCCCCATTGAAGGACAGCAGTTTTCGGGTTTTTCTCCTTTCTCCACCGACCGGCGCGAAACGAATACCGTGTGGAACATTGGCGGTGATTTTCTACCGGTGGTCATCTCTGACAGGAGTCGGATCGATGACATGGATATTAACCCACATTTTATTCCGGATTATATATACACGGGAAGTCGGGTTCCCGATAATTTCCCGAAAGGGATGAAATCAGTTGTTGATTTCGCCCAATGGGAGGAGAGAATAGATCATTATCCCCTCTTTACAATCGATGAGATCGGCAGCATGAAAGCATGTCCGGCTCAGGTGAAGTTTCTCCGTCTTTCTTATCCGCAACTGACGGATGAGGTGATTGCCCTCCTGAAGGAAATACCCAGGGTGGTGGTTATACTCACAACAGCACATCAGAACGGAGTAGGAGAGCAACGGGCGTTCTTCCACGCTTTACTGAACGCTGACTGCCGTGTTCCGGTGGTGCTGCAGCGAAGTTATGCAGAGAATGAACCGGAAGATATTCAGCTTAAAGGTGGAGTGGATTTCGGGACAGTGCTTCTGGACGGATTTGGGAACGGGATCATGTTGAGTAATGAAGGAAAAATCAATATCACCGATCTCGATGCCTATGCCTTCGGAATCCTGCAGGCAGCCCGTGTGCGTACCAGTAAAACAGAGTTTATCTCCTGTCCCAGCTGCGGAAGAACACTGTTCGATCTGCAAACTACCGTTGCGCTTGTACAGAAACATTTTTCCCACCTTAAACATCTGAAGATTGGAGTGATGGGTTGTATTGTAAATGGCGTGGGAGAGATGGCCGATGCCGATTATGGCTACGTGGGCGCCGAACACGGGAAAATATCCCTTTATCGGAAAAAACAACTCGTGGAAAAGAATATCCCTCAGGCTGAAGCTGTGCAGCATCTAATTCAACTGATCAAAGATCACGGCGACTGGATAGAGCCGGAGATTAATTAGCATGAAATAGGCAGCGAGCAGCTGCCTTTTTTCTATTATTTATTCACGGTAAGGTGCACTGGCGTGGGGTTTACAAGATTGTCACTTACCGGACAACGCTGTTCAACCACTTTTATCCATTGCTCCAGTGTGTCGGCATCGGCATCCGTATCTGGGATGATTTCCACATCAATCTGTTTGTATCCTGCTCTTTCGGTAGTGGCCATACCCAGATGTTTGTCCGGGTCAAGTACCCCTGACAGATTTATTTTAACACCCCTCAGCGTGAAATTCAACTCTTTGGCCACAATGTGGCACATGACATTCAAACAGCCTGATAGGGCGATCAAGGTATATTCAACCGGATTCGGGCCGTCGTTGGTACCGTTCAGCTCTTCGGGTTCATCAATAATTGCTTCAAAACCTCTTGCCTTCGCAATGGTTTTGGTTGGGCTCTCGCTGTGCGCTTTTACGCGAAAAGTAATGTCAGACATAAATATACTATTAAAATAATTAGAGCTTGAAACTCATTCAAATTTCCTTGTGAAACTTGTGTGTTTATTTGTGTAACAAAGGTAAAAGTCCTGTTTTGATGCTGAAATACCACATTTGTGGTATTTTTCACAGACCGACCGTGATATATCACTAAATTTTCATCTGCGTGAAAAGGATCCCACCATCCGTACGATGATGAAACAAGAAGTGCTGTTTCCACACCGTCAACATACCGCGGCTCAATATTTACAGGAAACCATTGGTGATTTAAAGGGAATCATTTGGATTTTTCCCAAAAAAACAGTAATATTGCACCCGCTTTTGGTTACAGCTGACCAAAAAACAAAGGTCCCATAGCTCAGTCGGTTAGAGCACCTGACTCATAATCAGGGAGTCCTTGGTTCAAGCCCAAGTGGGACCACGTAGCAGAGAAAGGTTTTATGCGATAAGCATAAAACCTTTCTTATCTTTTATTGAAACACTTGGCTTTTTATATTTCCATCGGTACCGTTTGCTCTCATATCAATAGCCTATACCGTAAAAACTCGTCGTCAATTTCCAATATGCTCCCAATATGCTCCTAATATGCTCCTAATATGGCCCAAATCTGTAGGGGTGATATCAGCCATTATAGAAAGGCTTGTTTTGAGTTCAGGAACAGTTAAAGCGAATATTTTATCGTAAATTAGTATAGCTTAAATTATAAAACTGTTATATTTGCAAAAATTGCAATCTTGCAACAGTTTCAGTAATATATTCCCATGTATTTGTTGAAGCAAAACTGAAACAATTTTTGAATAAGAATAAAAGAAACGTTATGTGAGTCCTTTGTTCAAGGCCAAGAGGAACCACGCATACGAACCATACCACAATGAACGAACACATCGGTCATATTTTGCATGAAATCACTCCTTTATCAGACAAGGACTGCTTTTATATTGCCGACCGCAGAAAGTCGGAATTTACCTATCCTTTGCATTCACACAGCGAATTCGAGATCAACTATGTAGAAAATGCCGAGGGGGTTAGACGTATCGTGGGCGACTCCGTTGAGATCATCGGCAATTGGGATCTTACATTAATTGCAGGTGACGAATTAGAACACGTATGGGAACAGCATCAGTGCACCTCCAAAAATATCCGGGAAATTACCATCCAGTTTTCTAAAGACCTCTTTTTCGGTAACTTTATTCACAAGAATCAGTTTAGCAGTATTCGGCAAATGCTCAGTAATGCACAAAAAGGTATCAACTTCCCCATGGAAACCATCATGAAGGTTTATCCGATGCTTGATACCCTTTCCGCAGAGAAATCCGGTTTTCATGCCGTAATAAAGTTGTTGACCATCCTTTACGAACTCTCTCTTTGTGACAACTGCCATACACTCGCCAGCTCCTCCTTTGCCCATATCGAGGATAATACCGATAGCAGGAGGGTACGCAAGATTTATGAATATATCAATCATCATTACCGAGAGGAGATCAGGCTCGACGATCTGTCCCACATCGTGGGAATGACACCGGTGGCATTGAGCCGTTTTTTCAAATTGCGTACAGGTAAAACCGTCTCAGACCACATCATTGATGTCAGGCTGGGCAATGCAATCAGGCTGCTGGTAGATACCACCAACTCCATCAGCGAGATCTGCTATGATTGCGGATTCAATAACCTCTCCAATTTCAACCGTATTTTCAAAAAAAGAAAAGATTGCTCACCCAAGGAGTTTCGCGAGAATTATCGGAAAACAAAATTGATTATTTAACTTTTCACTCTCTCTCCTTTTTTTGTTATTCTTGTTAAATTAATACCATTTTTTTGTCATT
Organism: Proteiniphilum sp. UBA5267; assembly: GCA_002411515.1. GTDB lineage: Bacteria > Bacteroidota > Bacteroidia > Bacteroidales > Dysgonomonadaceae > Proteiniphilum. Next base: position 15,079 of record DHTF01000035.1, on the reverse strand, counting down.
AATTATTGTTTCACGCGCCACATATCATTTCATGATAATTATTTAATAAATTGATTTGTAAGTTAATGATGAGATTCTTCCCCGATTAAATCGACGACTTTAAGTAAAAAAAGTATTAAAAAAAGATAAGATAATACTTGAATCTTATTGTGGTTGACTTTACATTTGTAAACTGGTAATGTGACTATTTATTAATGATAATTAATGTTATATGAAAAACATCTTTGTGTTAATCATGGCTCTGATCATGAGCCTGCAATTAATGGCACAGCAGCGTAGCGTTTCAGGAACTGTTATTGACAGCAAGGATCGCACTGCAATGATTGGTGTCAATATCATTGAAAAAGGAACTGCCAACGGTACGGTAACCGATATCGACGGCAGGTTTACACTGAGGCTGACCACCTCCAACCCGGTACTGGTGATCTCCTCCATCGGTTACGAAACATTGGAGGTATCAGTCGGAAACCGCTCCACGCTCAATCTCGAAATGAACGAAGATACCGAGCTACTGGACGAAGTGGTGGTGGTGGGATATGGTACCATGCGGAAAAGCGATATTTCCGGCGCTTCTGTCACTGTGGGAGAAGACGCCATCAAGGGGTCGGTGATCACCAACCTCGATCAGGCACTGCAGGGACGTGCCGCCGGTGTGACATCGGTGATGACTTCCGGTGCGCCGGGCTCCTCTGTATCCATTCGTGTGCGTGGACAATCTACCATTAACGCCAATGCAGAACCCCTTTATGTGATCGATGGGGTGATTGTACAGGGCGGAGGCAGGAGTGGTGCTGACTTTGGCCTGGGTGATGCACTGGGCAACAGCCCTATCTCCACAATCTCCCCGCTCTCTACCATCAACCCTTCCGATATCCTTTCGATGGAGATATTGAAGGACGCCTCGGCCACCGCTATTTACGGGGCACAGGGTGCCAACGGAGTGGTGCTCATCACAACCAAGCGGGGTAAAGCGGGAGAAGCCAAGTTTACCTATGAGGGGATGTATGGTGTGCAGCGTCAGGCTGCCCGTGTGGACATGATGAACCTGCGGGAGTTTGCCGAATACAGCAACCAGGTTTCCCTCTCTGACAACCGACCTGAATTTGCCGACCCGTCACTGCTTGGCAATGGTACCAACTGGCAGGATGCCGTCTTCCGCCGAGCGCCCATGCAGCAACATCAGCTCTCAGCACAAGGTGGTACCGATGTAGTTCGCTACTTTGTATCGGGTTCTTTTATGAAACAGGATGGTACCATCATTGGCACCAACTTCAATCGTTACTCTTTTCGTGCAAACCTTGATTCGCAGTTGAAGAAATGGCTGAAGCTGGGACTCAATGCCATGTACTCACAGACTGATGAGCGACTGGGGCTGGCCGACAGTCAGGAAGGTGTGATCAACTACTCCCTGCTGACTCCTCCCGATATACCTATTTATGACCTTGATGGAAATTATGCTTCCGTCATCCGCGAAGGATATACCCGCATCAACCCTATTGCCATGGTACTCGATGAGGACATCCTTCTGGGAAGAAATAAACTCAACGGCAGCATCTTCGCCGATGTCACACCGTTGGAAAACCTGGTGTGGCATAGCGAGCTGGGTTTCGACATTGGCAACTCACGCGGTGAACGTTTTGAACCCGCTGTACGCTATGGCAACTGGAGCAGAGAGAAAAACATGAGCTCCATCCAGAAGAATGACAACCTGTTCTGGCAGCTGAAGAATTATCTTACCTACTCCAGAAAAATCGATAAACATGACTATACAGTGATGCTCGGACAGGAGATGTGGGAATCATCTTATGAATACCAGAGCGTGACTGCTTCCGCGTTGCCTTCGAATGAGATCAAGAACCCCAGTCTTGGTACCGATCCGCTGATTACTTCTGGTTTCGGCAGCAGTGCCATGGCTTCCTTCTTCGGTCGTGCGGTAGTGATCCTCGTATCGCGATGGATGCAAACAACAATCCCCATATAGTGTACGTGACGACCGATGGTAAGATTGTCTACATTACCAGCGATGGTGAAGGACCCACCTCGCCTGTCTATATCGAATCAAACAACAGCGGCACCTGCTCCAAACCCGATATTGCAGTCGATGCAAGTGGATTCGCACATGTAACCTATACCGATACAAAGGGAAACACGGGCGACTATACCGACCATCCCGATATCATGTATGCAGTCAACAGCAGTGGGAGTTTTGTAAAAACATTAATCTATAATGGCTATTATGATGGTTGGGAGCAGTCCTATAAAATTGCCCACTATTACAACAAGGGTTCACGTATAGCTGTTAACGCTGTCAGGCAATATTACATCCTGACACATCATCAGGATTACTACAGGAGTCTTTATGCTGGTACGGATAACACCTATCAGGTATTGTTAAAATCAGCCACAGCATCAGGAACGGCAGGGAGTACTTATGGAACAGACAGTGAGGATATTTACGATATCGGCTTCGACGGGACCAATGTAGTGGCTTTCTACAAAACAGGGAACGTGATCACGACCTCAGAGCTTACCGTCAGTGGTGCCACCATTAGTTTTTGCCAATCTTCAGACGGTGACCACCACTCTCTCCAACACATTTGCCAATCCGGCAACGCTGTTGCCCTTACCGGGTGTCAGGGTGCTAGGTGGTTTCAGTAGCACAGCGGAACTTTTTGTCAAGTATGGTACGGAAGCAGATGAGCTGCTGGGCGTAACGCTGAAAAGCGGTACGGTGGCGGTGGTAGCACAAAGTGGAGTAGATACCTATGTCGCTTTTACCGGTACTGACGGTATGATCCGGCTGGAAAAGAGAGAGTAGAAGAAACGACACCCGCCGTTTGCTGGCAATGAGCGCCTTTTCTCCGGAGAAAAATTGTTTTTTTTACAATATGACAATCTTTTTTACAATTTGATATATATTCTATCCTTTTTTTGCTGGTTCATTATTGATTTTCTTGCTATTTTTATGGACGCAAATATGCAACCTTTTAATAATAAGTCAGAATGATCAAATAAGAGACAGATCGAATCGAATATAAATCATGAAAACATTGTATTATTTTGTTTTTTATTCACCTCCTTCATTTTGTTGGAAGCCTTCGGCAGAGAAGAGATTCAGGCAATTCAGAAGAAAGAGAAGCTGACTATTCTGTCAGAAGCATTACACAGACCAAGGAGTGAGGAGAGGGTGAGCAATTACAGGATAATGTAAAAAAATGGATAGCATATGAAGAATTTACTTTTATTGTCATTTGCAGCCGCATTGCTGCTGTCGGGTTGCAGCAGCCCCGAGATTCCGGATGTACAGGAGACTGAAAAGCAGGATTCACGCACGCTGGTTGTGAAAGTGGCAATGCCCGATGAGAATGGTACAAAGAGCAACACCCGGCTTGTTATGAGCGAGACGGAGGAGGGATCGATCTCTGTGAGATGGAAAGAGGGTGATAAGATCAATCTCTGTTTTGTGAGTAGCGATGGAGGCACCATCAGGACAGTAAATGATGTGGCAGCAACCAACATTAGTACCGACGGGAAGAGAGCCGATTTCTCAATGGCGATCCCTGCGGATATCAGCGGAACGTTCAGTTTGTACGGTGTCTATGGAGCATCCTTTTCAGCGGTGAATAGTAAAACGGTGCTATTCCCGTCTCCAGCGGCATCAACCTCCATCACACTGGATGATTTAGAACAGGTCAGTGTGATGCGGTTTGCGGCAGAGAACATCACGGAGACCACCTCCCCGCAGGTTTCCTTCAGTCATCTCGGTTCCATCTTTTCCGTTTGGATCTATAACGATTCAGCAGTCCCTGTGAGCGTGGGTCAGATCACTCTCTCCAGCGCCGATAAGGGTTATAACTGGCTTCGGAACAGCTCCGGACAGGCTACCTTCGACGTGGCAGCCAACAGCTTTACCAACGCCTACGCCGGTACAGAGCTGGTCTATTTACCCCCTACCGGAACCACTATCGCCGCGGGTGGTTCGCTCAAACTCTATCGCTGGGTTGTGCCAGGCAATGAGATTGACCCTTTAGACACCTCCAAATTAATGGATATCAAAGATATCAATGGGTCGTTATTTACCGAGGCGATTTATGCCAGGGCCATGCAAGCGGGGAAGTACTACCGCCTCAAAATGGTGTACGATGGTAGCCGGTTCAGATATATCAAGATCCCGACCGACAGCGGACTGACAGGGTACTGGCCCTTCGATGGCAATGCCGAGGATGTGGTGGGTACCAACGACGGAACCGTATACGGGAACGTGACACTCACCGCCGACCGGAAAGGCAACAACAACAGTGCTTACCAATTCAACGGCAATAGCGGTGACTATATCAAATGTGTCTCTCCGGGAATTACTGGCACCGGCGCACGTACTTTCTCCTTCTGGGCAAAAGCGGATGCATTGTCTGCTTCAGAACAGACAATTTTGAGCTATGGTGGTTCAACTGAGGCCTATGGCGGTCGATTTGAAGTGAGTCTGGCAATCGGTGAAATGATTTGTGATATTTCATGGTCGAACCTGGGAAAGAAATCGAATGCGATTACATCTACTATCTGGAATTTTTATACTATTGTATTTACCGGTGGAGCTAACCTGACACTCACCACGGGTGTAAGATACTATGTGAATGGTAGTTTGATCACCGAAGTTGGACGAAAAACAAGAGATGATGTTATCAATACACTAAGCAATAATCCTATATTTTTCGGCTCTCTTTTTGGAACAGGTCGTTATTTTAAAGGGGCAATCGATGATGTAAGGATGTATAACAGGGCATTGAACGGATCAGAGGTGAAAGGTCTCTATTATATGGATCGACAATTCTGATGAAGCCTCTTCTGTTCCTGACCCGTATATCGGAGATCGTTCCTACACAAAACTAAAAAGAGAGCTGAACGACTGTTCAGCTCTCTTCATTATCCACTACCTTGGAGGTGGTGGCACAATGCGATGAGATTACATATCGGTAATCAGCTGATATTTTGGCACCAGTGACTTCATGATGGTCCATCCCAGCAGATAGGCGATGGCACAGAAGATGAAGATGATGAAATAACCTGATTCGATTCCTTCATAGCCAAGGAATTTCATGTTTGTGTTGGCTGCATGGTCGAACAGCACGCCGGAGCTCTTGTTGATGAAGAAGGAGCCCACACCGCCGGCCATACCGCCGATGCCGGTAATGGTACCCACGGCATGTTTCGGGAACATGTCACTCACGGTGGTGAAGATGTTGGCCGACCAGGACTGGTGTGCGGCGGCAGCGATACCGATGATGATTACCGGCAACCATACCGATAAACCACCCAGCGGCTGTGCCAGTAGGATCAGCAGTGGGAAGAAGGCAAAGAGCAACATGGCCCGCATGCGTCCTTGATAGGGATCCAGCTTTTTCTTGTTCATAAAGTAAGCCGGGAAGTAGCCAGCTGCAAAAACGGAGATCATGGAAATGGCGTATACCACAAATACGTGCGGTGCACTCTGCGTGGAATCGAGCCCGTAAACTGCACTCAGGTATGCCGGTATCCAGAAAAGCAGGAACCACCACACTCCGTCGGTTAGAAATTTGCCCACAGCAAAAGACCAGGTCTGTTTGTATTTGAATGCTTTCTTGAAAGAGACTTTTTTACCAGCATGCTCGTCCACCTTCGTTCTTCCTTCTGCAGCATCGGTGGCATCATCCTGGTTGATATAAGCCAACTCTAGGGCATTTACTTTCTTGTTCTTTTCCGGCTTGTGATAGATAAACACCCAGAAGCCCATCCATACAAAGCCGAGTGCTCCAATCACGACAAAAGCCATTTCCCAGCCCCATGCTTTGGCAATAAAGGGGATGGTAAGGGGTGCCAGCAGGGCACCAATCTGAGCACCTGAATTGAAGATGCTGGTGGCATAGGCTCTATCCTTCTTGGGGAAATATTCGGCTGTAGCTTTGATAGCAGCAGGGAAGTTGCCTGCTTCACCGATGGCGAGGACCAGACGTGCAAATACGAAAAGGGTGACGCTGACCGATACCACCAGCGACACATCACCGACTGCGCCGATGGCTTCGCGCGCTCCCGAGAAGCTAAGTGTCCACTCACCGGCAGTGAAACCTGCAGTGAGCAGTCCGCAGAAAGCGTGCAGGACGGCTCCAAACGACCATACACCGATAGCCCAGAGGAATCCTTTTTTTGTATCCATCCAGTCCACAAATTTACCTGCGAAGAGCATGGATACGGCATAGAAAATAGAGAAGAGTCCGGTAATGGTTCCGTAGTCACTGTTGGTCCAATGGAACTCAGGGGCAATAAAGTCGGCCCAGGTGAGTGACAAAACCTGCCGGTCGAGATAGTTGACGGTGGTCGCCATAAATAGCATGACCACAATCGTCCATCGCTGGTTGGTCATCTTGGCATTTCCTTGTTGTAGATTACTCATGATTTTTTTGATATTTGGTTTATGTGTGTTGTCTGTTCTTCACGATGGCGATGCTATTTCGGCATAATTGGGTAATTTTTTCCCACTCTCCGTTTTTCAACACCTCTTTGGGAAAAAGGTTTGATCCCATCCCCACGGCAGTTACGCCGGCTTTGAACCAGGCTGAAAGATTCTCTTCAGTCGGTTCCACGCCGCCAGTTACCATAATCTTGGACCAGGGCATGGGGCCTTTGATATTTTTCACGAAGGAGGGACCTCCCACGTTACCACCCGGGAACACCTTCACGATTTCGGCACCCAGCTCCTGGGCCAGCCCTATTTCACTGGTGGTGGCACAACCGGGTGAGTAGGCTATCTGCCGGCGGTTACATACTTTAAAGATGTCGGGGTTTAGCAGGGGGCCCACAACGAAGTTGGCTCCCAGCTGGATGTAGAGCGCTGCGGTGGGTGCGTCGACAATGGAACCGATTCCCAGGACCATTTCAGGACACTCCTTGTCGGCCCACTTCACCAGTTCTGCAAACACCTCATGGGCAAAGTCGCCCCGGTTGGTGAACTCGAAAGTACGGATGCCACCTTCGTAGCATGCTTTCACCGCTTTTTTTGCCACTTCGGCATCGGCATGGTAAAA
>DHTF01000035.1:7387-7906 GCA_002411515.1 Proteiniphilum sp. UBA5267 | reverse complement strand
TTCACCACTTTTTTTGCCACTTCGGCATCGGCATGGTAAAACACTGGCACAATGCCGGTATCTTCCATTGCCTGGTATACGTGTAGTCTGGAAAATTTTGCCATAGTATTTAGCATTCTGCTGTCAGCACTTAGCTTTCAGATTTATAAATAATTAATATTCTGTGCATTACTTGATTTTCTCGTTGGCACATCGGCACATTGGCACATTGGCAGATTGGCCTTATCTTACCACCCGGCCTGATCCATCGCCCTTCATCAGTGTTTCCACCTCAGGTACAGTGACTAGGTTGAAGTCTCCATAAATGGTGTGTTTGAGGCAGGAAGCAGCGACGGCAAAGTCGAGTGCTTTCTGGTCATCACCTGTATAGGTGAGCAACCCGTAGATCAGGCCACCCATGAAAGAGTCTCCGCCTCCCACTCTGTCTACGATGTGGGTGATGTCGTATCTTTTCGATTGATAGAGTTTGTCGGAATACAAGCATCCACCCCAGGTGTTGTGGTTGGCATTGATGGATCC
>DHTF01000035.1:2528-7234 GCA_002411515.1 Proteiniphilum sp. UBA5267 | reverse complement strand
TTGTGGTTGGCATTGATGGATCCACGCAGGGTGATGATCACTTTCTTTGCGCGGGGGAACTTTTGCATCAGCTGTTTGCAGACCGACTCAAATTCGGCTGCATCTACTTCGCCTCCGGTGTGCTCCACCTGAAATCCTTCCGGCTTGATGCCGAACACCTTCTCCGCATCTTCCTCATTACCCAGGATCACATTGCATCCCTCTACTAGTGCCGGCATGATTTCCGAAGCACTTTTGCCGTATTTCCAGAGATTCTTCCGGTAGTTGAGGTCGCACGACACGGTCACCCCCATCTCATTAGCCGTTTTAATGGCTTCGAGGCAGGCATCTGCAGCTCCCTGTGAGAGGGCCGGGGTAATTCCTGTCCAGTGAAACCAGGTGGCATCTTTCAGGATCTCTCTCCAGTTGAACATTCCTTTTCCCACCTCTGCAATGGAGGAGTTGGCCCGGTCGTATACCACTTTCGAGGGACGGGCCACAGCTCCTGTTTCGAGGAAGTAGATGCCCACACGTTCACCGCCGCGAAGGATCTGGTTTGTGCCTACGTTGTATTTGCGAATGTCGGAGATACACCAATCGGCGATCTCATTTTTGGGTAGCCGGGTAACAAAATCGACCGGGATACCGTAGTTAGCGAGTGACACAGCCACATTGGCCTCACCACCGCCAAAAGTGGCTGTGAGGTTATCGGACTGAATAAATCTTTTATATCCGGGTGTGGCCAGACGCAACATGATCTCGCCAAAAGTGACTACTTTCTGCATATCTGTTTTTTTGATGATGTATATGTGCAACAGAAAGACGCTTTTGGCGTCTTTCTGTACTGCTTATTTTATTTCTGAATCTCAACGATCAACGGAAGTTCGATATTGGCTTTCGTTTCTTTGACAAACGATGTCCATTCATCGAAGTTATTGAATCCGGCTTTGCTCCAGCCTCCCCCGGCGTAATAGCTGTATTTATTCCCGGGTTGATAGCTGTTCAGTCCCAAAAAATGTCCGTTTGAAACCTTGATGATTCCGAATCCGTCGGGATTTATGGCGGCGGTATAAATGGTGCCGTTCGCTTCATTGGCAGGAGTTTCATAGGCAATGATGCCTGTGTTATCGCCAAAGGTTGTGTTGGCAGCGTTTGCTTCCGGATCCTCCTCAGGCATCACGATGCCTGTGGCAACTGTCAACAGGGTGGTATCTGTCTCAAAGATGTGGGTTACCTTGTTGAAGTGGCTGTAAGCATCGAGTGAGATAATCCTTGTCTCCTTGATCTCAGACTCCCCTGCCATATAAGGATCGTATGTGAGCATGAAGGTAATTCGAAGTGGACCGTTATCAAGAATCTTCGCAGTGACAAAGTTATGACCCAGACAAAGCGTATCATTATTAACCGGTGCCGTCATGCCAAGACCCAGTGTCCTTCCCACCTTGTAGAAATCGACTCCTTCACCATGATCTTCATGGTATGAAGCTACACCGGATAAATCGTTTTCATACCATTTGTCAATAACCAGTTCCTCCGTTTTTTTTGCCCAGAAATCCATTCCGTTGCTGATTTCTCCGGTAGCTTTCAAAGCCGGACCATATACACGAAAGGCCGTGCGGTTGTTCTCCCAGGCGAAATCATCCTTCCGTTCTGGTACCAGACGTCCGTATACGAGCGGCTGAAATGTCTGGGGTTCTCCCACTGCTATCTGATAAGTTCCGGAGGCTCCGGCTGCCAGGGTAGCGGGAAATATCAACGTCTCCACACTATCGGTACCGTTTGTAACCAGTTGGTAAGGAATTTGTTCTCCAGTGTTGGATGTCACGACGATGGCCTGATTTTCAGTAAGTGAAAGATGCTGTTTGACATCATGCCATGCTACTTCTACCATTTCATTTTCCCTGTCGGTAGTCCCCGGGTTGCTGATTTGCAGTGTCAATCCTTTGTTGGATGTACTACAGCCGAAAAGAATGGCAGTCAATAAGATGAAACACAAACGTTTTGTTTGCATATGAGTTGTTTTTTTATTTTTTTGAAACCTCATCACTTCGAAACCTCGAAACCTCGAAACTTCGTGACTTCAGATCAGGGTTGTTTACCGATATAAGCCAATATACCTCCATCTACATACAAGATGTGTCCGTTGACGAAGTTAGAAGCGTCAGAAGCTAGGAATACTGCTGGGCCTGCGAGGTCTTCGGGCGTACCCCAGCGGGCTGCCGGAGTTTTGGCGATGATAAACGAGTCGAATGGGTGGCGGGAGCCATCGGGTTGTATTTCTCTTAATGGAGCCGTTTGCGGAGTGGCAATATATCCCGGGCCTAATCCATTGCACTGGATGTTGTGCTCCCCGTATTCTGAACAAATATTTTTGGTGAGCATCTTCAGTCCACCCTTTGCGGCTGCATAGGCCGATACGGTTTCCCGTCCCAGTTCGCTCATCATGGAGCAGATGTTGATAATTTTGCCATGTCCCTTTTTGATCATGTGAGGAATGACTGCTTTTGAGACGATGAACGGCCCGTTCAGGTCAATGTCGATCACTTGACGGAATTCAGCTGCTGTCATTTCATGCATCGGGATCCGTTTGATGATACCGGCATTGTTCACCAGAATGTCGATTACCCCTACTTCTTCTGTTACCTGAGCAATAAATTGATTCACCGCATCCTCATTGGTTACGTCACATACATAACCGTGGGCATCGATACCTATTTCTTTGTAGGCCGCTACGCCCTTATCCACCAATGCCTGGTTGATATCATTGAACACAATGGTAGCTCCTGCTTCTGCATAAGCTGTGGCAATGGCAAATCCAATGCCGTAGGATGCACCCGTAACGAGCGCTATTTTCCCTTTTAATGAAAAATTAATCATTTGATGTTGTTTTTATTTCAGTTCCACAATTTTTGAAAAGTCCTGATCCCCATAGTCGAGGTTCTCGCCAGCCATACCCCAGATAAAGGTGTAATTGCAGGTTGCGGCAGCGGAATGGATAGACCACTCGGGTGAGAGTACCGCCTGATCGCCCTTCATCCATATATGGCGAGTTTCATCAACCTCTCCCATAAAGTGGCATACAGCCTGATCATCTGGTACTTCAAAATAAAAATAGGCCTCCATCCTGCGGGAGTGAACATGTGCCGGCATGGTATTCCATACACTGCCTGGCGCCAGTTCGGTCATGCCCATCTGCAGCTGACAGGTAGGCAACACCTGGTTTACGATCATCTTGTTGATGTTCCTGTGGTTCGAAGTTTCCAGTGCACCCATCTCGGCGACGACCGCATCGGCTTTGGTCACTTTCTTATCGGGGTAATTGCGATGTGCTGTGGCTGAGTTGAAATAGAACTTTGCAGGCTGGCTGGCGTCATCACTTTCAAAGTATACTTCTCTGTCTCCTGAACCCAGATAGAGCGCCTCTTTGTAGTTTAGTTCAAAGACGGCGTCACCTACTTTTATTTTACCTTTGCCGCCCACATTGTAAATTCCCAATTCGCGGTTACGCAGAAAAACAGGTTGTTTCAGCGGATCAATTGCTTCCAGTTGTAATGATTCGTTTACTGGCATAGCTCCGCCGACAATCATGCGGTCGTACATGGAGTAGACCATGTTTACTTCGTCTGCGACGAACAGTTTCTCAATCAGAAAATCTCTGCGCAAACGCTTTGTGTCGTATGACTTTGCATCTTCTGGATGCGCTGCATAGCGAAGTTCGTAATTTGTCTTCATTTAATTTATCTTTATAATTGTCTTGCACCTGATTAGGCAGTAGTTTTTAATTTAATTTATTTTTTCATGTGCTCGAGCACAAATTTACGAATTATTCCCTTCTGGTCAAAAAAATCCTTGTTCTTTTCGTGTTATACATTTCTTGATCATCTAAATCATGTTAAGGACCTTTTCGAAATGGGTCCATTTTTTATCTTACACTCTGTCTAACAGAATGAATGAACTGAATTGAGGGCAATATCCGGGATATTAATGATAATGGATTATCTCTGCCAGGATTTTCTCTTCATACCAGGGATCTCCTGCTTTTTTTAGTTGTTCTGCCAGTTCGTTTAATAACTGCTCCTTTACCAAAGGGTAATCGTCCATTTTCAGGTTGTATAACTGATAGGGATCCGTTAGATTGTCGAAGAAATAGACTTCTTTCAGTTTTTTTGTCTCTTTGTGTATGGTCAGAGCCAGGGTATATCTATCGGTTTTTACGCCTCTGGTTTCCGGAAAATAAGAGATTACCTTTCCATTTTCATCTTTTTCACCATCAAGGTTTCTGATATAAAGAGCACTCTTGGGAAGGGATGAAGCATTTTTCCCAGTGAGCAGGTAATCAGCAAAATTACTTCCCTGAACATCGCGGGGTATTCTCTGTCCCAGTCCGCTCAGGCCAAGCAGGGTGGGCATGATGTCGGGACTTGAGAGGATTAGTTCTTCTACTCTCGGCTTCAATTTCCCGGGATAACGGATCAGAAACGGGACGTCGGTCGATTCTGCATAGGGAGAATTCTTGGGATCATCGATTCCCTGGCTACATAGGGTTTCGCCATGGTCGGAGGAAAAGACCACGATGGTGTTTTCCGACAATCCCAGGCTGTCGAGCGCTTGAAGGAGTCTGCCAAATTCCCGGTCTACGCCTGTTACCTGAGCGAAATAATAAGGGGCTGATGCCGCCTTCGCCATGGTGGTGTCGGCATTGTCACGAATGAGCAGTTCTCCCAGGG
>DHTF01000035.1:0-2286 GCA_002411515.1 Proteiniphilum sp. UBA5267 | reverse complement strand
GGCGGATTCATGCTGATCATCATAAAGAAGGGTTTGGAACTGTCACGCTCACCCTTGCTGTTGATGAGATAGTCGATGGCGATGTCGGTCTCATGTTTGGGTGACCACTCCCTTATTTCATGTTTTTCTCCTTCCGTATCCCAATAATGTGGTTTCTTGTGTACATCGAACGTGCCGTAGGAGTACCAGAAATCGAATCCATGTCTCTTTTCGGGCGGGGTATAGGTATCCCATACCGGGTCTCTGTGCTCCACATAGTGTCCAGGATTATCCGGGTCGTTGGGAGTCGGGAAATCGAGGTGATACTTACCGATATAGGCGCAGTTATATCCATTTTGGCTGTACAGATCACTGATGGTAGTCACATCGTCTCGGAGTGAGTTGAAGGGCCGGGTTGAATTGATATTCAACGGTACTCCGCTCCGATTGGGATACATCCCTGTAAGCAAAGAGCCACGATGAGGACTACTCAAAGGGGAGTTACTGTAGGCTGAGGAGAATACGACTGCTTCATCCGCAAATTTATTCAGATTGGGTGTGATCACAGGATCTCCCTTGTAAGGAATGTGCGATGCATACTTCTCGCTGCTCCAGAACTCCATGGCACTGTTGCGCATCTGATCGGGAAAAACGTAGATCACATTGGGTGCCTTTTGTTCGTTATGGGGCGCTTCTCCCTTACCACCACAGGAGGCAAGAGGGATCAAGCCAATCATCCCCAGATATGAAACTGTTTTACGAAAGTGTAACATAATGGTCAATTTAAATGATGTGAGATGCCTGTTGCCTTATCGAGACAGGATGATCTCCCTGCCTGTAGTGTTAATTTGGTGCTGTTCCACCCACTCTTGCAACAGGGAGCGATGATGATTCAGTGTCTCTTGATATTTAAGCTCTATTGCCAGATTGAGTCGCTCCTTCTTATCTATCTGGATATCAAATAGCTGCTCTCTGTATTTTCCTTTATCGTACAACACATATTTGTATTGTGGGGTTCGAACCATCCATCCCCTTGTGGGTGATTTATCAAATTGTGTTTCTGTTACGATGAACGGGTGTATTTCTGCTGCATCCCTGTCCTCTACCAGGGTCCGGATACTTTTTCCGGTGGCATGGGAAGGGATCTCAGCCGAGGCATAATCACAGATGGTAGGAAGCAGATCGAGTCCGGCATTGATCAATTCCCCGCGTTCCACGTTGCTGCCGAAGGCACCGGGTGCTTTCACGATAAATGGAACGTTCACAATCTCCTCGAAGAGGGCAGATTTCTGGTTCCATTTGTTCGCGGCTACTCCATCTCCATGGTCGCTGCTGAAAATAATAACCGCATCGTCATAAAGCCCCAGCTCCACCAGTGCTTCAATTATTTTCCCGATCTCGTTGTCCACGGTTTCTACCAGTCGGTAATAGGCATTGAGATAACGTCGCCAGTCGTCTCGTGTATAATCTATGACCGGGTAAGTGGGGAAATGTACCTGTTGCTCCAATCTTATGATCTCCGCTTCGTAAGGAGCAGGGGAGAAGTTGGCGGGCAAGTTGGGACAATCTTCCAGTTTAGGCTCCTTTATTTCTGCAAAAGGAAGCACTTGGTTTCGGGCATATTCACAAATGTTGTGAGGATTATCGAAGGAGGCGACCAGGAAAAAAGGCTTGTCGTGATTTTGCTTCAAAAAACGAATGCAGGATTCAGCCAGTCCATAATCGTTGTGATCATGCAAGAAGATAAAACCAAATCTCTTTTCGTCGACAGGCAGAGATGCCTCTGGAAGATGCCATTTACCGGCATAGGCCGACAGGTATCCGGCCGAGGAGACCAGGTTGCCCAATGTTTTTTCTTTCAGCTGTTCCGGAAAGGGAGCTTTGTTTTTCAACATTTCTTCTGTGCCGGGAGCGACTCCTGTAAACATGGCAAACCTGGAGGGGCCGCTCAGGGGAGCAGCGCAGTAGGCATTCGTGAATCTGATTCCATCTTTTGCGAGCTGATCCAGATTCGGAGTACTTACATAGGTGCCATCCACACAACTCATAGCCTGGGCTGTCTGCTGATCGGTCATGATATAAATAATATTCGGCTGCTGCGCAAACAAGCTACCAGCTCCCATCATAGCCAAACCCGAAATATGAAGCTTTTTCATCCTTTTATGATTTGCGAATTAACAAAACTTCTTCCGATAGTCCATGTTGGCATTCAAACTCAATAAGGGTGCTTTCATCCGATTGGTCCACGATGCGCACATGACGGTTTGTTACGCCAATATCCCACCTGCCGGCAATTTTTATCTGCAG
>DHTF01000003.1 GCA_002411515.1 Proteiniphilum sp. UBA5267 | reverse complement strand
TTGGGTACTCGCTCCGAGTACCAGCAAAAGAAAACCCTGATTGATGTTTAGTCAGTCAGGGTTTTTCTTTTATGTATAGTATGCTAAGTCATTTCTGTCGCAGCTCAATCTCACTTGTTTTCGCTCTTTTCTTTTACCTTTGAGAAGAGCCTCAGCCATACATAGCCTATGATCATAGCCAGGGTTGAAGCAATCAGCACGGATAGCTTCGCCACGTCGCGCAGCATTTCGTTTTCCGGGAAGGAGAGTATGGCCACGAAAATTGACATCGTAAAGCCGATTCCGGCGAGGATGCCCGCACCGATAAACTGTCCCCAGTTTATCCTGTCACCCAACCTCACAAGCCTGAATTTGGTCATCAAATAAACGGCAAATGTAATGCCGAGAGGTTTGCCCAGTAAAAGTCCCAGAATGATCCCCAGTGAGAGAGGAGAGCTAAGGTTTGCAATGGCAGCGGATGAGATGACGATGCTGGTGTTTGCCAGTGCAAATACGGGAACCACGATGAAGTTCACAGGGAAGCTGAGATTTCGCTCTATGGTGGACAGTTTTTGTATGGGAAGTAAAAAGGCAAGGATCACTCCTGCGAAGGAGGCATGTATTCCAGATCGGTACATACAGTACCACATGCAGAGGCCTAGCAGAATCATGAGGACGGTGCCCGTTTTTTTCTCTACACGACGGGTCACAACGAAAATAATAATCCCCAACAAGGCAACTAGTAGCAGCCATACAAAATGCAGTGCCGATCCGTAAAAGATGGCAATGATGAGAATGGCACACAGGTCGTCGATGATGGCCAAGGCCGTGAGAAAAACTTTCATTGAGTGGGGAACGGCTTTTCCCAGAAGACTTACAATGCCCAGTGTAAAGGCGATATCAGTGGCTGTAGGGATTGCCCAGCCCCGTGAATAGAGCGTTCCTCCGGTAAACAGGATGAAAATCAATGCCGGTATGGCTACACCAAATAAAGCTGAGACGGCCGGAAACATCATTCTTCGGGGTGAGGAGAGCTCGCCCGATGTGGCTTCGCGTTTGATGTCAATGGCCACGTGAAAAAAAAACAACGTCATCAAAGCATCATTGATGAAGTGTGCAATAGTATGAGGCAGATGCAGTCGATGAAATCCGGGTATTACAACTTCCCAGAAGTTGGTGTAGTGCTCGCTGGTAGCATCTATATTACTTAGTATCAAGGATGCCAGTGTGCATAATATCAGTAGAACTCCTATAGATCTATTGTCGTGAATGATCTTTTGAAATAAAGATGCAGACGGCTGTATAGCTGAATGGTGTGAACTCATCGATATAAAAAAGCTGTGTTAGTGATTTAAAAAATAAACAATTAGCGTAAAAGGAAATTAAAATCATCTTCGTTAGACAACTCCTGAGGCTCTTGTCCATATCGGAATATGCGGGCTCTGCGGTTACCCATCAACACCAGCTCCTTCCCCTCCAGCAACAGCATGGTGCCTTCTCGCAAGCCCACCACATACACCTCCCTGTTTACCTCTATAAACTCCTGTATACGGGCTTCGCGTGTTTCACCACCGTGGTTTGCCGGGTTGTCATCCAGATAGTGTGGATTAATTTGGAAAGGTACCAGTTTCAGTGTCTTAAATTTCTCCGGCTGTACAATGGGCATGTCATTCGTTGTTCTCAGCGTAGGGCAGGCAATGTTGGAGCCTGCGCTCCATCCGATGTAGGGCGTTCCCTTTTTTACTTTCTTCCGGATCGCTTTCATCAGTTTTTTTTCCTGTAGCATTTTCACCAGCTGCCAGGTATTGCCTCCCCCCACCACAATGGCATCGGCATTCTCGATGGCTTCCACCGGATTGATAAAACGATGGATGCTGGTGACATGATGGCCTATTTCAGCAAAACGATTGTTTACTTTTTCTTCGTAAGCTTCGTATGAAAAGGTGACAGCAGCATAGGGTATAAATATGGCGTTCTTTGCTTTCTCACCCAAGAAATCGTGAATATAGTTTTTGGGGTAGTCCAGGTAATCTTCTCCCGGATTGGTAGAATTACTAATTAGTAAGAGTCTCATCGCAAGGTTTTTTCGTTTAAAGACACAAATATAGCGAAAAATAGGCGAAAAAAGTGGGTATTCAACCCAATAAGCGTAATTTTGTAGTAAAAAAAAGTGGAAGAATCAATAGAAACTATTTTGCGGCAAATACGAACCGACCTGCGACTTTCCATGGATGGTGTTGTGGCGGCGAGCATGCGTGCCAAAGGGATAGATTATCGGATGAACTTTGGTGTAAAAATACCCCAGATCAGAGAGATTTCAACAAGATACAAAACTGGTAAAGCACTTGCTGAACTTCTTTGGAAAGAACCAGTGCGGGAGTTAAAGATTCTGGCTACGATGCTTTATCCAGCAAAAGAAATGGACCAGGATACAGCGATACGGTGGGCGAAAGGAATAGAAAATCATGAACTTAGGGAGCAGTCATGCAGGAACCTTTTTCAGGAAGTGCCATTTGCCGATGCACTGGTTGTGGATTGGATACAACACCCCGATGAAAAGGTGCGAAATACAGGTTATTGGCTTTACGCACGGCTGTGCATGGTTTACCCCGAAACTGTAAAAACAATATCCGGTGCAATGTTGCTGGAGCATGCGTTACAGGATCTGAAGAGCGATTCGCTCCTGCTGCGCCAATCGGCACTGAATGCATTAAAATTTATGGGCAGAATGTCTGAAGGATATGCCGAAAGAGTGCTGCAAGGAATTGAATCACTGCAAGAAATCAATGACGAGATGAAGTCGGAGATGATTGACCTGCTGCGTTTTGAATTTGGGTATATGGATTAATCTTTCAAATTCCGTTTGATAAAAAACATAGACAGCAATAAATTCAGTATGAGGAAGCCTCCCATGCCCGCGAGGAAAATTCCTTTCCATTGAGGGAAAATGACTAGCGCAGTCACCGATGCTGCTGCAATAGCTGCAATGAATACCCAGAGTACCGTAAGGATTGTTTTTCTTGTTGCCATTGTATTCACGTTTATTTTATTCATTCATTTTTTTAAGCCAAGTAATGATATCAGAAAGTACTTCAGGTGAGATTGTTTGTTCAATTTGGGCATATTCATCCGTATGGCCTGTCGTACTTTCCTGAAAAAGGTGGTTTAGTGCCGGATAAATTTTTGTCTGCACCTGGTGATTTCCCCCTTCCTTCAATGCTTTTTCAATCGCAGTGATGTTTTTTTCGGCCGGAACCTGCTGGTCATTTTCGCCGTTGATGGCAAATACGGCACAGGAGACCTTCCCAAGGTAGGTGGCCGGATCAATGGCCAGGAAACTGCGGTAGCCTGGTTTGATCATCGCGTTGAATTGCCCCCGCAGGTAAGCATCTTTATTTATTTTCATGGTCAGCAGGATGGGCAGTTGCTCCCAGATATGCTGCAGTTTATCGCGTAGTGCTGTTCTGTGGTTTTCTGAACCGTCCCAGGAAAGCATGCTCTCGAACATCTCGCGGTTCAGTTGCTGAATTTTCTCGATATTTTCGGGTTCCATTCTTTGTTGCTGCATCGATATTTCATTCTGATCAAGAATTACTTCAATACCGGTGGTACCGGGTGCTGCAAGCAACATCAACAGGTGTATGCCCGTCTCTTCTGAAGCTACCATGGGTGCTATAATGCCTCCTTCGCTATGTCCCAGTAATCCGATCTTTTTGACGTCGATCTCTTTTCGTTGCTTCAGGTAGTTCACTGCCAGGGCGGCGTCATCCGCAAAATCCTGGAGGGTGGCTTTGTCGAAATTGCCGGTAGATTTGCCCACACCTCTTTTATCGTATCGCAGCACAGCAAAGCCATGACGGGTGAGATAATCTGAGATAACCAGGAAAGGTTTGTGTCCGAAGAGTGTCTCATCACGGTCATTTGGTCCACTACCGGCAATAAGCAGAATAGCAGGAAAGAGTCCTGTACTGTCGGGGAGCGTGAGTGTACCGGAGAGGGAGATGGTCTCGTCCGCATTCGATATACTCACCTCTTCCGAAAGGTAGGGCAGTGGTTCGAGCGGCATTTGCGGACGATTGAATAACGGTTTTTCTAACCGATTTAATACCAATGGAAAAGGTATGCCTCCCTGATTGAAGGTGCCGGCGATAGAATCACCCTGGAGGGTACCCTGGTAAAAAAGCCCAAGGCCGGTGGCCACTATTTCCAGCTTGTTGTCTCTGAATGAACTTCTCGTGGTGGGAAGTCCGAAAGCCCCCTGGTCGGGACTGTCCATGGTGCTGCTCAACGTAGAATCGTTCTGATTGATATGAAAGACTATCCGTAGTCGTGTATGTTGTATCTCCAACACTCCCTGCCAGCTGCCGGTGATATCTTCTGCTTTAAGTGAAGCGGCAGTCAAAAGAAGAAATACCGCAAATAGGAATTTATTCATGATGATAGGGTTCATTGTTTATGATGGTCATTGCACGGTAAAGTTGTTCTATGAAGATCAATCTTACCATCTGGTGGGTGAAGGTCATCCTGGAAAGCGAAATTTTCTCGTTTGCAGCAGCATACATTTCCTGGGAGAAACCATATGGCCCCCCCACTACGAAGACAAGCCTTTTTGGGACTGAGTGTTTTTTTTTCTCTATATACAGTGCAAATTCGGTGGAGGTATACTGTTTCCCTTTGTCGTCAAGCAGCACCACATGATCGGCTGGTTGCCGTGTTTTGAGGAGTAAGCTGCTCTCCGCTATTTTTTGTTCTCCTTCAGAAATATTTTTCCTGTTCTTTGGATCCGGAACGATAATCATCTCAAAGGGAATGTAAAAATTTACCCTTTTAAGGTATGCTTCAATCAACTCAGCAAAGTGTATATTATCGGTCTTTCCAACAGAAAGCAAAACAATTTTCATTCATTCAGTAATTATGTTTATGATCATCCTTTAGCGAGTGGAAAGACATACGTTGGCCTGTCGTCCGAAGTGGTGGAAAAATTAACCCCATAAGAGAAAAAACCTGTTGGCAGCGACAAATATAGCTGTTTATTTCGTACTTTTGTAATAATTTTTTGGTGAAATTATAACAAAATAGATACGCAGCGTGTTTATTGTAAAATCGCAATTTTGATAATGACAGACGAGCAAAAATTAATTAGTGACCTGATTGAACTGGCGTTCGCTGAAGATATTGGTGACGGTGATCATACTACATTGTGCAGCATACCCGAGGGGGAGACTGGACAGTCGAGACTATTAATCAAAGAAAAGGGTATCCTGGCTGGAGTGGAAGTGGCCAGAACCATCTTTCACAAATTTGATCAAAGTCTTGAGATGGAACTGCTTTTGCACGACGGCGCTTCTGTAGAACCGGGTGATGTAGCCTTTGTCGTTTCGGGCAGCGTGCAATCGATACTGCAAACGGAGCGACTGGTACTTAATGTGATGCAGCGAATGAGCGGTATTGCCACCATTACCCGTGCTTATGTGAATCAACTTGAGGGAACATCGGCTAAGATACTCGATACACGTAAAACCACCCCAGGCATGCGCATTTTGGAAAAACAGGCTGTAAAAATTGGCGGCGGCGAGAATCACAGGATTGGACTTTTCGATATGATCCTGTTGAAGGATAACCATGTTGACTTTGCAGGAGGAATTGAAAACGCCATCCGAGGCGCACAGAAGTATCTGAAAGAAAAAAATAAATCACTCAAAATAGAAATCGAGGTAAGGGATCTTCAGGAGCTTGAAACTGTACTCCGGATAGGAGGTGTTGACAGGATTATGCTTGACAATTTCTCTCCCGAACTCACACGTCGTGCAGTACAAATTGTTGATGGACGCGTAGAACTTGAATCTTCGGGCGGCATTACATTCGATACCATCCGTTCTTATGCTGAGACAGGTGTGGATTTTATCTCGGTAGGTGCTATTACACATTCCGTGAAGAGTCTCGATATGAGTCTAAAGGCAATTTGAGGAATGATATGAAACAAAACGACAACAAGCAGGAGTTACTTGATAAACGATACATGCGCATGGCTTTTATCTGGGCCGAGAATTCCTATTGCAAACGCAGAAAAGTGGGTGCGCTTCTGGTGAAGGACAAGATGATCATCTCCGATGGTTACAATGGTACTCCGTCGGGATTCGAAAATATCTGTGAGGATGAAAATGAGGTGACAAAACCTTATGTTCTTCATGCAGAAGCCAACGCCATCACAAAGGTTGCCCGCTCAAATAACAGTAGCGAAGGTGCGACACTCTATGTGACTTCTTCACCCTGTATTGAATGCGCAAAATTGATTATTCAGGCTGGAATTAAAAGGGTGGTTTATGCTGATGCTTATCGGTTGAGCGATGGCATTGATCTTTTAAAAAGAGCCCATATTGAGATGATTGCTGTGGAGATAACATAAAAGATAAAAAAGGATTTTGATGGATGCAGAGAAAAAAGTAAAGACGTGGCTTCCCTTGTGGATTGGCATCGGCATTGCTCTGGGCATATTTGTCGGGAGCAAGTACGGCCAATTTGGTAGATCGGGTGCTGTGCAAGGGGCTGGCAAAATAGATGCCGTGTTAAACTATGTCAGGGAGTCTTATGTTGACACGGTCAATATGCGTCAGCTTGTAGAAGATGCATTACCCAACATCATACAACAATTGGACCCCCACTCAGAATATATCTCGGCAGCCGATATGAAGCGGGTAAACGAAGACCTGGAAGGACATTTTTCCGGCATCGGTGTCAGTTTTTACGTGCTGAGAGATACCATTGTAGTGACAAGCATTGTCCCGGGAGGCCCCTCGGAGGCCGCAGGAATCATGCCCTGGGACCGTATTGTAAGGGTGAATGATACGCTGGTTGCCGGAATGAAAATTGATAACGAATCGGTACTGAAGAAGCTGCGTGGAGAGAAAGGGTCTGAGGTGAAACTGGGAATCAACCGGGGGAATGATGACTTTGTGGAAGTGACTGTCACCCGTGGTGATATCCCTATGAGCAGCGTGAATGCAGCATATATGCTCACAAATAAAATCGGATTTGTTAAGTTGGGAAGAAACTTCGGCTTCAACACATTCAGTGAGTTTATTTCAGCCATCTCCAAATTAAAAAGCCAGGGAGCTACCGCTTTCATGATCGATTTAAGAGGAAATGCCGGTGGATCACTTGATATTGTGGTAGCTATGGTGAACGAGTTTTTACACAAAGGTGATCTGATTGTATATGCTGAAGGACGCAATTTCCCGCGAATCGACAATTATGCCAATGGCTCAGGTACCTGTAAGGAGGATGATGTGATTGTGCTGGTCGACGAGTTAAGTGCCTCAGCAAGTGAAATACTTGCCGGTGCCATTCAGGATCACGACAGAGGGCTTGTGATAGGCAGGCGTACTTTCGGAAAAGGATTGGTGCAAAGTCAGCGGAATTTCCCGGATGGATCGGCTGTAAGGCTTACGGTGGCGCGTTATTACACTGCCTCTGGAAGATCCATACAGCGCAGTTACGAGAAAGGAAAATATGATGAATATGAGATGGATGCAATCAACCGTTATCTGGAAGGAGACTATGTCAATGTGGATACAGTATCGAACCACCTTTCCCCGTATAAAACGCTGGGAGGTAGGACGGTATATGGAGGTGATGGCATCATGCCTGATATTTTTGTCGCCCGCGACACCACGGGTATCAATTCATATTATAATGCCGTGGTAAATAGCCGACTCGATGAACGGTACGCCATGATCTATTCCGATACGTATCGGGAGCGATTGAGCAGTTTTGATAATTGGCAGGAGTTGTATAAATATCTGAGGCAGCAACCTCTTTTATTGAACCTCGTGAGCTTTGCCGATAACAATGGCATCAGAAGAAGACCCTATTATATTCAGGAGTCAGCTGAATTGCTGGAAAACACGATGTATGCCTATATTGCCCGCAACTTCTTTGGAGAAGAATCTTTTTGGGCAGTATATTATCGTGAGGATCCCCTGATTAAAAAAGGAATTGAATTAATTGAAAAAGGCAAAACGTCGAGTGAAGCCGTGATTCGGGAAGAATACAAGGAGTAATTCGGGTACCCTGTTTTTGAACGGCGAATAACATTACGGACGAGGTTTTGTTTATTTGTCGGATGCAATAAAAGATATTTGGTTCTAGTGCTAATTTTTAATGAGTAACATGATAAAAAAATTTTTGTCCGAAAGGGTGCTACCGCGTTTTTTAATCCTTATGATGGATCTGTTCATGCTCCTGTTCTCATGCCTCTTCATTTACCTTGTAAGATATACTCTCGAAGGCCTGACACTGGATGTGAGAAGAGATGGCTTTTTATTGAGCTTGGTGCTCGTCTTTTTTAATTTGATTACTTTCATTTCTTTCCGCACATTCAGGGGTATCCTGCGTTTCTCTTCTTTTACCGATTTGTTGCGTATCCTCTACTCCTTGGTATTGGGTTACAGCCTTTCATACGTGGGCGTATTGATAATCAGGGAATTCCATCCTGGCTTTAATTTGACGAATGTTACTTTTATTGCCATATTTTTATTCAACACGTTGTTGATGATTATTTCCCGTATTCTGATCAAGGAAGTTTATGAATCGATTATAGGCAGTACTGTGAAGCCGGTGAATGTGTTCATTTACGGAACCAAACAGGCAGGAGTGAGTGTAGCCAAAGCATTAAAAGGTAACAAAGAGTTCAATTACCGTGTACAGGGATTTATTTCCGATGAGAATTACATGGTGGGGAAAGAATTACTGGGTGTTACTATCCATGCCAACGACGAGCATATTTTCACGACGCTCGAAAGCAAAGATGTAAAGACTGTGATTGTATCTCCGCAGAAGATGGAGGAGATTAAAAGTTCCAGTCTACTTGCCAATTTTGTGGATCACAATATTTCACTTTTAACAACGGTCCCGATTAACGAGTGGAAAGGTACCGTCATGAGTAAAAAGCAGTTGAAAGATATACAGATTGAAGACCTTCTGCCGCGTGCTCCTATTCACATCAATATGCGGGAGATCGCTTCCAATATTGAAGGAAGACGATTGTTGGTCACTGGCGCTGCCGGATCTATCGGGAGTGAGATTGTGAGACAGGTTGCTTCATTCAATCCTTACAGCATAACCTTGGTCGATCAGGCAGAAACACCGCTGCACGAAATGCGATTAGAGTTGCAGGAGAAATGGCGGGAGTTGCATGCCGAGATTGTAGTGGCCGATGTCAGCAACAGGTCACGCATGGAGAAAGTGTTTTCAACAACACGCCCTCAGTATGTCTTTCATGCCGCAGCCTATAAGCATGTGCCCATGATGGAAGACAACGTGTCGGAGTCGATACAGACCAATATTTTGGGAACCAAAATTGTGGCCGATTTATCCGTTAAATATAATGTCCAGAAGTTTGTGATGATCTCAACCGACAAGGCGGTGAATCCCTCCAATGTAATGGGTTGCTCCAAACGCATTTGTGAGATCTATGTGCAGTCTATGGCGAAATATCTCGAAAAGAAGGGTGGAAAAACGACCCAGTTCATCACGACGCGTTTTGGTAATGTGCTGGGTTCAAACGGTTCTGTCATACCTCTTTTCAAGGAACAGATCAAACATGGCGGACCTGTTACGGTGACGCACCCCGAAATTATCCGTTATTTTATGACTATCCCCGAAGCCTGTCAACTGGTATTGGAAGCTGGAGCTATGGGAAAGAGCGGAGAGCTCTATATTTTCGACATGGGTAAGCCTGTGAAAATACTGGATCTGGCCAAACGGATGATAAATCTTTCGGGATCGAATAACATAAAGATTGAATTCACTGGATTGCGCCATGGTGAGAAACTCTACGAAGAGTTGCTCAACAAGGCCGAACAAACCAAGCCTACACACCATGAGAAGATCATGATAGCCGACGTGCGGGAGTATGAGTATGAAGAGGTGAGTAAAAGCATCGAAGCCCTCATACAAATCTCTTACAATTACGACGATATGAGCACCGTGAAGGCGATGAAAGAGATTGTTCCCGAGTTTCAGAGTATCAATTCACCTTTTGAAGCGGTTGACATACCCCAGGTAAAGGTGTCGGAAGAGGCAGTTTCCGCAGATACCGAAGGATGATCTATTTGAGATCAATTTGCGCATCACACAATTTTGTGTAGTAACCTCCCTGTGCATACAACGAAGCATGTTGTCCCGATTCAACTATCTGTCCCTCCTTTAATACATATATCTCGTCGGCGTTCTTGATGGTTGAGAGCCTGTGTGCAATCACAATGGTGGTACGGTTTTTCATCAGATGATCCAACGCTTCCTGCACCAGCCTTTCTGAATCGGTGTCGAGTGCAGAGGTGGCTTCATCCAGGATCAGTATCTCCGGGTTCTTTAAGATAGCACGGGCAATGCTGATGCGTTGCCGCTGACCGCCCGACAATCTTCCTCCCCTGTCGCCTATATTGGTGTGATATCCCTTTTCGGTTGCCATGATAAAGTCGTGCGCGTTGGCAATCTTTGCTGCTTCTATGATTTGACTTTCGGTGGCATGGACCACACCAAAAGCTATGTTGTTGTAAAAGGTATCATTGAACAAGATGGCTTCCTGATTCACATAACTGATCAGTGATCTCAAATCACGTAGTTTGGCATCTTTGATGTTGGTGTCATCGAGGTAAATACCCCCTTTTTGGATATCGTAAAAACGGGGAAGCAGGTCGGCAAGGGTCGATTTACCTGAGCCCGACTGACCGACCAGTGCAATGGTTTTCCCCTTCTCAACAGTCAGTTGTACATCCCGTAGTACCCAGTCCGATTGGTATTTAAACCACACGTTCTTGTATTGAATATGCTTGTGGAAAGAGATTGCTGCGGGCTTTGCCGGTTCCGAAATTGGATTTTCGGCTTTCAGTATTTTATCGATCCTCTCCATCGATGCCAGTCCGCGTTGTACCGCGTAGGCCGACTTCGACAGCTCCTTGGCGGGATTGATGATGCTGTAAAATATTGTCAGGTAGTAAATAAACGTGGCTGCATCAATTATGCCGTATCCTCCCAGAATCAAGGAGCCACCAAACCACAATACAATGGCAATGGTAAGGGTTCCCAGAAACTCACTCATGGGATGTGCAAGCTGTTGTCGACGGGCAATGCGGTTCGACATCTTACGGAATATGTTGCTGCCGATATGAAACCGTTCCGATATTTTGTTTTCCGCGTTAAATGCTTTGATGATTCGCAAGCCGCTCAATGTTTCCTCAACCTGCGACATCAGTTCTCCCCACTTGTTTTGTGCCTCGAAAGAACTTCTTTTCAGCGACCGTCCCACTCTCCCCATGACAAAACCCATTACCGGAAGTACAATTAATACAAAGAGGGTGAGCTGCCAGCTCAGGATGGTCATTGTGGTCAGGTAGATGAGAATGAGGATGGGGTTTTTGAAAAGCATATCGAGCGAACTCATCACCGAGTTCTCCACCTCATTCACGTCGCCCGAGATCCGGGCAAGGATGTCTCCCTTCCTTTCTTCGGTGAAAAAGCCAATGGGCAAGGTCAGTATCTTGTCGTTGATACGGTTGCGGACATCTCTCACCACTCCTGTTCTGATGGGGATGATAAAGTAGGACCCCAGATAGGAAGTACCGGTCTTTAACAGGGTCATCGCCACCAGCACAATGGCCAGCATCATCAGGGCGTAGCTGCTTCCTGAAGTGTCTATCAGTTGTGTGACGTACCAGTTCACATTATTAAGCGCAATGTCCAGGATTGAATACCCTTCTTTGTTCCATGGAATAAAGAGGTATGTTTTTGTATTTACCTTAAATAGCACCTGAAGGATAGGAATGATGGTAGCCATTGAAAAGACGTTGAGTATGGCTGATAGAATATTGAAAAAAAATGTAAGAAACAGATATTTCTTATAAGGGGGCAAGAAACGCTTTAGAATATAGAAGATACCTTTCATCAATTGTGCTCTCTTTTATTATATGTATACAGCTGGTACCATTGCCAGCCTTTTCTTAATTTTCTGCGAAGATACGCATAATATCTAAATCCGGTAGATTTAAATCTGCCGTTTCTTCGAGAGGGTAGGGCATCTTCCCCGTCGATGCATCTCTACAATTACAGATGAAATGTTGTTTTTTTAGCCAAAATTCCCGCGACTGTTTCTCATGCCAACGACGGGGAAAAATCGGTTTTCTTGAGTTTTTAGAGAGAAGCCCGAAAAAAGTTCATTTTTTTCTAATTTGCTAGTGCCCTGATAGCCATCTGAATGGCAAAATAGGCGGGAAAAAGTTTAGAAAATTATCAAAATATTTCGTCGGATTGTTTGCAAAGTAAAAAAACTAACCATATCTTTGCACCCGCTTTTGGAAAAAAGGGCTCAGCATAGCGATGATGAGAGAACTTCAAGTTCACCTTTTGAAACAGGAAAGCGAAAAAAAGAGAAAAACTTT
>DHTF01000020.1 GCA_002411515.1 Proteiniphilum sp. UBA5267 | reverse complement strand
TCCTGCTCCGTTTTTTTCAGCAGTGAGGGATCGGAACACTCAATGTAGCCACGGGCTACCTTAATCCATCCCTTGGTGCCGATAAACTGTATGCCCTTGTCGTCCGGTTTGTCGTCGCGGAAAGGTTGTTCCGTCATCACGATGCCATTCGCATATTTCACTGTGGTGTATTCCGTTCCGTTGTATCCTGCCGGGATATATTCAATCGGGCCTGTACCATCGAGTCCCAGCGCCCATTGTGCGATATCGAAATGATGCGCTCCCCAGTCGCCCGTAAACCCGTTACCTGTCTCCCGGTAATAGCGCCATGTGCCCCACTCTCCCTTTTCGCGATAATCGGGAGGCGCAATGGGAGGACACATGGTAGGGTTATAATGTACCTTCGGGTCGTTCAGCGGTCCCAGCCAGAGCCTGAAGTTCAGGTTTGAAGGGACAGGCATTTCAGGCAGATTGAAGGGCTTCGGTGGTTCACCGATGCGCACGTATATTTTTTCTATGTGGCCTATTTTACCTTCCCGCACCAGAGAGACAGCCTTTTGGAATTCAGCACTGGAGCGCTGCTGGCTTCCCACCTGAAACACACGTTTGTGCTTTCTAGCAGCTTCCACCATGGCCAGGCTCTCCGTTATTGTGTACGACAACGGCTTCTGACAATAAACATCTTTACCCGACTGGCAGGCGTGGATGGCCGTGAGGGCATGCCAATGATCCGGCGTGGCAATGGAGACCGCGTCAATGTCCTTTCTTTCCAGTAGATCCTCATAAAACTCGTAGGTGTCGCATTTCAAGGGCAGGCTGCTTTTCTCCTGCCAGCCTTTGACCACGTTCCTGAAGCGGTCGTTCTTCATAGAATCCGCATCGCTTCCTGCCACCACCTGCACGCCCGGGCATTGGGAAAATGAATGAAAATCGCTGATCCCCTGTCTTCCCAGGCCGATAAAGCCCAGGTATATTCTATCACTCGGTGCAATCCTTACCCCGTTCATGGCCCACGAGGGGAGAATGGTCAGTCCTGTCAATCCCAGTGCCGAGAGGCCCAGGAACTCTCTTCGTGTTACGCTTTTTGATCTGTGCTTCATATGTATATGTTTTTTTAGTATGATAGGAACATTGTCAATGGCCGATGGCATCCATCCGGGACAAATATACAAAAATTTGTGAATAGCAGTTCTCTTTCTCACAACTTAAGTTGCTCCGATTCTTTTCTTCATTTAAGTTAAGATATCTTCCCTATTCTCTTGAATAGAAACTATTTTGAATTCAATCCAAGTCCAAAATAGAAATTTTGTGTACTTTTGCAAATCGACATTCCTATGTTACACAAGCTGGCAAACACATGTAAACTTTGGCTACCATCTACAGCTAACCAAATTTTAATATTTCAAAGAGTTGTTTAAAATTATAAAGAAAAAAACAATGTATCATCTTAACAAAAAACATATGAAAATAAAGTTTGTCGTTTTAATTCTATTACTGTCCGTTAAGCCATTGTCCCTCCTCGCACAACATCGGGCAGACCAGCAACACTTAACTGATCCTCATTCATTTTCTATGATTTTGTTGGGCGATCCCCAAGGATATGCGAAATACGACATCAATCAACCACTTTTTGAATTATGTACAGCATGGATTGCAGACAACATACAGAATTTAAATGTCAAAGCAGTTTTATGCACGGGCGATTTGGTAGAACAGAATGAAAACATTGTACTCAACCGCGACATGCTGAATCAGACCAGTAGCGAAATGTGGAAATCCTGTTCCCGAGCTTTTGAGCGTCTTGACAACAAAGTACCATACATTATTTCTGCTGGTAATCATGATTATGGCTATCAACGTGCAGAGAATGGAATGACGCATTTTCCTGAATACTTTCCATTCGAACGCAATACCACCTGGCGCAATATCTGTGTGAGTACTTTCCCTAATCGTAATGGAATTGTTTCCCTGGAAAATGCAGCCTTTGAATTTGACGACAAAAACTGGGGAAAACTATTGGTCATCACTTCAGAATTTGCTCCACGAGACGAAGTACTCAATTGGGCAAAAGAGTTAATTTCCAAGCCAAAATATAAAGACCACAAAGTGATTTTCATGACTCATTCCTTCCTGCGTGAAAGAACAGCTGAACGTATTAAAGAAGAAAATTACACGATTACACCAAATAACTGGGGAGAGGACATCTGGACGAAACTGATAGAGCCTGCCTCAAATATTTTTCTTGTTATTTGTGGCCATACTGGGAATCCGGAGAATTTTGAAAATTCAGTCGCTTACCGGGTCGATAAGAATGCCATAGGGAAAGACGTGCATCAAATGATGTTTAACGTACAGGTTCTCGGTGGAGGATGGGAAGGTAACGGAGGCGACGGTTGGCTACGCATTCTTGAATTTCTACCAGATGGTAAAACAATCAAGGTTAAAACGTATTCTCCTCTATTTGGGATCTCTCCTTCTACCAGGCACTTGGCACACCGTACTGCTCCATTTGATCAGTTTGATATCGAAATGAAATAGTATTCGGTCCCAAAAAGAGCGCAATACGCTATGAAACAGAAAACAGCATAAGATAACATATTCGCCATCATCGATATTCATCCAATCAGAAATGTGTCTTTCATCTTATCATGCTGTCGGGAAATGTAGTCCAGGAATTCCGGAGACTCGATGATCTCGATCTCCCCCGGCAGTCCTAGGACAAAGCGCCCCACCCCTTCGTATGAGCAGACCTCGGTTTTGAGTAGCCATTGGTTGTCCGTCAGCTTCTGTAGTTGCGGGGCAGCCAGTGGGAACTCCTCCGTCAGGAGGCTGGTGGCACGGAGTCCCAGCTTAAGCTGAATGGGCAGCTTCCGGTTGCTGTGTATCCGGAAGATATCTATAAAGCCCTCCACATGTTCCGCTTTATGTAGCCATGGCTCCGGCAACATCTCCACCGCCCCAATTCGGGAAACGCGGAAGAGCTTCACCTCCCTGTCTTCCAGGCAGTAGCACCATACCTGCTCGTAGTTGGTGGTGAAGGCGAACGCCTCCACGCTGCGATCGCGGATGTCGTTGCCGTGGGAGGAGGCATATTTTTTCAGGACCACCGCCTGCCGGTTCTCCATGGCCTGTACCAGTTGACGCACATTGCGGCTGAGCCTGCTGTGGACGATGGTCTCCGCCAGTATCTTATAGTCGTAGACCGTGTAGAGCTTCTTCTTCAGGTTCTGTTTGAGGATGTTATTCTCGTCGATGCTTTCGATGGCCGACTTCAGGATGTAGGCCTCCTCTTCGGTGAAGTGAATCAGCTCGCTGATCTCTTGGAAGTAAGGTGACGATTTGTCGAGTCGGATGCATCCATTCCTTCGCTTGATCACGAAACCAGCTGAACGGAAAGTATCTATGTAGCGATAAACTGAGCGGGGTGTGATTGAGAGCCTGGAGGCGATCTCCTCCACGCTCAGGTAGTTGTTCGCCGCGAGCAGTTTCATCAGTCGGAGCAGTCGCTCAAGTTTGGGTTGATCCATGGTATTCAATTATGCCATTGTCAAGATATCCAAAAAAGTAAATATGAGTCAGGCTTCTA
The DNA here is from genome assembly GCA_002411515.1 of Proteiniphilum sp. UBA5267. Lineage (GTDB taxonomy): Bacteria > Bacteroidota > Bacteroidia > Bacteroidales > Dysgonomonadaceae > Proteiniphilum. Next base: position 30,868 of record DHTF01000020.1, on the reverse strand, counting down.
TCACATGTAATTTAATCGACTCACGTAACCGACAGGCCTTCGCGTAAAACATTTCGTTCCCCCCAAAGGCGAAGAGTCGGATTACTTCGTTGTTGCATTTCCTGCATCTTCCCCGTACCCTGACATCGTTCATTGCGGTCAGGCAAACTTCGGTCACCTCTATACCTTCGGTGGCGATCTCTCTGCAATGAGCGCAAAAAACAAGATTTTCCATTACAAAATTGTAAAAATGTTTTTCTGCCTCATCGAGCAACACCGCCAGTTGAAACGAGTTAATTGTTATTTCAGGTAAACTCCTCATAAACACTTTCTATACATTCCGGTTAAAGAATGTACAAAGGAAAGTATTTTTTTTGACATCTTTTGTCAATTGTAAGTTTTATTAAAGGAAAACCTTACAAAAAAAAATATTTTTTCTCCTCTTTTTTATAATGAATTTCAGTTGGGTAGTGACACTACCTGCGGTCACCCGTTATTAAATAATTTTCCTCCGGAAATATCCCAAAACTTATTGAAAAACTCGTTTATCTTCACCAGTACATTTTCCCTTTTTTTAGGTCGTTCACTTTTGGCGGAGAATCTCGACATGGGCGGCAACACTTTTGCCAGAGCCGTGCCGGTGGTTTGCACATAACCATCCCGGAATGCATTGTCCACAAAATTATAAGTTGCCTCCCGGTTCAGGTTCTCCTCCACGATAATACGATCAAGCTCCTCCATCTTTTTCTCGTCCACGAATTTCTTCCAGTCGTCGTCCACCTCAGTCGTTGGCGTCAACGATTCAATAAACGTCTGAATCAGATCTTTCTTATTTCTCAATTCCACGCTCGAATCAATTGCCTTGTAAATATCAATCTTAACCTCTCTGTTTTTCACATGATCCTCATGATATTTCTTAATCAGCATCAAGATATAGTCGATGTTAATCTCAACCTGCTTGATGAGCTCCATCTCAAAAACGATGTCGTCATTGATATTTTCAGAGTCTCGTTTACCCAGTTCTCTGAACTCCCGGTACAGATCGATATAAGCGCTGTGGTAATCCTGCACATCGCGTTCAGTCAAAATGCCTCTTCCTTTGAACTCGTCAAACGAAGAAAGGATATTTCTCACCTTCAGAATGGCACCATACAACTTGATAAACTCTCTCTTGTTCTGTTCACCCACGATTGATTCATCAATGGGATATTTCTCCAGCAAGGTATACACCAGTTCAGCATACCCGGCAATGTTCTTCTTTCCGTCGGTATAACCGTTATAATACTCATCGAAAGTCTTCAGCAGCACCACTCCCCCCGCCTCCTTGTCGCCAAACAGGGCTATGCTCTCGTTGGTAGCATCCTCCAGATTCCGGAAGCAGACGATATTACCGAATGTCTTCACCGAATTCAGGATGCGGTTCGTGCGCGAATAAGCCTGCAAAAGTCCGTGTAACCTCAGATTCTTATCCACCCAAAGCGTATTCAGTGTGGTAGCATCGAAACCCGTAAGGAACATGTTTACCACAATGAGCAGATCCAGCTCCCTCTTTTTCACCTTTTCTGAAACATCCTTATAATAACCTTGAAACTTATCAGCAGATGTGTCAAAATTCATATTAAACATCCCGTTGTAGTCCTGAATGGCCGCTTCCAGAAAATCACGCGAACTCTTGTCCAGACCGCTCGTGTCATCCGAGTTCTCATCGCCCAGGATACCATCCGTCTCCACTTCATCCTCATTCGCAGCATAGCTGTAAATAAGAGCCACCTTCAGCTTTTTATCGCCCGGCTTATCCTGCAATTGTTTTTTAAACTCAGCATAATACTTTTTGGCAACATCAATGGATGCGACCGCAAAAATGGAGTTGAAGCCCGACAGACGCCGGTCTTTCAGTTTATAAAAAGAATTGCGTTTTGTTTTCTGGTCGAAATGTTCAATGATGTAGGAAACGATGTTCCCAATCCGATCGGACGAAGCCAAAGCCCTTTCCCTGTCGATGTTCCACACCTTTTCATCCCTGATGTTCTCCTCTTCTTTCATCGTACTGATATAATCGATACGGAAAGGCAGCACATTCTTATCCGTAATGGCATCCACGATGGTGTAGGTATGCAACTTCTCCCCAAAAGCCTGTTCGGTGGTTTTCAGATCAACCCTGCCTGCACTGCTTGCGTTCACTGCAAAAATTGGAGTACCCGTAAATCCAAAAATATAGAACTTTTTGAAATTCTTCTTGATTGCCGTATGCATCTCCCCAAACTGGGAGCGGTGACACTCGTCGAAGATGATCACAAAATGCTGATTGAATGAAGGATGTTTCTTGTTCTTCTCAACAAAGATCGATAGCTTCTGAATGGTGGTAATGATGATTCTTGCGTTGGGATCCTCGATCTGCTTTTTCAAAACGGCTGTACTCTTGTTGCTGTTTGCGGCTCCCTTCTCAAACTTATCATACTCCTTCATAGTCTGATAATCGAGGTCCTTCCGGTCCACCACGAACAACACCTTGTTGATATAGGGCAACTTGCTGGCAATCTGAGCCGTCTTGAACGAAGTCAATGTTTTCCCGCTCCCGGTGGTATGCCATATATAACCACCTGCATTTATAGTACCAATGGTCTTTGCATTATAAGCCACATGAATCCGTCCCAGGATCCGTTCCGTCGCCACAATCTGGTAAGGGCGCATCACAAGCAATAGCTTCTCCGATGTAAATATGCAATACCTGGTTAGCAGATTCAATATCGCATGTTTGGCAAAGAACGTGTCGGTAAAGTCTATTAGATCCGTGATCGGCATGTTATTCGCATCGGCCCACCAGGAGGTAAACTCGTAGCTGTTGCTCGTCTGTTTTCCTTTCTTCACCGAGCCTTCCGCCTTCTCTTTAATGTGGGTAAACCGGGTGGTATTGCTGTAATATTTTGTGAACGTGCCGTTTGATATGACAAAAAGCTGTACATATTCAAACAATCCCGAGTCAGCCCAGAACGACTCCCTGTTGTACCGGTTAATCTGGTTGAAGGCCTCCTTCAACTCGATGCCCCTTCTTTTCAGCTCAATATGCACCATGGGCAGACCGTTCACCAGAATTGTCACATCATATCTGTTGCTGTGCGTACCGTTTTCAGTTTCATACTGGTTGATGACCTGCAGACTGTTGTTGTGGATATTTGTCTTGTCGATCAGATAGATATTTTTTACCGACCCATCATCACGTGCCAGCAGCTGAATGTAATCCTCCTGAATGATATACGTTTTCTCCTCTATACCCAGGTTCTGATTCGCAATCTTATTCCTGAAAAAGAAGTCCCATTCGTTGTCACTAAACACAAAATCATTCAGCCTCTCCAACTGAATACGCAAATTGACAATCAGATCCCTTTCACTCCTTATAGGCAGATAATCATATGCCTGCTTCTGCAATTGTTCAATCAGCATCTTTTCCAGATCTGCCTCCGACTGGTAAGCCGTTGCCCGTTTGTAAGGCGACTTATACTCAGCAACAACCGTTGATTCAGGATTTTCGGCAACCACATTAAACTGATTCATCTTTATCTCATTTTAATCTTCTTCATAGTAATAGGAGTAATCAATCCCTTTCATATACATTTCATGACTGTGGATATCATCCGTAAGCGCGTTATGGAGTAGCGTCCTGATTGCAGCACTATCGACCGGACTTTGTACCATTGCGCTCAGGTATTCTTTTTTACCAATCCTGCTCCAATCCACACATTTTTTCATCCGCTTCTTCAAGATCAGGTCCAACCAGATTCGCATACTTCGACCATTGCCTTCCATAAAAGGATGCGCGATATTCATCTCGACATATTTATCGACAATTTCCTCGAAAGTGCTTCCCGGCATCTGTTCAATTTGCTTTAAGGTGTTCCCTAAAAAATGAGCGACGGCAAACTGAAATCCTCCTTTCGAAATATTCTTCTGCCGAATCTGGCCGGCAAAGTCATACAAACCACCGAACAGATACGCATGAATCTGCTGCAATCCGTTGGTCGTACCCACTTCAATGCTATCGATCAGAGAACTGTCAAACAACGCGTATGCCTTTAGTTTACTTTTGCCGTCGATGGACTCATCACTGAAGGTAAACCACTCAATAAAACGGTTAGCCTGTTTGCCCGGGAATTCTTTGCCCAAAGCGATCACTCCATCCGAATCCAGCATGTCGGTCAACCTTCTTTTACCATCGGGTGCGAGAATTTTAAACTGGTTAGTGGCACTAACCACTTCACTTTTTTCTTTTTTGAGTTTCGTTTTCAGGTATTTCCAATAGTTTCGTGTTTTCGCATAGTCATCCTGATCGGTAAGAACTGCCACGACATCCAGGACGGAGAACCACCATTTGGCATTTTCCTCATCCCACACGGCACGTACTTCACGATCATTGAAAAAGCGGACAGAAACTTTATGCATATTCTTCGAAAGTTAATAATTTATTCCTGTAATACTCATATTGTTTGCGCCTTGCTTCAATCTCAGCTTGAATACTGATCTTGGAATCATTGACCAATGCATCAAATTTGTCCAAAATTGAAACGATGCGCTCCTGTTCTTCTAATGATGGTACAGGTATCTTTGCTTTACTTAGTCCCGAGTCATTGATTGAGGATATTTTTCCTGAAGATATGTATTTCCTAATTTGTGAACGAAAATGATTTGTTCTCAGAAAATAAGAAACATATTTTGGATTCTGTTTATGAGAAAAAGCAAAACAAGCATCGTGTATTACTATCTCAGTGTCACCTAACCATGCTACAGCATTACCTATATCCTCAATTGTTTCTCCTGTACTTACAATTATAACATCACCAGGATTTGCAACTCTTAATCTTTCTGCTAAGTTTGGCTCTAAATATGATTTAGCTGAATTTGTCCATATTCCATAATGAGTGTATAACTCACCATAATGAATACAGGGAATTCCTTCTTTGGTAATATCATTTTTCACAAATCTTTTCCCTCTAACAAATTCACCAACCTCACCTAAGGTTTTCCACTCAACTTCACTATCTTTAAAACCCATCAATTGGTTAAGATAAAAATCATACTGTTTGCGTCTTGCCTCAAGTTCAGCATTCAATTCATCCTCCAACTGATTGAATTTGTCAAGAATATTTACAATTTCTTGTTGAACTGGAAGTGGAGGAACAGGTATCCTAAATGTTGAGTAGACTGAAATCCATTGACGAGCATGGTCTTGAGGCTTATAATTTATACAATTCATTGCATAATAAACATATTTAAAAATGGCCTCATTATTATTTTTAGGTTTAATCATCTTCATAGCTGAAGATTTAACTTTAAAATTAAAATCAACCCAATGAAAAGAAGTAGTAAAATCATCAAATATAATTACAGGATTAAGCTTATTTGCTTGGTAAATGCCATCATTCTCATCAGTATATCCTAAAATGAATGATTGTCCTGCTGTCAAAACAGGGGTTTCATAATCATCATTATATTGAGCACTTTCAACTATATATTTCGTCGGCTGTTCATAATCTAATATCATCCCCAACTCCATAAAGTCCACTACATTTAGACAATATTCTTGTATCAGTTTTTCTATTCTATTCATTTAATAGTTTCTTTGGTAGATTAGTGAAATGTTTTCAAGCCTAATCCTAATGCCTTGTTCGACCATTTTCGTGAGGTCACGAAAATGATCAGAATTAATAGCAGATCACTTCACCAAAATTCATTTATTTTCTAAATATTCTAACTGCTATACTTATATTTCGAAATTTCTAAATAACCACCGAGCTCTTCGGTTATTCCGAACAGTTGGATTTTATTATTCAGCACCCTCCAATTCTGCCACAATTACATCGACCTCGTTTCTCAATATCGTCTGCCGTTCTACTATTTCAGCTATTTCAGCATTTAACTTTTCAATATCAATGACCTCACGGGTATCCTCCCTCTCTACATAACTGCTCACCGACAGATTATAATCATTTTCGCCAATCGCAGTATTGTCCACTAAGCTACAAAAATGGTTGATATCTTTTCGCTCGATATAGGCGTTGAGAATAGTTTCGATATTCTCCTCACCCAACTTGTTTTTATTGCCTGCTGGTACAAATTCATTCGAAGCATCAATAAACAGGGTTCTGTTTTCTTTTTTGCTCTTCTTCAATACAATCACACAGGTGGCTATGCTGGTACCGAAAAACATATTGGGCGGCAGTTGGAGTACTGCATCTACATAGTTGTTGTCGATCAGATATTTCCTGATTTTCTGTTCTGCACCGCCTCTGTAAAGCACTCCAGGAAATTCAACAATGGCAGCTGTTCCGGTAGTGGACAACCAACTCAGAATATGCATGGTAAAAGCAAGATCGGCTTTGCTCTTGGGGGCTAACACTCCTGCGGGCGAAAAACGTGGATCGTTTATCAGTATTGGGTTGTCATCTCCTTCCCATTTGGTGGAGTAAGGGGGATTGGAGACGATGGCATCGAAAGGTTCATCATCCCAATGTTTGGGCTCCATCAGTGTGTCGCCATGGGCTATATCGAATTTCTCGTAATTGATATCATGCAGAAACATATTGATCCTGCAAAGGTTGTAGGTGGTGATGTTGATCTCCTGTCCGAAGAATCCCTGACGTACATTTCCCTTGCCCAACACTTTGGCAAATTTCAACAACAGCGATCCGGATCCGCAGGCAGGATCATATACTTTGTTGACTTGTTTTTTACCCACAACAGCTATTTTTGCCAACAAATCGGATACTTCGGTAGGTGTGAAGAATTCCCCACCCGATTTACCGGCATTTCCCGCATACATGGTCATTAGATATTCATATGCATCACCAAAAGTATCGTTGTTGTTGTCCTGGTAATCACCCAAGCCTAAACCGGCAATGGAATCCATGATCTTTACAAGCAGTTCGTTGCGTTTCTTTACTGTGGCCCCCAGCTTGTTGCTATTCACGTCGATATCGTCAAAGAGGCCCTTCATGCTGTCTTCACTGGATGTACCTTTGGCCGAATTCTCTATATTCTTGAAAACTGTGCTCAGTGTTTCGTTCAGGTTGTCGTCGCTCTTTGCTTTGCCGTTTACATTCACAAACAGTTCCGAAGGAAGGATAAAGAAACCCTTTTCTAAAACGGTTTCATACCTTGCATATTCTGCATCTTCATCCGTGATTTTCGTATAGTCAAAATCAATATTCCCCGCACGTTGCTCCTCCTTGTTGAGATAATTTGTCAGGTTCTCAGAAATAAACCTGTAAAACAACATTCCAAGCACGTACGATTTAAAATCCCAACCATCCACACTTCCACGCAGATCATTGGCTATCCTCCAGATGGTTCTGTGCAACTCATCTCTCTCCTGTTCCTTCGTCATTTATTTTTTATTTGTAATCGATAATCAGATTTGAGCCCGAAGTTAGTTAATATTTATTTGAACACCATGTTGCGTTCATCTTTATCTACTGATATATTTATATAAAATATTCAGTAATTACATCATCCTCTTCATTAGCATAAAATGATGCAGATGTGATTTTTTCACTGCTTCATGCGAGGATACTTCAACAGTTCGCTGTCGTGGTAGAACTCTCGTTGATAGTGTATTCGAAAATACAGTTAATTTTGACAATTTATGTCATGATATTTCCATGTTTAGAAATTCAGATATTTTTGCTTGTTAACTATTGAAAAGTAGATATGCAAACTTTATTGTAAATTATTAATAATGATGTTGTTTCAGTCATATTTCCGTCTCATGACCTGTTCATACATTCCACCATAGATTTCGTTTCAACATCCTGATCAGGAGGTGATAGAGCTATTTTAATTCCCTTTTTCATTTTCTTTCTACATGTACAAAATACCAATTTTATGTACATGTTACTAGCAAAAAAAATAAACTGAAAAAGAATATGATATGAGTCATAAGATATTGTTAATCGCTACTTTAAAGTTATTATAGCAACTTCTCCAGCTCCATTAAATAATTTAGTAAAACGATTAAAGATATTATTTAACACCTCTTTTTTGCTGTTGTTCAATAAGTTAAAATACTCATTAATAGTTTCTTAATTGCTTTGTCTGAGCTTTTTCTATGAGCAACATGTTGGGGTAAGGATGAGACAAAGTCTTCTCACAATTCTCTGTAATATGGGCGGGTATATAACTCTCTATGGTATCTTAAAGGTTCAAAATTTTTATCTGATATCTTTTTTTATACGGTATAAATCTGCTCCAATCAAAGTCATCACCTGTAACATTCCACAAGTATCTCGCGGGCATAAATCCCAATTATAATAAACCATTGCCTTTCCCGTGGTATCCATCATCAGCCAAAGACAAAACATATGTTCATCAAAACGATTATCTAGCCGTTATTGATATACTTTTATTTAAGACTTTCAATCTCATTTACAGACTTAATATCATTCTAACCTGTAATATAATATGAAATACTTTGCTTGCTTTGTCAACAAAAGGAAGCTTTCTGAAAATATAGTTTGAACTAAATTAGTCTAAATGTACTGATCTACTATAATCGGTGTAATCAATCTATTTCTCACTTCTTGATAAATCGGGAGACCAATTTCATCTGCAACTTCTAAGGTAACAGCTAAAGCATACGGTATTAATCCCAAAAAATCACCTGCATCCTTTTTGCATATTACTTGGATTCCTAAACTGCTCTCGTCTTCAAATGGAATGGCTTTCTCTCCCACAAACACTTCATGTTGCAATGTGCCTCTTCTAACTGAATGATAGTCTGCATCATCTCGTTTGACACCCAATAAATCATTTTGCGCTTCAAAGAAAAGGCTTCCAACTCTATATCTTTGTGTGTTAGACGCAATAGGACTAAACCAACCTAAAGTTATAGTAAGTTTCCTATTTTCTGGTCTTGCAGACAATGAGGGAGGAAGAGGTAGTCGAAATAAATGAATTTTATCAACCTCTAGTTTTCCAAAACCAAGAATTGTAACTCTTTGGGCTGTACATTCTGTTACTTTATCTATATCTGGAAAGCCATATCCTATCCATCTTGTAATTATTTCTTTTAAATCAATATTTGAATATCTGTCTCCTAATACTTCATATAAATTAGTTTCGATTTCGCCCCAACTACATCCATGAGCTAGCATAACTTTTATCAAAAGAGGGATATATTGGCTATATAGCTGAGAGTTATAATCATTTTGAAAGATGTTTTTTAGCGTTTCTGATATTTTAATCGCACCTCTGGTTATTAGGGCGGTAGCATTACTTGTACCACGTGTAAAGATTGTTTTATCTCGTTCAGAAGAAGGGGCTGCTACAAGTTGACCCGGTTCTATTCTATTGCACGAAAAAACTAATGGAGTTGGATTATTTTCTAAAAAAGCCTCATTGAAAAATTGGCGACCACCATTAAAAACCATGTCAGGTTTAATTGCTTTGCGATATCCACCCCCAAACGCTGAATGAACATTGGGTAATAATCTGGAAGAAGGATTTATTCTTCGATCATACTCTCTTAATACCGCATTGTCATAATGGATAGAGCCTATGGTTATATTGTTAATACTTTCAGAAGGAGATAATAATCTTCTATTTCTCATATCCCCAACGACTTTTTGATAAATCAACTTTTCTTTATCACAATCATTTAATAGTTTGAAGTCTTTATATAAAGTCGAAAGTTCCAATCTATGGAGATGATTACCTGCACTAATTATGAATAAAACATCATATTTAAGGCTGAGAAAATCAAGCAATCTTGCCACAGGACTCATCGTGTGATAAAACAACAAAGAACTATCGCCTATTGACAAATTTATAATTTTAATAGATTTTATAGGACTACTATCAGCATCTCCCTCAAAAATCCTTTTTACAGCACGGTGTAACAAGTCAACAAATAGCTCATTGTCAGGGACACGCTCTATTCTATCGTCCAGCCACATCTTTAACTTCATTATTGGACGAACATATAAAGGTGTAGTAATTGGGAGATTATTATCATTTAAATCTCCATGAATAATAAGGGAACTCATTCCTGTACCATGAAGCCTACACTGTGCCTCATAGTTCTCTCCATAGTTATCGGGATCATCTACCATCAATCTATTAGCAAGTAAATGATGGTTTTCCATAGGCATGCCATCAAGCAAAGCTGCAACAGGCTCTCCAGTTGGTTGTGATTCAAATCTTCTGTCTATTTCAAGCGCCTCATTTTCTTCATAGTCTACTTTTATTGCAATCTGTCCAGATGGCCTAAAAAACATGATATCGTCCCACCTTACTAACTGAGTATTGGGATTATCGATAATATTTTGTATTTCATTTGCTGGCAATTCAACTAAAAGAGCATGGTATGCTATTTCTTGTATTACTGAAGTGATAATATGTTGTCCCCCTAAAGATTCGATAAGACTAATGATAGAACGATGAGACTGTTGACGTTTTGCTTCAGAACTGCTATACCATAATTGTAATTCAAATCTAATTATTGGTTCTTCCCTCTCAATTTGTTGTTGCCAAAAATCAAGTACGCCTGTTTCTAACAGTCTATCCTTAACATCCCAACGACGAATGTTTTTTAATTTCAGAAATAATGATTTGAATCCAGCTAATCCTCTCATAAATTGTGTATCAGGATTATCGGAATATTGCCGCCATAACGAAAGCATTTCATTAAGAGCCCTTTGATTGGTCATAGTCAAAAATAATCTGCCAGATAAGGATTTCTCTCTGTCCTCTGCCTTTTCGAAATAGAAATCTTCAGTTGGCTGCAAATCATCAAGTTCTATTTCTCCCATCCATTCCAATCCTTCTGTGTGCCTAATGGCAGTTACAAAATCATCAACTGTTCCTATTGTTTCAAAAACAATTACTTGTTCCGGATCAATACCTTCCGGGGTTTGTTGTATTTCCATTCTTCTTGCATCAAAAGCACTTCTCAAGGTGTCAAATAGTGGTGACAATCTTTCTGTTTGCCTTTCGGAAGAAGGATAATGAATTTTGCGCGGAGGAAAAGATTTTCCAACTCTATCTAGTCCTTGTGGTTCGGGGAAAAATAACAATGGGTAATCTGCCATAATTTTTATTTTTGAAGCTCTGAATCAACAACTATGCTGGCTCTGTTTTTTAATTCAGCACTCACTATTTCTTTCATATTGGAATCTGGCAGGTTCAATACATATTGACGTAAAACAGACAAACCAAATTCCTCTAATTCTGCATAATTAGTTCCCATCATTTTTTTTGCGATGGTTTCAGATGCATATTCAAATCGAACTTTATGTTTATGTTGAAACTTATCTAACCATGCTATCATATTTACTCTTGTGGGGGTAGGTAACGTCATCTTTATTTGAAATCGTCGCCAAACAGCCCTGTCCAACAGTTCTGGATGATTAGTCGCTCCGATAACGATTACATGACTGGGCAAATTATCTATTTGCAATAATAAGGAACTTACCACGCGCTTAATCTCTCCTGTTTCATGGGTATCACCTCGTTCTTTCCCCAATGTTTCAAATTCATCAAAAAACAAAACACATTTCCTAGTACTAGCATAATCCATTAACTTTCTTAGGCGAGAAGCTGTTTCTCCAAGATATGCTCCAATTAGACTATCATACTTCACAACATAAAGAGGCAACATCAAGGATTCAGTTAAAGCCTCAGCCAATGACGTTTTTCCGTTCCCCGGAGGCCCAATTAATAAAATTTTATTTCTAGGTTCTAATGCATATGAACGCAACAAATCAACCCGATATTGCTCTTTAACAAATTGCTCCGATATATTAACCACATCTGTTGGCAATACAAGATCAGTTAGCTTTTTAGTGGGACTAATTTCTGTAATTAAATTTTCAGCCCGAAAATCAATCGATGATTTGCTATTATTAAAGAACACATTAGTATTTTGACTACTTTCAGCCGAAGATGCTTTGTTAAGTTCATTCTCTAACTTGTCTGCTAAAATTGTATGCTGTTTACTTCTTTCTTCAGCAATAATAGCTTCCGTAACTTTTTTAATCATGGTTTTATTTCCCGTGATTGCATGTTTTACTAAATCAACTAACAAATCAGCCCTTGCCATACTTATTTTGTTCTATTAAATAGTTCTCGAATATCAACATCTAGTAATTTAGCTATTTGAAAAAACATCTCAATGGATGGTTGTGTTTCATTAGTACACCACCGAGATACTGTTGCTTCATTTTTACCTAAAGACTCTGCTAGCCATCGATTAGTTTTTTTGTTCTCTGCGAGAACTACTTTTATCCTATTAATTGGAATACCCATTTCTGCCAAAATTGATGTATTCTGCAATACATATGACTATATATTATATTACAGTCAAAGATATCACTATTTTTTGAGAAGTCATAGAAAACTTGATAATTTTTGCCTCTGTGAGATATAATGAGAAAAAAAACTTTAGCAAGACTTGAAAAGCGACACAAACTACCCATAACGGAGCCACAAATCACCATAAAATTGCAAATCAGTAAATTGTATTATCCTATGACATAAATTTGCTTCTCATACATTTAAATGCGAATATTATGCAACAAGAAGATGACCTTCAGGGCTTAGCCAAAGTTCTGGATTTTATTCGTGCCATCTCTATCCTTTTCGTAGAGATAAATATTTATTGTTGTAAATATAAAAATGATCCCCAATACTTTTGTAGGACCTTTAAATGTGTAGAAAAGAAAAAGAAGATTTGTTTATTTTCAAACGAATCCTATCTATGCAAATAGGTTACAGAGTTATTTGAAAGTATGAAAAGCCAAGTGTATAAAAGAACTTTATCCTGTATACCTTTTCTCACACCGAAGTCTTTTATTCAATTCAAAGTCTGCTAATTATCCTACGACTACTTCAAATGTATCAAAAATTATAATTATATTCACAACTTTCCAGCCTGAATTTTAACATGAACTGCATTTACTGTATCTTCACCAGATAGCGTTATATGGTATAAGGCTGATTCACCAGCAAACCTTTCAGCCAATTACCTTCGATGGGGAAATCTTTGCTGTGCCTCCGCCATGAATCGGCCGAAATGGTTTCTCAGCTGTGGTTCATTGGCTGCAAGGAACTCAATTGCGAGGGTGGGATTGATTGCGGAGCTCTTATGAACAGACATGATTTCGAGCGATTGCTGCAGCCCGGCAAAGGTATCGTATTTCTTTAGCCGGTTGGTTCCGATGAAATGAAAAATGAATCCTTTAACTCTTTCGGGCAGCCACCAGTAGTAAAATAAAACAGACAGGTAGAAGTTGCGGGCAAATTGATTGAGGCTCCGCCCATTGCTGTACCGCTCAAAATCTGAGGCAAGCAGATAATCATAATACATGTCGGCCATGATACCCGAATAGCGACCAAAAGAGGGCCGGAGCAGCGCCACGGTCTCCTGAAATACCGGGTGGTTGTCGGTAAAATGATCGATTTCTCTGTGCAAAAGGATTCCTTTTCTGATACCCGAAGGATACGATTTGTATCCACGGCCTTTGACAAAATCTCCAATGAAATTGCCAACGGCAACCTGACGACAGCTGTCCGAAAAATATATATGGGCGAGGTAATTCAAAATAAAAAGACAAATAATTTACGATAATGGTGTAATTCCCGGGAAAACCGATTCCCGGAAAATTGAATTGTCCCGGCAAATTTAATCAATTTCCCCGGACAATGAAACGAAGTGCACTTATTTCAACAGCTCTTCCAGAAACAACAGTGTGTGGTTCCAGGCTCTCTTTGCCATCACTTCGTTGTATTCGGGCGACTCGGGGTTTGTGAAAGTGTGGCCGGTGTGGGCATAGGTGATGATTTGCCAATCGGCATTGCCCTCATTCAATTCCTTCGCCAGGTTATGGAGGTCCTCCAGCGACACGCTTTTGTCTTCTGCCGGATGTTCCACAAGCACTTTCGCACGAATGGGATTGTTGGGCCGTTTTTCATCTTTCGCCAACCCGCCGTGAATAGAAACCACTCCCTGCACGTCGAACCCTGCCCTTGCGGCTTCGAGGGCGCCGGTACCGCCAAAACAGTATCCGATCACCGCAATTTTATCTGCCTTCGAACCCTGGGCTTTCAGTTGCTCCAAAGCCAATGAAATCCTGTGCTGATAAGCCTGATGATCATTTTTGTAGGAACTCGACAGTTTCGCAGCCGCTGTATTGTCTGCCGGTGTGTTTCCTTCGCCATAGATATCGGCAATAAAAGCGATGTAACCCTCTTTCTCAAGATTCAGCGCAGCAGTACGCGCTTCACTGTCCGCGCCTTTCCAGGCAGGCAGGATAAGTACTCCGGGCAACTGCTTGCCGGCATTGGAAGTGACCAGTCCGTTTAATTTCTGGGTTCCATCCTGATAAGAAACCGTTTTCAGTGATTGTGGCTGTATTGTTTGGAAAATACCCATAAGCAGGCATGCAATGATGAATCCTTTCATTTTCGTGATTTTTAAACTGTTTCAACTATAAACAACGCACAACGCGTTTTTGTTGGCTTGAGGACAGCATGCAGCACAATCAAGACAATAATTTATTGAGACAGTCCGAAGTTTAATTACCCCAGAAGTTTAACAAACGTTTCTGGCAGACAAACGTTCTTTAGATTCAAGGCATTTTTAAAAAGAGGAGCAATCTCCCGGTCGGTAAATCCGGCAATGCCGCATCCAATGCGTGTGACATAGAAGAAGTACTCGGGGTGTGCTTCTGCAAATTTAATGAATTCATCGACAAAGGGCGCAATGGCCTCCACACCTCCATGCATGGTGGGAATGCCGTAGCTCTGTCCCTGCAGGCCGACACCCTGCCCGTAGATAGCGCCAAACTTTTTCCATGCGACCAAGGCAGCGCCACCACCATGATTTCCGCCCAGGTTGCTGCCAAACACAAAAATCTCATCTGCCGCTAAAACGGTGATATGCTCGGGTGTAAATGCGGGTCGTTCGACTGAATCTTTCATCATCATCTGTTTTTTTGTTATGCCATCGTCAATTTTTCTGATCCCCACAAAAATAGAAAATTATGTGGGTTTATAGGGTGTAATAAAAAATAAAAATCTTGTATCGTCCCGGGTTTTGTCTGGTGATTCTCCGTATCTTCTCCTAATATGCTTCGAATATAGTTCGAATAAACTCCAAATTAATCTGGATCAGATAAGCGAATGATACGGATTATCTTTGGGCTTATAACAAAGTATGAGCAGCCCTGGTTTCAACATTTTCTGGAAGCTTGCTGCGGTGTTAAAAAATAAGCTCACTCAATTTTATATCCGACAAGACGACGCGGCCATTTCCGGCATTGCCCACTGAAAAGACAATTCTTGCCTGGGCATCGGTATAGGCTGAGGTGAAAACCAGGTTATAGGCTGCTTCGGTTTTGTCTATGGTGACCGATTTGTTGCCGTAGGTGGTCCAGGGATCGGCATTTTTGGAAATGCCCATGCTGATTTTTCTGTCGTTGCTGTCGGGTGAAGAGGCATTGAAGCTGAGCAGGTAGGTCTTACCCTTTGTAATGGGGATGCCTGTTTTGATAAACTGAATATGCCAGTCCACCGTCCCCGGTTTGGTGATGGTGATGGTCGCCTTGTTGTTCGCAATCTGCAGGGTCGACGCCGCTGAGGCATCGTTGTTGGTGATAAACCAGCCTCCAGCCTGTCCGTTTGAGAAGTTGCTGCTGTAGATGGGAACAGTAGAGGGCTGATAGGCTTCCGGCATTGGATCCTTGATGAGCGCATCCACCAGCCGCTGTTGGTACTGTCCGGTCCGGGGGTCGTAAATGCCGAAGCCGGAGTTCCACTCCCAGTAGGCCCAGCTAAACTGCTGCTGTTCAAACCAGCGCGCCAAAAAGCGGGTCCACTTCACCCGTGAATCGATGTCGGCACGTGAGTAGGCTCCAAACTCACCTACGTGCACCGGGATGTTATTCTCGTTGGCAAACCTGATGGAGGCCTTGAAATCGTCTGCCACCGCCTGCCGCTCGTGCTCGGTATCCTGCCACTTTGTGCCGAGCCACGCCTCGGAACCCTCCGACCAGCTGGCACCCTGGTGCGTGAACTGAAAGGGGTTGTAGTAGTGGATGGTCAGAATCAGTTGCGGGTCGTCGGGGATCTCCAGCGATTGCAATCCGCCTACCCCGCCCCACTCGGCGGTACCGAGCAACACGCACCGCTTGGGATTGGTCGCCCTGATGTGTTGCAGGGCTTCCTTCGCGTAACTGTTCCACAAGGTGGGCGTGAGCTGATCGTGCGGCTCGTTGAGGATCTCAAACAGCACACTGTCGGGATACGCTTGAAAGTGAGCTGCAATCTGCTCCCACTGCGAAAGAAAGCGAGCTTTCCCGGCGGACGGATTGGCAAAGAGTGCATCGTGGTGATGCATGTTGAGGATGATGTGGAGCTTCTGCTTCAGTGCTTCATCGACCACCGACTGAATGGTTTTCAAAAATTCGGGATAAATGGTGTAGGGTGATGAAGCCATGCTGCGATCTTCACGCTCCCAGCGAATGGGGATGCGCACGTGCGTGAAGCCCAGGTCGGCAATGCGTTTTAAATCGCCCGCCACAAAGGGGGACTGCCAGGACTGCTCCGCTTCGAAGGTGTTTCCTATGTTGATTCCTTTCCCCAGGCGACCATTGATCACCCGGGCAGTTGTCCATTTCACCGTGTCTTGTGGCTCTGTGGGATCGTCCGGTTTTTCGGGGTCTTCTGTATGATCGGGTACCTCCGGTTTTTCCGGCTCAACAGGTGGCGTACTGCTACAGTGCAGGAGCAGGAAGAAAAGGATGAGCAGAACTGACGTATGACGCATTTTGTTCGGTTTTAGATTATTTTCCCTCAATTTATGGTGTTGCCTTCAAAAAGGTAAAGACCCTGTAAGCATGTGCAGCAGCGACTACAAGAATACAACTATTTCGCAGAAATAACAAAAAAGCAGCCGGTTATTTTTTCCCTGTGCAGGCGTTCTGAAAAAATAGGCTATATTTGCAAGGAAGTACTTTTGATACCCAAAGCGTTTAAATACAAAAGACATGGAAATAAATATGGAGACCCTCAGCGCCATTGCTCTCGGTATCGGATTAAGCGCCAGCACCGGTTTCAGGGTGTTCATCCCCTTGCTGGTAGCGGGACTGGCTTCCCATTTTGGTATTTTGACGTTAGGGGAAAACTTCGTGTGGATGGGATCGGTCCCTGCACTCATCTGCTTTGGCGTAGCGGCAGTGGTCGAGGTACTGGCTTATTACATCCCGTTTGTCGACAACCTGATCGACAGCATCGCCACTCCGCTTGCGGTGGGAGCCGGCACGCTGCTGATGACGTCCCTGTTTCCGGCCGAAAACGAATGGATGAAGTGGGTACTAGGATTTGTGGTTGGCGGTGGTGCCGCGGCGACCATACAAAGCGGTAGTGCCCTCACCCGGCTCCTCTCTACAAAATTTACAGCCGGTACCGGCAATCCGGTTGTCTCCACCAGTGAGGGAATCGCCGCCATGGGGTTCTCGCTCCTTTCGCTGGTGGCTCCCATCCTGGTGGCTGTACTCCTGATCATTTTTATCGTGGTAATACTCCGCCTAATATATCGCAAACTGCTGAAGCGACAAAAATACTAAAATACGGATGAACCCTGTATGACGAACGACTACAAACTGGAGATATGTGCCAACTCGGTGGCCAGCTGCCTCGAAGCACAAAAAGGAGGGGCCTGGCGCGTGGAACTGTGTGCGGCAATCCCCGAGGGAGGTACCACCCCCTCCTATGGCGACATAGCCCTGGCACGTGAGCTGTTGCAGATAAAACTGCACGTGATCATCCGCCCACGGGGAGGCGACTTTCTCTACTCTCCCCTGGAGCACCGGATCATGTTGAAGGACATCGAAAATGCAAACAGATTGGGAGCCGAGGGGGTGGTGATCGGATGCCTTACTCCGGAAGGGGAAGTGGATATGGCCCGCAACCGCGAACTGATGGATGCGGCTGCAGGAATGAGCGTGACCTTCCACCGGGCCTTCGACATGTGTCGTGACCCGTATGATAGCCTAGAGCGGATCATAGAGCTGGGATGCGACCGGCTGCTGACTTCGGGACAGCAACCCCGAGCTGAAGATGGTATTGAACTGTTGCATGAACTGGTAAAAAAAGCCGGCGACCGGATCATCATCATGCCAGGCAGCGGCGTAAATGCAAACAACATCGCAAAACTGGCCAAAGAAACCGGCGCCAGAGAGTTTCACCTCTCCGCAAGAGAATCGGTGGAGAGCGGGATGATCTATCGCAACCCGAACCTGAAGATGGGGGGCGACCGGATATTCATCGATGAATATACCCAACAGGTGACCAGTGCCGAAAAGGTGGCGGAGACCTTGATTAACTGGAAAAACAAATCTGAATAAGTTATTCACAAATAAACAATAAATATGGAGATTATCAACAAATTACCAATCATCTTATTGCTTGTTTTTTCACTTGCTTCCTGTGGTACGGGGGGCAGCGGAACAGTCGAGGCAAACTACAATGTGGTGCCCTTGCCCAATGAGATTGAGGCTGCAGAAGGAACAGCTTTTGTACTTTCGGGATCAACACAAATTGTTTTTCCGGAAGGAAACGAAAAGATGCAGCGTAATGCCCAATTCCTGGCGGAGTACCTAGAACTGTCGACCGGAATAAAAACGGCCACAACCTCTACAGCTCCCGAAAAGGACGCCATAATCCTGGCGACCGGGCTTCAAAACGACAACCCAGAGGCCTACCAAATCAGCATCACCGAACGGGAAATACGCATCGAGGGAACCTCCGAAGCAGCCGTCTTCCATGGCATACAGACCCTACGTAAATCGATTCCCGTAGGAAACTATGCACAGGTATCCTTTTCTCCTGCTGTCATCAATGATGCACCCCGCTTCGGCTATCGGGGAGTGATGCTCGATGTGGCTCGCCATTTTCAGCCAACAGCGTTCATCAAAAAGTATATCGACCTACTGGCACTGCACCAGATCAACACCTTTCACTGGCACCTGACCGACGACCAGGGATGGCGCATTGAAATAGATGCTTATCCCAAACTCACAGAGATGGGCTCCATGCGCAAAGAAACGGTGATCGGCCGCAACACAGGCGAGTATGACGGCATACCACACGGAGGATTCTACACCAAAGAAGAGCTGAAAGAGGTGGTCGAATACGCCGAAGAGCGATACATCACCATCATTCCCGAAGTGGACCTGCCGGGCCACATGCTGGCTGCACTCCATGCTTATCCCGAACTGGGCTGCACCGGTGGTCCTTATGAGGTATCCCGCGAGTGGGGCGTCTTCGAAGATGTACTCTGCCCCGGCAAGGAGGAAACATTCACTTTCCTGCAGGCAGTACTGACCGAAGTGATGGAAATCTTCCCATCAAAATATATCCACATTGGTGGCGACGAAGCACCCAAGACACGCTGGGAGAAATGTCCTGATTGCCAGGCACGCATCAAAGAACTGGGACTGAAGGACCGCGAGGGACACACTGCTGAACATTACCTGCAGAGCTACGTGACCGCCCGCATGGAAAAGTTCCTGAACGAAAAGGGACGCAGCATCATTGGCTGGGACGAGATATTGGAGGGTGAGCTGGCTCCCAACGCTACGGTGATGTCGTGGCGCGGCATGGGCGGCGGCATACAGGCTGCGCAGATGGGGCACGATGTGATCATGGCTCCCACCAACTACTGCTACTTCGACTACTATCAGACAGACCAGACAAGTGAAGAGCCACTGGCAATTGGCGGATTTCTGCCCCTGGAGCTGGTCTACAGCTTTGAACCAGCACCGGAAATACTCACCGAAGAACAGCGGAAGCACATTCTGGGTCCGCAAGCGAACCTCTGGACAGAGTATATCAAAGAACCGCAACAGGTGGAGTATATGTTGCTGCCGCGCCTGGCTGCCATGAGCGAAGTACAGTGGGTGCAGCCGGAAAAGAAAGATTATGAAGCGTTCCTGAAGCGATTGCCACAGTTGATAGCGCTCTATGACAAGCTGGGTTACAACTATGCCACCCATGTGTTCGACGTGGAGGCGGAACTGAAAGCCAACTTCGACAGCAATGCGCTGGATGTGACTTTCACCACCATCGACAATGCACCGGTATACTACACACTTGATGGCAGCGAGCCGGATGAATCCTCGCTGCGTTATGAGAACAAGCTTTCTTTCAAAGAAAACGTCGAGCTCAAAGCGACAGCCATCAGAGGAGGGAAAAAGAGCAAAATCTTCAGTGAAAAGATCGTCATCAGCAAATCCACTTTCATGCCCACCGAACTGTTGACCACGCCCGCCCCGAACTATGCCTATGAGGGCGCTTCCATGCTGGTGGACGGACTCAATGGAAGCGACACCAATTACAGAACAGGCCGCTGGATTGGATTTCAAGGGGAAGATCTGGTGGCGGTGATCGACTTGCTGCAGCCCACGGAAATAAGTAAGGCAGAAGTAAACAATGCCGTGGTGACGGGCGACTGGATCTTCGATGCTTCGGAGATCATCATCGAATCATCGGCCGATAACAAGACTTTTGTTCCGGTCGTCACAGAAGCTGTGACCGATGAACACAAGGACCACTGGGCTGAAATTTCCTCGCACAAGCTTAGTTTTGAGCCGGTTGAAGCTCGCTATTTCAAGGTTACAGTGAAACCCTCCCTCATACCGGAGTGGCATGCCGGAAAAGGGAATCGTGCCTTTATCTTTGTCGACGAGATCCGGTTGGATTGAGAGCGCATGAAGAAAAATATACCGGTTAAAAGTCGTGTTGCTATTTAACCAAACAACAGGGGCTGTCTTCTAGAGACAGCCCCTGTTTATTTAGTTCAGGCTGGGATCACTAAAGGTATCTCCCTGACTGATATCGCCCGTCTGCATACCTTTGCGGAACCAGTAAGTACGCTGGGCTGAAGTACCGTGTGTAAATGAATCGGGAACGCTGTAGCCCATCGATCGCTTCTGAATGGTATCATCACCCACGGCGGTGGTGGCACTGATGGCCGACTCCAGGTCGCCCGGCTCCAGCAGAATCATGTTCATCTTTTGGGCATGGTAGACCCACACGCCGGCCAGAAAATCGGCCTGCAACTCAAGCTTCACATTCAGCCTGTTTTGCTCGGCTTCACTGATACGCCCCCGATAGCGATTCACCTGATCGATGATCCCCAACAGCTTCTGTACATGATGACCCACCTCATGGGCTGTGACATAGGCCATGGCCAGGTCACCCTTGGCACCGAAATCGGACTTCAACTGATGAAAGAAATTCAGGTCGATATACATCTTCTGATCTGCCGGACAGTAGAACGGACCTACAGCAGCCGATGCACCTCCACATTCCGATACCGTTTCATCGGTGAAAGTCACCAGCGTAGGTTTCACATAGCTCTGCTGCAGCTGTGTACTGAAAATTTTGCTCCAGACGTCATTGGCACTGTTGAATACGCCCAGGGTAAACACTTTCAGCTCCTCATTCTCGTTGACCCGGGAGGAGTCAGTTACTTCTGTCGACTGCCCCGGCACCACACTGTTCACCATGTCTACAGCCTGAAAAGGATTTTGTCCCAACAGGAGCGCAATGATGACAATTACAATGGCTCCCACTCCGCCCACGGCTGCATTCTTTCGGCCTCTTCCCCTGCCTCTGCGGTCATCGAAATTGGCCTCGCTGTCGTTTCTGTTGATCCACTTCATGTAATGAGAGATTAATTTTCACCCTTGTTAGACGAAAGCTGCGCCTGTGTCCTGCGTTAGCTTTTACAATTCCCTGATCTTCACATTGCGGAACCACACGGTATAACCGTGATCCTGCAAGCCGATGTATCCCTCGTGTGCGATTCCTTCTGTAAAGCCGGGGAAGCTTTTAAACTTACTCTGCTGGACCAGAGCGTCCCATTCTTTGGTCCAGAGCGTATACTCCACTACTTTTTTTCCATTCTGGATGTGGGTTACTTTTCCATCCTTCACTCTTACCACGATGTTGTTCCATTGACCGGCCGGGTGAACGGTAGCAGGATCGGCAGCGATCATGTCATAAAGGGATCCGGCTTTGTGGCTGTCAATTTTATTATCGGAGGCACGCTCATTGTCGAGTACCTGTATTTCAGGTGCAGCATAGTAAATGGGTTTACCAGGCAATTCACGTACATAGTAGAAAATGCCCGAGTTGGCCTGATCTCCAGCCTTCCAATCCATCGACAACTCAAAGTCGGTAAACATCTTGCCTGCATAAATAACATCACCATTGCCACCACTTCCCAGTCTCGACGGATCTGCAGGCATCACCTTCATGGCTTCCTCTTCTATTTGCCAGTTTTTTGGCATCTCTGTTCCGTTATATTGTCTCCATCCGGAGAAATCTTTTCCGTTGAACAAGAGTTCCCATCCCTCTTTTTTTTCTTTTTTCGTTAATTTATTCGCTTCCTGCGCCTGTGTGTTAGCAGAAAATGCAACCAACAACATCAGTGTGCCAACATAAAGTAATTTTCTTTTCATTGTTATTTTTATTAGATGTGACTATTCTTATTTTTCTGTTTTTTTCAACCATGCTTCCAGGAGTGTCGCATCGTAGCCCAACTCTCCGGCCTTTTTAAAATCGGCCTGTGCTGCAATCTTGTCGAATTGCTCAAACCGTACCCGGCCACGTAGGAAGTAGAAGTAGGGATTATTTGCCTGACTGTTTTCTATGACCCGCAAATCGGCTGAGGCCCTGAATATCTGACCAGTGTTGACATAACACTCGGCTCGGTTTATGTAAAAGCTGGGATCAACCTGTTGCTGATCCGATTCGATGAGGGAAGTATAGATTTTTTCAGCAGCATCCCAATTATCATCCAGCTTGTATATCAAAGCCTTGCTCAACCGGGTATAGAGATTATTGGGCTCGATCTGCTCCGACATGTTGAAATCGGCTTCTGCCCTGACTCTGTCATGCTGCTCCAAAAATAACAAACCCCTGCGGTAGTAGGCTTCCACATCGTCGGGGTATAAACGGATCAGACTGTTGTAGTCTTCCATTGCCTCATTGAAGCGTTCCATTTCGCACAGTAGGGAAGCTCTGTTGTGCAGCACCAACGCAGGCATCGGGTTATTGGCAATGGATGCAGTGAAAGAGATGTACGCATCGTCTAACAAACCAAGCTGACGCTGTAAAATTCCCAGATTTAGAAGCAGTACCGGATTGTGCTCATTTGCCGGATCGAGCGACATGGCTTTCTGTAGTGTCTGGGCAGCAGTTTCCAGATTATTTTCTTCAATGAAGGTGGCAGACTGCTCCACCAGCTCTTCGTAACTTTGAGCCAGTAGTGTGGCAGGAAGAAAAAAAACAAAAAAAAGTAATCGTAAAAATAGTCTCATATACCGGTTTGATATGCGGATGGGAACAACAAATTTAATCAAAAATATTTATCTTTGCCGTTTCATGTCAAAAAACAAGAATTAATATGCCATTCAACCTTTACGGTTCACAAACCGACTTCCTAAGTTCCGTGATCAGTTCTCCTTCGGCAGACATGCCACAAAGCTCGACCGCCGAGCTAATCAAAGCAGGGCGGTTCAATGAACTGGCCGATCAGTTTCTTACCGGCAGCATCGACTTCCTGGGAAAACTATTGGTAGCCCTGCTCATTTTCTATGTGGGTAAATGGTTCATCAAACGGATCGCCGGTCTTTTGGGAAAAGTGTTTGACAAACGAATTGAAGATCGTGCCCTGCGCAGCTTCCTCACAAACCTATTGAATATCACGCTTTTTGCAACGCTGATCATTCTGATCATCAATATTGTCGGGACAAAAACGGTCTCGATTGCCGCGCTTATTGGCTCGGTGGGACTGGCGGTGGGTCTGGCAGTGAAGGACAACCTGGCGAACTTTGCGGGAGGAGTGATGCTGCTCTTCAACAAACCTTTCAGAGGGGGCGATTACATTGAAGCACAGAATGCTGCCGGAACAGTACAGTCGGTGGGCATTCTCTACACTACCCTCACCACCTTCGACAACAAGACGGTACATATTCCAAATGGGCCCCTCTCCACCGGAAACATCGTCAACTACAGCACCCAGGCAACACGTCGCGTGGATCTGACCATTAATGTGGATTACGGATCGGACGTGGAGCTGGTGAAACGTCTGTTGCTTGATATTGCGGAGAAGCATCCCCAGGTGTTGCAGGATCCCGCCCCCTTATCACGGATGGTAAAGATGAACGATAGCTCCATCGACTTTGTACTGAGGGTTTGGACACTCACCGCTGATTTCTGGACGGTCACCTACGACCTGAACGAACAGGCATATGAGTCGCTGATTGAACACGGACTGAATATTCCTTTCCCTCAGATGACCGTCCACCTGGCCGGGAATCAGAACTCGGAGTTGAAATGAAAGCGGATATGCTTGAAATCCTGTTGTGCCATCATCAGAATATAGCTTGATTCAGCCAGAAAGACATCCCTGCCCTCCTTATCATGGGCCATATACTGGAATTTGCGCTTTTTGAAATCGGACAACTGTGCCGCATCGTCACTCTCAATCCAGCATGCCTTATAGAGATTGATCGGTTCCCAGCGGCACTGTGCTCCATATTCGTGCAGGAGTCGATACTGGATCACCTCAAACTGAAGCTGTCCCACCGTGCCGATGATTCTTCGCCCATTAAACTGATTCACAAAGAGCTGGGCTACACCCTCGTCCATCAACTGCTCTATGCCACGTTGCAACTGCTTCGATTTCATGGGGTCGGCATTCTCTATGTATTTAAACATCTCCGGCGAGAAGCTGGGCAACCCTTTGAAGTGTAGCAGTTCGCCCGAGGTAAGGGTGTCGCCGATCTTGAAGTTGCCATTGTCGGGTAACCCCACAATATCGCCTGCATAAGCTTCGTCCATGATCTCTTTCTTCTGTGCCATGAACGCGGTGGGCGAAGAGAACTTCATCATCCGGTTGAAACGCACATGCTTGTAGTTCACATTGCGTTCAAACTTGCCGGAACATACTTTCACAAAAGCAATACAGGAGCGGTGATTGGGATCCATGTTGGCGTGGATCTTGAAAACGAAGCCACTGAAATCTTCTTCGTAAGGATTCACAGTCCGTTCTTCGGATTGCACCGGTCGTGGTGAAGGAGCAATCTCCACAAAACAGTCGAGCAACTCCTTTACGCCAAAGTTGTTCAGCGCCGATCCAAAGAAGACCGGCGCCAGCTCTCCGGCAAGGTAGGATTGCTGCTGAAAGGACGGATATACTTCGGTAATTAACTCCACGTCGTCGCGCAACTTCTTCGACAACTTGTCGCCGATATGTTTTTCCAGATCGGACGATTGCAAACCGAGCTGCACCGATTTCGTGATAACCTGCTTGCCGGGCTGATAAAGGTCGAGGCTCTCCTTATAAAGGTTGTACACGCCCCGAAACCGTTCTCCCATGTCGATGGGCCAGCTCAGGGGGCGCACAGCAATCTGCAATTCCTCCTCCAGTTCATCGAGGATGTCGAAAGGATCCTTTCCTTCGCGGTCCATTTTGTTGACGAAGATCATCACCGGCGTCTTACGCATGCGGCAGACTTCCATCAGCTTGCGCGTCTGGGTTTCTACCCCTTTTGCCACGTCGACTACCACAATCACGCTGTCCACGGCGGTGAGCGTACGGAAGGTATCTTCAGCAAAATCCTGGTGACCGGGGGTATCGAGGATGTTGATCTTGTGATCACTGTATTCGAAACCCATCACAGAGGTGGCGACAGAGATTCCGCGCTGTTTCTCTATCTCCATCCAGTCGGAGGTTGCCGTTTTTTTGATCTTGTTCGACTTGACAGCACCCGCTACGTGGATGGCGCCGCCGAAAAGCAGCAGCTTCTCGGTGAGTGTGGTTTTTCCCGCGTCGGGGTGACTGATGACGGCAAAAGTACGTCGCCGTTCTATTTCTTCTTTTATTGTCATTCTTTATTTAGCTTTCAGTAATCATTAGCGATCAGCATTCAGCGTTCACTGAAACCTTCAAACCTTATCCATTTTTTGAATACACCGTTGCAGGGCTTCCTCCCAGGCTGGTATCTCCACGTGAAAGGAAGAGGTAGTTTTGGATAGATCCATCACACTGTAGGATGGTCGGCGGGCAGCAGAAGGATACTCATGCGATTGTACGGAAATGAGTTCACAGGAGGAGATGCCGACAAGCTTTTGAATTGCTTGGGCAAACCGGAACCAGGTAGTTTCTCCTTTGTTTGAAAAGTGATAGATGCCAGTTTTCCATTCCTGTTCTTCGGTGAACTGCAGGATGTGAATCACCATCTCTGCCAGATCGGCCGCATAAGTCGGGCTCCCCCACTGGTCATCCACAACAGTCAGACGCTCCCTCTCATGCATGAGCCGGATCATCTTTTTCACGAAGTTGTTACCATAAGCGGAGTACAACCAGGATGTGCGCAGGATAATCCAATCACCCCCCGCTGCCTGCAGGGCCTCTTCTCCTGCCAGTTTTGTTTTACCATAAACCGACAAGGGCTGAGCAGCCATCGTCTCCTTGTAAGGAACGGACGATGTGCCATCAAATACAAAGTCGGTGGAGATGTGGATTACTTTCACACCATACTTCACAGCGACCTGTGCGATGTGTGTTACCGCGGTGACATTGATGGCAGCGGCTTTCTCCACATCTGTTTCCGCCCTGTCCACTGCCGTGTAAGCAGCACAGTTGATCAGATATTGAATCTTGTAATCGGACACAAAGGCATCGATCTGGTTGATATCGGTGATGTCCAGTGTGTCGGCATCGGTAAAAAAGAAGCGGAAAGGCAGGTTCATGCGGGAAGTCAGTGCTTTGATCTCACTGCCCAGCTGCCCATAGGCGCCGGTAACCAGCACATTCTTCTGTACCAGCCCGTAAAAGTACTGCTGTTTGGGTGTCTCCTGCTCAGTGCCTCCCAGTGCTTTGCTTAATCCTGTAAAAATGGGCATATTTTTTATGATTCCGGATCCTTTTCATCCATCGTTTTGTACTTCTGCGATAGCAGCCGCAGCAGCGCGGTAATCTGCCTTACGGCTGCCTGCGTTTCGGCAGAGATCTCTCGCTGTTGCAACTTCAGGAGCATATAACCATAGAGTGCCGTAAAACAGGTTTCCAGCTCCGCCACTTGCTTGTCCGCTGTTTTGGCCCGCAAGGCCACGATGTGCGGCAGGGTGTGGTAGTAGAGTGCGATATATTCCGACTCGCGGGGATCTTTCAACAGCTGTAGATGTAGATCGGTCAGTTCAATGATGATGTTCCTGTTGATCTGCAGGTGTCCCTCGTTCCGGAGACCCTCCGACTTCATCATCATAATAAGGCCCTCATACCAATCACGCGCCGCATCACGCTCTTCCACTGTTTGATAAGCAGAATTGATGATGGATTGCTGCACCTTATCTATGTCCAGTTCACAGGCGCGCAAAAGGTCTTCTGTTTGCCACATATAGAGGAGGTACTCTGCAATGTTGTCCTTTTTTTTCGGGATGTTCATAGGGATGTCGGCTGGTCGGGAGTTCTGTTACCCGAAACTTTTCACTAAATTTGCCACAAAAATACAACTTTATGCGCAAGTTTCAACAAAACGGCACCTCATTTCACATCATCGAGTCGGGCTTTTTCCGGGGCGACGGGGGTGTGATGTTTGGGCCCGTACCCAAAAAATACTGGTCGGCAAAGTACAAGGTAGACGAAAAAAATATGTGTATCATGTCGCTCCGCTGCCTTTTTATTGTCAGTGGCGACCGCCGGATACTGGTTGACAACGGACTGGGAGACAAGCATGCATCAAAGTTGAAGTTCTTTCAGCCTTTCGAGCAGAAAGATATGCGGGAGGAGATCCGCAAGATTGGTTATGAGCCCGAAGAGGTGACTGATGTGATTCTCACCCACCTGCATTTCGATCATTGTGGCGGCAGTACCGTTCTCAACGAGCGGCAGCAGGCCGTTCCTGCCTACCCCAATGCTACCTACCACCTGAGTCTGAAACAGTGGCAGAACTATCGCAACCCATCGCTATTTGAGCAGGGATCATTCTTTGCCGACAACATCGAGCCAGTCTATGATGCGGGACAGTTACAGTTTGTGCTCGACGACATACAACTAAACGAGCAGGTGCGCCTTGAGCTGTACGATGGACACACGCCCGGCCAGATTGTGGTGCTGTTCGAAACCGAAGAGGGAAATTATGCCTTTCCCGGCGATGTGGTACCCACCTCGCTCAATCTGGCTCTCAGCTGGCTTTCGGCATACGACAACAGTGTAGTGGTTGCCATGGAGGAGAAAAAGCGATTCATGGAAAAGGCCAAAGAGGATAAGCGCATGCTGATCTTTTATCACGACGCCTATACCCCTTCGGCCCAGTTATAGTGCAGACTTGTGCTTCGACCGCATCGACACAAAGGAGGTAACCGACATCCGCTTCACAGTTTATCAGTTTCTGAATCGGTATCTTAATCCGCCTCATCCCTTCGCATCAGCCAGCGAAATGCGCAAGGCAGCCTACGGTTTTTAAGAAAATTGATTAACTTTGCACCATACAACACGTTGACAGAAATTATTCACCAATTGATATTCGTCATCAAATTATTACACTCATGAAGAGAGTCTTATTTATTACATTTGCATTTATGACTTTGATAGCATGCAACAACTCGCAGAAGTCCGACACCACGTCCCGTGAAAAAGGAACGATCTTTTTCACAGAGTTCGACACCCCTTACGGCACACCGCCTTTCGACAAAATTGAGTTTGCCGACTACAGACCCGCCTTTCTGGCAGGGATGGAAGAAGAAACTGTCGAAATTGATTCAATTGTCAATAATCCGGAAGCACCCACTTTCGAAAACACCATTGTGGCCCTCGACAACAGTGGAAAGCTGCTTACCCGTGTTTCCCAGATTTTCTACGGATTGGAAAGCGCGGAGACAAACGATTCCATTCAGGCACTGGCCGAGGAACTTTCCCCACTCTTGTCGGAACACAGCGACAACATCAACCTCAACGAAAAACTGTTTAACCGCATCAAAGCGGTACACGACGACACCACCGGTCTGAACCTTACCACCGAACAGTATCGCCTGCTAGACGATAAATACAAGAACTTTGTCCGCTCGGGTATCATGCTGGGAGAGGCTGAAAAAACGAGGCTCCGGGAGATCAACAAAGAGCTGTCGGCCCTCACTCTCAAGTTTGGAAACAACCTGCTGAAAGAAACAAACAGCTTTAAAATGGTTATCGACAACAAAGCAGACCTTGCCGGATTACCCGAAGGCATTGTGGCTGCTGCAGCAAATGCCGCCAAAGCTGCTGGTGAAGAAGGTAAATGGGTCTTTGGCCTGCAGAAACCCAGTTGGCTACCCTTCCTGCAGTATGCCGACAACCGCGACCTGCGTGAAAAACTCTACAAAGCCATGTACATGCGTGGCGACAACGACAATGAGTACGACAACAAAAAAATTATCAACGACATTGTCAACCTGCGCATAGAAAAAGCCCAAATGCTGGGTTACGACACCCATGCCGATTTTATTCTCGCCGAAAACATGGCTAAGACACCAGCAAATGTGTACAAACTACTCAATGAAGTATGGGACTATGCGCTGGCACAAGCCAAAAAAGAGGCTGTAGAGTTGCAGAAGCTCATCGATGCCGAAGGAGGAAACTTTAAACTGGCTTCCTGGGACTGGTGGTATTATGCCGAAAAAATGCGCCAGCAAAAGTATGCTCTCAACGAAGAGGAACTGAAGCCCTACTTCAAGATGGAGAACGTGCGCGAAGGTGTATTCACCGTGGCCAACAAACTCTATGGCCTGAACTTCAAAAAACTCGATAATATAGCTGTCTACCATCCCGAAGTAGAAGCGTATGAAGTGACCGATGCCGAGGGCTCTCATGTTGCTGTATTCTATACAGACTACTTCCCGAGGGAAGGTAAAAGTGCTGGAGCTTGGATGAGCAGCTTCCGCGGACAAAAAATACTTGACGGTGAAAATATTCGCCCCCTTGTGTTCAATGTGGGTAACTTCACACGCCCCACAGAGACCACGCCCGCACTACTGACACTCGATGAGGTGGAAACGCTCTTCCATGAATTCGGACACGCCCTGCACGGCATGCTTTCTAACGTAAACTATGCTGGCCTCTCAGGCACGAGCGTTTCTCGCGACTTCGTGGAGCTTCCTTCCCAGATCATGGAACACTGGGCATTTCACCCCGAAGTGCTGAAGCTCTACGCGACACACTACCAAACAGGCGAAGTCATTCCCAATGAACTGATTGCCAAGATTGATGCCGCCTCGAAATTCAACATGGGCTTTACCACAACAGAGTTTGTTGCAGCAGCCCTACTCGACATGGACTATCACACCCAGCGGGAGAAAAAAGAGTTGGATGTGCGCGAGTTTGAAAAACAATCGATGGCAAAAATAGGCCTGATCGATGAAATTATTCCCCGCTACCGCAGCACCTACTACTCACACATCTTCAGTGGCGGATACTCGGCTGGTTACTACGCCTACCTTTGGGCCGAAGTACTGGATGCCGATGCTTTCCAGGCATTTGCTGAAAAAGGAATCTTCGACAAGGAAACCGCCCAACTGTTCCGTGACAACGTGCTCTCGAAAGGGAACACCGACGATCCGATGACACTTTACAAGAAATTCCGCGGTGCCGAACCCAACCCTGTTTACTTACTCAGGAACAGGGGTTTTATTGA
Source organism: Proteiniphilum sp. UBA5267 (assembly GCA_002411515.1). GTDB lineage: Bacteria > Bacteroidota > Bacteroidia > Bacteroidales > Dysgonomonadaceae > Proteiniphilum. Next base: position 158 of record DHTF01000020.1, on the reverse strand, counting down.
ATAAAAAAAACGTACTGATATTGCCGGATTGTTTTGCAGAAAATAATCCGGCAATATTGTTCTTAAAAAGATAAAAAAAACGTATATTTGCACGCTCAAAAACCAACGGGCATGAAGTGTGCCTTAAATTTTATGTAATCAAATCAGTTAGTAACCTG